>NZ_JCAMOR010000013.1:0-144784 GCF_059512385.1 Bradyrhizobium sp. Crot121 | reverse complement strand
GCAGGGAAAGCCGGAATGCTTCGGTTGAACCTGTGGTCCTACCCCCGTGCTTTTTGTTGCACGGGACCCATGGGTGCGACCGGCACCCGGCTTTCCCTGCGCCCTCTGATATCGAGGAGGGTGGAAAGTGAAGCAAAACTCGGACGCAACGCGCCGCGAGAACGCGAACTCGCATCCCTCACGCTGTTTGACATTCAAATCCGACCCTGACGGCGGAGGAGAGCGCGCGACACAACGTGAGACCTATAGGGTGGGCAAAGCGAAGCGTGCCCACCATCCCGAGCGCGGCGCTGGATGGTGGGCACGGCGCAGGGGCGCCTTTGCCCACCCTACGGCCTCTCACAACTCCCGCGCATTCGAAAAGGCGAACGAACTCACCCGCCGCGTGTTCTCGTCCAGGATCAGCGTGCGCGTGATCGGCGGCTCGGCGCGCTGGGCGCAGTTCTCGCGCTCGCAGAGGCGGCAGTTGACGCCGATCGGCGTGCCCTCGGCCTTTTCGAGGTCCATACCGGCGGCGTAGACGAGGCGCGAGGCGTGGCGGATCTCGCAGCCAAGGCTGATGGCAAAGCGCGGCTGCGGCAGCGGATGCGGGGCGATCGGCCGGCGCACCATCTGCGCGATCGAGAAATAGCGCGTGCCGTCGGGGAGCTCGATCACCTGCTTGAGCAGGCGGTCCGGGGTGTCGAAAGTCGAATGCACGTTCCACAGCGGGCAGGTGCCGCCGAATTTCGAGAACGGAAACGTGCCGGAGGAGAAGCGCTTGGACACGTTGCCGGCATTGTCGACGCGCAGCATGAAGAACGGGACGCCGCGCGCGTTCGGCCGCTGCAGCGTGGTGAGGCGATGGCAGATCTGCTCGAAGCCGGCGTTGAAGCGCTGCGCCAGCACATGCACGTCATAGCTCAGCGCCTCCGCGGCGCTAAGGAAGGGCTGGTAGGGCATCATCACGGCGGCGGCGAAATAGTTCGCGAGCGTGATGCGGTAGAGCCGCCGCGCCGCATCGTCGAGCGGCCCGCCGCGACCGGCGATGGAATCGATGCTTGCTCCGCATTCGGCGAGCCCGATCTGCAGCGCGAGCTGGAAGGTGCGGCTCGGCGTGTCGACCAGCTCGGAGATCAGAAGCTGCCGGCGATGGCGGTCGAAGCGCCGCAGCGTTTCGCGCATCACGTCAACGGGCATGATCCGGGTCACGATCGAATGTTTTTCGCGCAACCGTGCCGAGAGCGCGGCGAACAGCCCGTCGGCCGCCACGTTCATTTCGTCGCGCAAATTCTCTGCCGCGGTCTCGAGTTCGGGGAAATAGTTGCGGTTGGCCTCGATCAGGTCGCGCACGCGCTCGATCGGATTGGCCTCGAAGCGGGCGCCTTCGTTGCGGTCGGCCATCTGGGCGGCGACCAAGGTCTCGCCGCGGCGCGCCTCGGTATAGGCGGCATAGAGCCGCTGCAGCGCGTGGGTCACGCCGGGGCAGAGTTCGGCGAGGTCACGCAGTTCCTGCTTGGGAACGTCGATCTGGCGGAACAACGGATCGGAGAAGATCTCGTTGAGCTCGGCGAAGAAGCGATCCTCGTCGGCGGTCGCAAGATCGCGCAGGTCGAGGTCGTAGGTCTCCGCCAGGCGGAGCAGGATCTGGGCCGTCACCGGGCGCTGGTTGCGCTCGATCAGGTTGACGTAGCTCGGGGAAATGCCGAGTCCCTCGGCGATCTGGGTCTGCGACAGCCCCAATTGCTGCCGGATCCGGCGGAAGCGTGGGCCGACAAACAGCTTTTTTCCGGGCTCGGCAGGCATGGCAGCGTTCCTGACCTATTTATTACAAAATTTACAAAATGACATTTCACACAAGAACAGATGTTACACGATATCACCATTCGAATGCAAGGTATCTGTACTAATTCAACCGCTTCGCGTTTAGCTCCTGACACGCATTTCGCAACGCACTGTCACGAATGTCGATCGAAGTACGAACGGCAAAGACAAGGATCACGGACATGAACTACCAGCCACGTGGGATCAGCGACCGGGCTATCCAGGGACCGGCTTCCTATCTGAGCGAGATTGAAGCCGCCGAAGCACTCCTCAAGACCAAGGACACGTGGAACGGTGTGACCGCCGAGGCCGTGGCGCGCATGCGGCTGCAGAACCGCTTCAAGACCGGCCTCGATATCGCCCGCTACACCGCGGCGCTGATGCGCGCCGACATGGCCGCCTATGACGGCGACCCCACCAAGTACACTCAGTCGCTGGGTTGCTGGCACGGCTTCATCGCCCAGCAGAAGCTGATTTCGGTGAAGAAGCATTTCGGCACGACCGATCGCCGTTATCTGTACCTGTCCGGCTGGATGATCGCCGCGCTCCGCTCCGAGTTCGGACCGCTGCCCGACCAGTCGATGCACGAGAAGACCTCGGTGCCGGCCCTGATCGAGGAGCTCTACACCTTCCTGCGTCAAGCGGACTCCCGCGAGCTGAACGATATCTTCCGCGCGCTCGACGCCGCCCGCAAGGAAGGCGACAAGGCCAAGGAAAAGGCGCTGATCGAGAAGATCGACAACTTCCAGACCCACGTCGTGCCCGTCATCGCCGACATCGATGCCGGCTTCGGCAACGCGGAAGCGACCTACCTGCTCGCCAAGAAGATGATCGAAGCGGGCGCCTGCGCCCTGCAGATCGAAAACCAGGTCTCGGACGAGAAGCAGTGCGGCCACCAGGACGGCAAGGTCACCGTGCCGCATGAGGTCTTCCTGGCGAAGATCCGCGCCTGCCGTCACGCCTTCCTTGAGCTCGGCGTCGAAGACGGCATCGTCGTGACCCGCACCGACTCGCTCGGCGCCGGCCTCACGCAACAGATCGCCGTGAGCCACAAGCCCGGCGATATCGGCGACCAGTACAACAGCTTCCTGGATTGCGAGGAAGTGACGGCCGCCAACGCTCGGAACGGCGATGTCATCATCAACCAGAACGGCAAGATGATGCGTCCGAAGCGGCTGCCCAGCAATCTCTATCAGTTCCGCCCCGGCACCGGCGAAGACCGCTGCGTGCTGGACTGCATCACCTCGTTGCAGAACGGCGCCGATCTGCTGTGGATCGAGACCGAGAAGCCGCATATCGAGCAGATCGCCAAGATGGTCGATCGGATCCGCAAGGTGGTCCCGAACGCGAAGCTGGCCTACAACAACTCGCCGTCGTTCAACTGGACGCTCAACTTCCGTTGGCAGGTCTACGATGCGATGAAGGAAGCCGGCAAGGACGTCAGCAAGTACAACCGTGCCGAGCTGATGAAGGCGGAATACGACGACACGCCGCTGGCAATCGAAGCCGACGAGCGCATCCGCACCTTCCAGGCCGATTCAGCCAAGCGTGCCGGCATCTTCCATCATCTGATCACGTTGCCGACCTATCACACGGCAGCTCTGTCGACGGATAATCTCGCAAGGGAGTATTTCGGCGAGCAGGGCATGCTTGGGTACGTGAAGAACGTTCAGCGCCAGGAGATCCGTCAGGGTATCGCCTGCGTCAAGCATCAGAACATGGCCGGCTCGGATATCGGCGACGATCACAAGGAATATTTCGCGGGCGAGGCCGCTCTGAAGGCGGGCGGCGTCCACAACACGATGAACCAGTTCGGCTAACGGTTGAATCGATCAGGAGACTATCATGACCACAGGCAGCAATTTCTGGGTGATCGGCGGTGAGTTCGGCTCGATGAACTTCCATAAGCTCGTCGAAGGCTCGGCCCAGGTCAAAGGTCCGTTCAAAACCCGCAAGGAAGCGGAGGACTGCTGGCGCGAAGTGTCGGAAGAGAACCGCCACAAGGCCGGCGTACGCTTCTCCATCGTGGAGGAGCCCTCCCGTGTCCCCGCCTGAGGCTGCCGACGGTCAAGCGTAGAAGAAGACGTCCAAGGACGGACGGCCCCATCCGGATTTCCGGGTGGGGCTGTCTGATTTCGGGACGCCCCTTTGGGGCCCCTTGGGGATAAGTCGCGCGATAACCCCTTGGGAACCAACGGCCTTTGCGGACGTAACGGTTACTGATAGGTTAATAGGCGTAGAACCCGTCAGGACGAGGCCGCAAGGGATGTCGGACGCCCAGAATACCGGCAATGCCGCCAGCGAGATGCGGCCGACGCTGCGCGAAGCCTTGCGCAAGGCGCGGATCGAGGCTGCGGACCGCACTGGCGTCGTCGTCGAACTGCGCGATGCCGAGGTCGCGCGGCTGGAAATCTTGAACGAGGCGCTTGATCCCTTGTTTGCGCAGGTGCCGGAAAAGGTCGATCTGTTCGACCGCGGCATCAGCCAGGGTGAGACGCCACGGCTGTGGATCGATGTCGTTGCCCATGTCGTGATGGGACGCGACAAGCGGGTCTACCGCTTCGTGCAGGACACTCGCTTCGGCCGCATCGTGCTCGCCGAATCGCATGATGTGCCTGTCATCGTCGATGCCGTCACCGACTATGTTGCCCGCCGCATAATCGAGCGCGAGCATGCGATGGTGGCGACGGCGAAGGTGGCGGAGCCCGTGCCCGCCGAGAAGCCGCGGCGCCGCCGCGGGTTCGGGATGTTCCTGCTCGGCTTCATCCTCGGCGCGCTCGCGCTGTTCGGCCTCGCGCTGTTCGCGAGCCTGGGCAATCTCTAGCAGCGTCACACCAGCCGCGTGTCGCTCAGACGCCCGACGCGCAAATCGTCGCCGATCCCGCGCACCACTTGCTCGCAGCGCCAGGCATTGCCGTCGCGCTCGATCGAAAACAGATTATACGCCGCCGCCGGATAGTGATGGCGCGGCAGCGCCGAAGCCGAGGGCGCGCCGATCGCCGGGATCTTGCCGCTGGGGCCGTCGAACCACATCGTGGAATGGATGTGGTCGTGGCCGTGCAGGATCAATTCCACGCCGTATCGCTTGATGAGATCGAGCAGCTTGTGCGAGTCGGTGAGCCGCTTGACGCGCGCATCCGAATGCAGGGGATGATGAACCAGCAGCACGCGGAAGGCACCTTCGGTCGACAACTCCGCCAGCATCCGCTCGAGCGCCGCGAGCTGCGCGTGGCCGAGCCATCCGGTCGCCATCAAGGGCGGCGTCGGCACCGCGGAGGATGTCCCGATCAGGGCCACCGGACCGCGCCGGCGCAGGAACGGAAACAATGCGGCGCCATCTGCGCCATCGCCGCGCAGATAGTCGGCGAAGGTCGTGGCGAAGCGATGCCGCGTCGCCCGCACATAGGCGTCGTGATTGCCGGGAACGACGGTCACGCGATCCGGCGGGCCGACGCTCTCGAGCCAGGCGCGCGCCGGCTTGAACTCCGTCTCCAGCGCCAGATTGACGAGATCGCCGGTAATCGCAATGTGATCCGGATGTTGCCCCTGCAAGTCCGCCACCAGCGCATCCAGCACCTCGCGCCGATGGTATTTGTGCCGGTTGCGGGTCCAGTTCAGATAGCCGAAGGCGCGCTTGCCTGCGAGGTCGCGCAGCCGCGCCACCGGCAGCGGCGGCAGATGCGGATCGGACAGATGCGCCAACCGAAACGCCGCCATCATTCCGTCCCTGTTGGCCTGTCCGTGATATACAGCCGCGGCATGGTTATTCCCTGATGGTCCGCATTCTATTGGCAAGCGGGCGGCTTCCGCGCAAGGATCAAACGTCGTTGTCGTTCCAGTCGAGGTTTTCGTGACGTTCCTGATGGATTTGCGCAAGCGCTACGAGCCGCAGCTCAGGCGGGTGTTCCATCTCTATTTTCGGCTGGCACGCGGCATGACGCTCGGCGTGCGTGCGGTCGTGCTTAACCACGAGAACAAGGTGTTCCTGGTCAAGCACAGCTATGTCAGCGGCTGGTATCTGCCGGGCGGAGGCGTCGAGGTCGGCGAGACGCTGATGGAAGCGCTGCGGCGTGAGCTCGAGGAGGAGGGGCGCATCGAGCTTGTGGGCGCCCCGGTGCTGCACGGTGTCTTCCTCAACAGCCACGTCTCCCGCCGCGACCATGTCGCGGTCTACGTCATCAGGCAGTACCGCCAGGACCGCCTGCCGGAGCCGAACCATGAGATCGTGGACACCGGTTTCTTCGATCCGGCGGCATTGCCCGCCGACACCACGCCCGGTACCCGCCTGCGGATCGCCGAAGTGCTCGATGGCGGGGCGCCGATCGCCACATGGCGCTAGCGACGGCTTGTGCTAGAAGACCCAACCTTGAAGATGGAACGCCGCGACAGGGGCCGGATGAAACAATTGAAAACCGCCTTCGGCGTCGTGTTGCTGCTGATCCTGATCAGCAACATCTGGACAATCTCGAAATGGAACGAAAGCCGCGGCGTCTACGATGACATCTGCTACCTCCGCCAGGCGCATCTGTTCCAGCGGTTCGGCGCCAGCGGCCTGGACACGAACGTCGTCAGGGATGACGACGGCTACACGCTGCGCAAACTCCAGGAGATCCACTTCCCGGATCCGGGCGATCCCGCGCGCTGGCCGTGCCACACCTTGACGGCGGCGTTGAACAAGGTCGTGCTGCAATATCCGCCGGGCACCGGCTTTGTGCTCGCGCTGTTTCCGTCGGGCTTCCAGGTGACTCCGCTCTATGCCGCCGCGTCGATCGCGATTTTCGCCGTCGCGCTGCTTGCCCTGGCCCGCGCTGCCACGCGTTCCGCTGTCGTGCTCGCCGGCCTGTTCGGTATCGTGGCGCTCTATTTGATGATCAACCCGAGCAAGGCAAGCTATTCCGTGGCGCCGACCATGATCGTCTGCGCGCTGACCGGATTCCTGACCGCGCGGCTGTTTGCGAGTAGCGGCGCACGTCGCATCCTGCTTGCCGCGTCGGTCGGCTTGTTGATCGGCCTTTCCGTCAATTTCCGTCTGCCGAACCTGTTTCTGTCGGCAGGCTATGCGGTGTTCTTCCTTATCGCCTTCCTGCGCGCACGGAACATGAACACCTTTTGGCAAGGTCTTTCGTTCGGCATCGCGTTCCTGATCGGCATGGCACCGACACTGATCGCGAATGCGATCAATGCGGGAAGCCCGTTCTCGACCACCTATGGCGGTGTCGACGCGGTGCCGCCGGCATTGGATGCGTCCGTCCTGCTGCAATATGTGCGAGATGCGCAATTCCCGCTGCTGCTGATTGCGATCGCCTGGGTGGTGGCGCTGTGGCGGTCAGGGGGGCGCGTGGCGACACGACAGATTGTCGCCGTGGTCGCGCTTAACCTCGTCATCAATCTGATCTTCTTCATGAGCCATCCCGTCTTCACGCCCTATTACGTGATCCCGATTGTCATGCTGTCATTGTGGACGTTGTTATTCGCTACCCTGGATCATTGGGCGCCGAAGCTCGCGGATGATTTTGGCGTGCCGCAAAAAGCGAGTGCCTGATGGTGAGCGAGGACGTCATGGCTCGGTCAGCGACGGTGGCGATGGCGGCGTCCGCATTGCGCGTCGCGGTGCTTGTGCCGTGTTTCAACGAGGAAGCGGCGATCGGCACTGTGGTTGCCGATTTCCGCAAGGCGCTGCCGGAGGCGCAGATCTTCGTCTATGACAACAACTCGCGCGACCGCACCGCCGAGATCGCGCGTGCCTCGGGTGCAGAGGTCCGCAGCGAGCGGCGCCAAGGCAAAGGACATGTGGTGCGGCGGATGTTCGCAGACGTCGATGCGGACATCTATGTTCTGGTCGATGGCGATGCGACCTATGACGCGCCGAGCGCCTCGCGCATGATCGAGACGCTGGTGAACGATCATCTCGACATGGTGGTCGGCGTCCGGATCGATCAATCCGCCGCCGCCTACAGAAGAGGCCACCGCACCGGCAACCGGATGTTGACCGGCTTCCTGTCCGCCGTGTTTGGCCACGCATTCCGCGACATCCTGTCCGGCTATCGGGTGTTCTCGCGCCGCTTCGTCAAGTCCTTTCCGGTGCTGTCGGACGGTTTCGAGATCGAGACCGAGCTCAGCGTCCATGCGCTGGAATTGGCATTGCCGGTCGGCGAGATCGAGACGCCCTATTATGCCCGGCCGGAGGGATCGGTCAGCAAGCTGAACACCTGGCGCGACGGGTTTCGGATTCTCGGAACCATCCTGAGGCTTTACCGTTCAGAGAAGCCGCTGCGGTTTTTCACCGGCATCGGCGTGGTCCTCGCGCTGATCTCGATCGTGCTGGCGATCCCGATCGTCATCACGTTCATCGAAGAGGGCATCGTGCCGCGGCTGCCGACGGCGGTGCTGTCGACCGGCCTCATGATCGTGGCGATGCTGTCGGTCTCATCAGGGCTGGTGCTTGACACGGTGACGCGCGGCCGCCGCGAGATGAAACTGCTCGCCTACCTGTCCCAGCCGGCTATTAACAAGAAATGACGCGGGCGATGGACCGCGCCCGATCCAGGTGCTATCCCGCGCATCACCATGAGTGATTTGTCGCTGACCATCCTGCCGGAAACGCCGAACGACGCCCAGGCGATCGAACGCCTGCATGAACGCACGTTCGGGCCGGGCCGTTTCGTGCTTAGCGCCTATCGGCTGCGCGAACATGTCGACCATCTGCTCGATCTGTCCTTCACCGCGCGCATCGGCACGCTCCTGGTCGGTTCGGTCAGGCAACTGCCCGTCATGATCGGCGACACGCCGGCGTTGATGCTGGGCCCATTGACCGTGGAGCCGCCTTTTCGTGACCGCGGCGTCGGCCGCGCGCTGCTCGACCGCGCGCTCTCCGATGCCAAGGCCAAAGGGCACCGCCTCGTGATCCTGGTCGGCGACGAGCCTTACTACAGCCGCGTCGGCTTCAAGGTGGTCCCGAAGGGCAGGGCGACCATGCCCGGCCCGGTCGATTACAACCGCCTGCTGGTGGCCGAACTGGTGGAGGGCGCCTTCGCCGACGTTTCCGGTCCGATCGGCCCCGATTGGAGCAAGGCACGGTAGAGGAAGTCACCGTGCTCTCCCTCTTCCGCAGCAAGCGAAAGAGGGAGAAGGAACCGGCTCAGAACTTCAGGTTCGCAAAGGCCCTGACGCCAATGCCGGGCAGCAGCACCTGGTCCTTGGTATAGGAGACGGAGTTGCGGATGTTCTCGTTGAGCAGGTTGTTGCCGACGAGGCCGACCGTCATCTCGCGTGCGCCGATCCAGGACTGGTCGAGCTTGGTGTTGTAGCTGACCTCCGCCTTTAGCAGGTTGTAGCCCGCCGTCGGCGTCTCCGCGATCGGAGCGACGTCGTTCTGTGCAAACGCGTGCAGCAGGTTGACCCGCATGAACCAGTTGGCGTCGCGCCAATAGACGCCGCCGCCGAGGCGCATCGGCGGGATGCGTGGCACGTTGGTGCCGTCGCTGAATGTGGCGCGGACGATGTCGAACTGGTTCTCGATGCCCCAGATGCCGCTATAGAGCGGCCCGATATCGAGCTGGCTCTGGAACTCGCCGCCGCGGAAGGTGGCGTTGCGCTGGGAATAGACCGCCTGGTTCAATTCACCGTCGGGCGCGCCGCAGGAATTGAAGTCCCCGTCACACATCACGCCGGTGAGCCGGCGAAAGATGAAATTGTCGAAATGGGTGTAGTAGGCGGTCGCCTCGAAACGGAACGGCCCGGTCGCCTTGCGCAGGCCAATCTCGACCGATTTCGCGGTCTCGATCGTCAGGTTTGGATTGCCGATATCGAAGGTGGCGGTGGCGTCATGCGGCCCGCGCGAAAACAGTTCGGCGGGTTTGGGCGCGCGCTCGACATATTGCGCGGTGATGCTGCCGACGAGATCGTAGGGCAGGTTCTGGATCAACCCGATGCTGCCGCTTTTCGGCGTAAAGGACGGATTGCGGGCGATGTTGAACTGCGGATTGCCGTCGGGCAGGAAGTCGGGTGGGAAATTCGGCGTCGAGCCGTGCAACTCGACATGCTCGATACGGCCGGCGATCTGCGCTTTGGTCGTCTCGGAGAATTTGAACTCGTTGAAGACGTAGCCGGCGATACGGTTGTTGTTGTTCGGATTCCACAGGCCGTTGAATAGCGAACCGGGATCGTCCGGGCTCGGAGCGGTCAATTCCTGGTGGCCGCCCTGCAGGCCGAACGCGGTGGTCACCTCGGCAAAGCGCGCGTTGAACGGCATCAACTGAACCTCGACGCGGGCCTCCTGCTCCTTGTTGGTGAAGGTCTGGCGTACGCCGTCGCTGAAGGGATTGGCTGGATCCGCCAGCCCAAGCTCGTTGTGTCTGTAGTCGGTCGCGCCGGCCCAGAGACGGATTGCGTCGATGGCCGCGGCATCCGGCCGGTATTCGCCTTTCATGGTGATCTTGGTCTGATGTGCGTCGATCCGGGTCTGATGGTCGGCGCCGTCGATACCAGGGATGTGATAAAGTGTATCGTTTTGGGTGATTGCGGCGCCGATGAAGCCGCCATTGAAGATATACGAGCCGCCGATCGAGGCACCATCCGCCTGCATGGCCGAGTTCGGCTGGCGGTAGTTCACCGGTCTTGAGTGGTCGAACAAGTAGGGATAGCTCGGGATGTCGTAATCGCCGGCCTTGCGACCAAAGGCGTCGGCGTGAAAAGCGAAATTGCCTGCGCCGGTATCGAGCAGGATGCCGCCGTCGACGCCACGGTCGGCGGAGTTCACCGCTGTTCGCGTCTCGACGTTCACGCAAGGTGACGAAGGCGCGCCGGCCAGCGGCGCTTTCGCCGGCAGGCCGTAGGTTTGGAACGGCGGGGCCGCGCATGAGGGAAGGGCGTCCGGAATGCGGTTGTTGGTCGCGCTGACGATGCCTCCGATCGAAGTCGAGCCGTAACGCATCGCCGCCGGACCACGAATGACCTCGACCTGGTTGGTGGCGAGCGGATCAACCGGCACGTAATGATCCTCACCGAGATCCGAGGCGCCGCCGGCGTTATTGCCGTTCTCGATGATCCCAACGCGATTGACGTCGAGACCTCGGATAATCGGCCGGCTCGAAGCGCCCGGCGCAAAGGTTGAGCCGGTGATGCCCGGTTTGGAAAACAGGAGGTCACCGAGCTGTGCGGTGCCCTCGCGGCGAATTTCCTCGTTCGGCACCACGGTGACCGTTGCGAACTGATCGGTCACGACCTGCAGCACCCCTTGCTGTGGCGCTGGCGGCGCGGCCGGCGCGGGCTGCGGTTGTTGGGCTACGCGCTCGCGATTGCGGCCGGGCGTGCTGCGCGCGGCGCGAACGGGGGCGCGCGCCGGAGCAACGGCCCGGTGGCGCCGCACGATCGGACTTGGTGCCGTCACGTTGATGTCAGGCAGTTGCGTTGCCGGCGCCGCTGCGGGTGCATCCTGAGCGATCGCGCCGCTGCCGAGCGCACATAGTACCAGCCAGCTCGCTCCACCGATGTGGAAGGCTCGTTTTTTCTTGAATCCCATTTTCCTGATCCTGATGTCGTCGGCCGAGCCGACGGACCCGATTGCGATGTGCTTCGCATCTCGCTTGAGCAGCGGGCGTGCGAAGGCGGTTCGGTCAATCGATCAGGAGAGGGGTGGCGCGCGCGACTGGAACGCTCGATGGGCGGTGCCGAGATAGGCGAAGCCGGCTTCGGTGGTGAGCTGGAGAAGTTCGATCGCCTGCGGCAGCAACAGCACCGGAGACGTTGCGAACAGCATACCGTGCGCCATCGTGATGACGGCGCAGATGGCGCAGCCGTCGGCGGGCTGCTGATGGTTATCCTGGTGCGGAGATTGTTGCTGGGGCGCGGACAGGCTCGCCGCGTCCGTGACCACGAGGTCCGCAGCACGAAGGAAGTCGGTCTGCGATGTCGCGGTCTGGAGAGCGGGAGCGGCCTGCGCCGGATGGAAGTGGCCGAACGACAGCACAAACTGGACGGCGAGCGCGAACAGCGCCAGCCGCGCGCCAAGTTTGACGTGTTTTCGAATCCACTTCACGAATCTATGCCCACCCCCGGGGGACGGCCTACCCTGACCGGCCCGATGTTACATTATAACATCGGAAGGAGATGGCGGTGTCAACCGCGGCTCGGGCGAGCGTCGCGCGATCAGTTGAGGCTGTGTGATTGTTGCAACGGCGCGGACGATAGACCCTCATGGCGAGGAGGCGCATAGCGCCGTCTCGAACATGAGGCCCTGATCTCACTCGGAGCCCATCCCTCGAGACGCCGCTTCGCGGCTCCTCGGGATGAGGGGAGACCGTGGCCGATTTCGCCTACCGCCCCTCGCGGAGCCACGTCGCGGCGAAGGCGCCGAGCAGCAGCAACAGGCCAATCAGCCCTGCGAACATCGGCAGCACGCCGACGCCCTTGACGACGCTGGCGTCGCGCATCCTGACGCCCATCCAGCCCTCGCCGCGGAACACGCTCGACGCACGGACCGGCACGATGCGGGGCATGTCGAGGCTGCTGCCGTCGACCACGCGGCGGGCGTCGCCGCCTGTTGCCTGCGCCAGCGGCTTCAGCATCTCGGTCGTGGAGGTCACTTCCGAGAATTCCTTCGGGTTGGTCGGACCGACATTGACCAGCGCCTTCAGCGTGCCGTCGGTCGCCTGCCACAGGCCGAGCTCGTTGGCGGGCAGCGTCGCCTTCCATTCGCCCGGCTCGCCCTGGGTCAGCGTCATCTCGCGCGTGGCGCCGCTTGGCGAGGTCACGGTGACCGGCGGGACGCTGTCGCCCATGGTCTGGCGCACCACGGAGAGATCGCGGCCCTGGAGCTGCAGCCGCAACGCTTCCTCGTCCAGATCGGGCTGCTTCATCAGCCAGTGCGACATCCGCCTGAGCAGGTCGAGATGCGGACCGCCGCCCTCATAGCCGCGCGCCCACAGCCAGATGTGGTCGGAGAGCAGTAGCGCGACGCGGCCCTCGCCGAAGCGCGACAGCAGCAGCAGAGGCTTGCCGTCGGCGCCGGTCATCACGGGCTGACCGATGGCGTTGCGCGTGTCGACGGTACGGAAGAAGCGGCTCCAATGCGGCGGCTCGCTGTTCGAGCCTTCCAGCCCGCGCGTCACCGGGTGGCGCTTTCCGGCGTCGGAGAGATGTGCATAGAACGGCTTCTCGGTGACGCCGACGGGTTCGGCCGGGAGTACCGAGTCGAGCGGCGTACGCCAGATGCTGGTGGTGGATGCATAGTCCGGACCGGCGGAGACCAGCACCGCGCCCCCCGCGCGGACGTAGCGCGCGATATTGTCGAAATAGGCGATCGGCAGCACGCCCTGGCGGGCATAGCGGTCGAAGATGATGAGCTGGAACTCGTTGATCTTCTGCTGGAACAGCTCGCGGGTCGGAAACGCGATCAGCGACAATTCATTGATCGGCGTGCCGTCCTGCTTTTCCGGCGGACGCAAAATGGTGAAATGCACGAGGTCGACGCTGGCGTCGGACTTCAGCAGGTTACGCCAGGTGCGCTCGCCGGAATGCGGCTCACCCGAGACGAGCAGCACACGCAGCTTGTCGCGCACGCCGTCAATCGCAACCACCGCGCGGTTGTTGACCAGCGTCAGTTCATTGTCGAGCGGAGATGCCTCGATCTCGACGATATTGGGTCCGGCATGCTTGATATCGATGTCGACATTGGCGGTCTGGCCGCTCTGCAGCGTACGCTCGTTGATCACCTCGCCGTCGCGGCGCACGGTGATCCTGGCGCTCTGGCCGGTCACGCCCTGGTCGTCGAGCCGGTAGGTGATGGTCTGGGTCTGGCCGACGATGCCGAAGCGCGGCGCGGCCGAAATTGCAATCCGTCGATCACGCTCGTCCTTGCGTCCGGTGATCAACGCGTGCACCGGCGCCTGGAAGCCGAGGCCGGCGGCATTGGCCGGGATGTCGTGCACACGGCCGTCGGTGATCAGGAAGGCACCGGCGACACGGTCGACCGGAACGTCCGACAATGCGGAGGACAATGCGCCGAACAGCTTGGTGCCGTCGGTCTCGCCGTCGGCCTGGCCGGCGTCGACGACGCGCACTTCCAGGCCCTTGATCTTCTTCAGGCTGTCGACCAAGGCCTCCTGCGCCTTCGCGGTCTCCTGGTTGCGCGTGCCGAAATTCTGGCTCGGGCTCTTGTCGATCACGACGGCGGCGACCGAGGATAAGGGTTCACGGTCCTCGCGGGTGAAGGAGGGGTTGGCAAGCGCGAGCAAAATGAGCGCCAGCGCCGCGACGCGTATCCATGCGCCGCGCGTGCGCGACAGCAGGAGCAGTGCCGCCATGACGACGATCGCCGCAAGCCCGATCCACAGCACGAGCGAGGGCACCAGCGGCGTGAAGGCAATGCCGTAATTCATAATGCGAACCTATCCGCATCGTCATGCCCGGGCTTGTCCCGGGCATCCACGTTCTTCGTGCCGAGTGGCGAGGCGTGGATGGCCGGGACAAGCCCGGCCATGACGGCGTGTGCGTGGTGAATGTCCCAGCGTATCATGCGCATCATTGTCCCAGCCGCTCGATCAGGGCCGGCGCGTGCACCTGGTCGGCCTTGTAGTTGCCGGTCAGCGTATACATCACGATGTTGACGCCGGCGCGGAAGGCGAATTCGCGCTGGCGCGGCTCGCCGGGGGTGAGCGGCAACATCGCCTGGCCGTCGGGCCGGATCGCCCAGGCGCCGGCGAGATCGTTGGAGGTGATGATGATCGGCGAGACGCCGTCGCCGCCGCGGGCGGGACGCTGTGCGGCCTCGTCATCGTCTTCGCGCGGCAATGTCTCGACCCAGGTCTGGCCCGAAGTGAAGCGGCCGGGGAAGTCGCGCAACAGGTAGAACGTCTTGGTCAGCACGTGCTCACGCGGCACCGGCTCGAGCTCGGGCACGTCGAGCGAGGACAGGATCTCGCGCAGCGCCTGCATGCCCGGCGTCTGCGAGCCGCCATTGTCGCCGGGCGGCACCTCGACGGCGTCGCGGGTGTCGAACAGCACGGTGCCGCCCTGCTTCATATAGGCGTCGATCTTGTTGATCGCGTCCTGCGGAGGCTTTGGCGCGCCGGGCACGATCGGCCAGTAGATCAGCGGGAAGAAGGCGAGTTCGTCGCGCGCGGGGTCGACGCCGACGGGATCGCCGGCTTCCAGCGCGGTGCGTTGCGCCAGGAACAGTGTCAGCCCGGACATGCCGGCTTTCACGATGGAGTCGACGTCGGCATTGCCGGTGACGACATAAGCGAGCCGCGTCTGCGAAACCGCCTTCATGGCGAAGTCGTCGCTGTTCTCGGCGCGCGTGGCGGACGGCGCCATCGATGCCAGCAGGAAGGCGAGCGCCAGCGCCGCAGGTGCCGCGCGCCGCCGCCACAGCGCGGCAAGGCCGGCGCCGAGCATGGCCACCACGATGGCATCGAGCAGGAACAGGCCGAGCGCCGATGACAGCAGGATGCCGCGGAGGTCGCGTGGCTCGGCATTGGTGTAGCTCGCCCGCCGTGCACGCAGGGCAGACGTGTCGAGCGGGGCGATGCGGTCGGCGGTCGCCAGCGTGTTGACGGCGATCGGGGCGTCAGCCGGGCCGTAGAGGCCGGGCGGGTGATCCGGTGTCGCGCGGTCGCGATAGTCGGCCAGCATTGGTTTGGCGGTCGACGGCGGCGGACCGAACGCGCCAAAGCCATCCAGCGTGCGGAGCGGCGCCACGGTCTCGGCCTTGGCTTCGCCGGCCACTCCAGCACCAGGCGTCGAGGTGTAGCCGGACATGTCGACCAGCCGCCGCAGCATCTCGACGAAAGTGCCGGACATCGGCAGGTCCGACCAGCGCGAGTCCGCGCCGACGTGGAACAGGCTGACCACGCCCTTGCCGCGATGCTCGCCGGTGACGAGCGGCGTGCCGTCTTCCAGCGACGCCCAGCTCTTGGTGGCGAGCACGGCATCCGGCTCGGCCAGCACCTGCCGGCTCACGGTAACGTCCTTCGGCACTGGAAGACCGGCGAACGGGCCCTCGGCCGTGAACGACGCTAGATGCTGTGGCTTCTCCCAGGTCAGGCTGCCGCCGAGGACGCGGCCACCGCGGCGCAGCTTCACCGGCACTAGATCGTCATCGGCTTGCGCCAGCCGTGGGCCGGCGAAACGCACCAGCACGCCGCCCTGGTCGATCCAGGCATTCAGCCGCTCGCGGATATCCGGCGACAGCGTGCCGACATCGGCCATCACGATCATCGGCAGCCGCTGGTCGAGGAATTGGGCGATCGCCTGCTGAGGCGCGCCGCGGTCGCCAAGACGCACATCGGCGAATGGCGACAATGCGCGGGAAAGGTAGAAGGTCGAGGCGAGCAGCGGCTGCGCGGTGTCGTTGGTCGCGCCGGAGACGACGCCGACCGCACGGCGCCGCCACCTCTTGTCGAGGAGCTGCACCGCGCCGGCGGAGCGCTCGCCTGATATCTCCAGCCGGGCGATGTCGTTGCGCAGTTCGACCGGGAGATCGAACGATGCCTCGGTCTCGCGATCCTGCGGCGCGAAGGCGTAGCGCGCCTCGCCGATCGGCGAGCCCTTGGCATCCAGCGCGCGAACCGTCCCGGAAGTGATGCCGGTCTCGGTGCGCAGGACCTTCACGGTCATCTTGGCCGCGGCGTTCTCGGCGGCAACGAGCGCCTGCGCGGACGGCGCACCGCCCTCGTAGATCGTCAGCGTGCGGTTTTCGACCAGCTTGCCGAGCCCTTCGGTGAATTCTGTGCCGCGCCCGGTGTCGACGCCGTCGGACAGCCAGGCGATCTCGGCATCGCCGGTGGCTTTCAGGAACCGATCGATCACCGGCAGCGTGTCGACGCGGTCGATCGAATAGGGCTTCGGCGCGAGCTGCCGTAGCGCGACGCGCGCGGTGCCGGCCGGCATCAGCGTGATGTCGCGCGCGGGCTCCGACAGCGGCACCAGCGCTATGCCGCGGCGGTCATTGTCCGCACTGGCGATCAGTTCGTCGGCGGCCCTGATCCGGGCGTCCCAGCTCGAGGCCGAGCTCCAGCCGTCGTCGAGCAGGATCACGAGCGGCGCCTTGGAGGATGCAAGCCCGGTCTGCGGATTCCAGATCGGCCCGGCCGCGGCGAAGATGACGAGCGCGGCGGCGAGGAGGCGCAGCAGCGTCAGCCACCATGGCGTGCGCGAGGGCGTTTCTTCCCTGGGCTGGATGTCGAACAGCAATCTGGTCGGCGGAAATTCGATACGCCGCGGCCGTGGCGGCATCACGCGGAGCAGCCACCAAAGGGCCGGCAGGCTCAGAAGGCCGAGCAGCAGCATCGGTTCGGCAAAGGACAGCGGCAGGCCTGCGATCATGCGCCGAGACCCACTTTGACGGTGGACCGTACGCTGGCCTTGCTCACCGTCATGCCGTTATGCAGGAACAATAGCAGCTCCGCCGCGGAACGGCTGGTGGTATGGGTCGAGAACAACCAGTCGAGCCGGTTGGTCTCGGCGCGGATCTCGTCACGATGCAGCGCGACGCGCGCGACATAGTCGCTGGCCCAGCTCTCGGCGCGGCCCGCGGTAATCGCAGTGCCCGCTTCGGGTTCGACGAATTCAACGCGGCCGGAATAGGGGAAGGTTTCCTCGGCGGGATCGACGACCTGGATCACCGTGCCGTGCGCGCCCGAGGCCGACAGCCCGGCGAGCGTGGTTCGGATTTCCGAAATGGGTGACCAGAAGTCCGACAGCACCACGATCTCGGAAAGCGCCGACGGCACAAAGGACGGCGGCAGGCTGGCCCGGGTCGCATCGTCATGCAGCATCGCCTGCGCCATCTTGTCGATGACCGTGCGGCTCGCGGTCGGGTTCATCAGGCCGGGAATGCCGACGCGTTCGCCGCCGGCGACCAATAACTCGGCCAGCGCAAAGGCGACGATCAGGCCGCGCTCGAGCTTGGAATCGCGCGCCTGCTTGGACGCGAACGCCATCGACGGCGAGCGGTCGGGCCAGATCCAGACAGTGTGCGCCGCCTCCCACTCCTGCTCGCGGACGTAAAGATGATCGTCGCGCGCCGAGCGCCGCCAGTCGACATTCTGCGACGGCTCGCCGGAGACGAAGCGGCGATATTGCCAGAAGCTCTCGCCGGCGCCTGCGCGGCGGCGGCCGTGCAAGCCATGGATGACGTTGTTGGCAATGCGGCGGGCCTCGAGCACCAGGCGCGGCAGCGACGCGGCGAGCGATCGGCTTTCGCCATCGGCACGTCGGACTGCGAGGATCTCCTCGTCCAGGCGCTTGTTCTCCGCGGCCATCAAGCGATCCGCGTCTTCAATTGCTTGATCACGTCAGGAATGGTGCGGCCTTCGGCGCGCGCAGTGAACGTCAGCGCCATGCGGTGCTTGAGCACGGGTTCGGCGAGATCGAGCACGTCGTCGATCGAGGGCGCGAGCCGCCCGTCGAGCAGGGCGCGGGCGCGGACGGCGAGCATCAAGGCCTGGCTGGCGCGCGGGCCCGGTCCCCAGGCGATCAGCTTCTCGCCTTCCGGGTTGGGCCGCGCGGCGCGCACCAGCGACAGGATGGCGTCGACGACGGAATCGCCGACCGGCAGCCTTCGCACCAGTCGTTGCGCGCTGAGCAGCAGTTCCGCGTTCATCGCAGCCTTCGCCAGCGTTTCTTCCGCGCCGGTGGTTTCGAACAGGATGCGACGTTCGGCCTCACGGTCGGGGTAGTCGACATCGATCTCCATCAGGAAACGGTCGAGTTGCGCTTCGGGCAGCGGATAGGTGCCTTCCTGTTCCAGCGGGTTCTGCGTCGCCAGCACATGGAATGGCTTGGGAAGGTCATGGCGGGCGCCTGCAACCGTGATGTGCTGCTCCTGCATGGCTTGCAGCAGCGCCGATTGGGTGCGCGGGCTGGCGCGGTTGATCTCATCCGCCATCAGAAGCTGCGCGAATACCGGACCTGCGATAAAGCGGAACGAGCGCTTGCCCGTGTTGCTCTCGTCCAGCACCTCCGCGCCGAGGATATCCGACGGCATCAGGTCCGGGGTGAACTGGATGCGCTTCGTGTCGAGGCCGAGCGTGATGCCGAGCGTCTCCACGAGCTTGGTCTTGGCAAGGCCGGGAACCCCGATCAGCAGCGCATGCCCGCCGGAAAGGATCGTCACCAAGGTATTCTCGATCACCCGGTCCTGGCCGAAAATAACCGTGGAAATCGCCTCTTTCGCCGTACGGATCTGGCCGGCAACCTGCTCGGCCGAGCGGACGATCACGTCTTCCAGTTTTTCGACACTGTCTGCACCAGCCATTCCGTGCTCCTATCGACGGCGCAACCTTCACATCGTCACGCCATGGGCCCCAAGCTAAGCATAAGCGAAGGCCATGTATTCGTTGAATTAAACTATCCCCACCTTAGCGGCTTTTCAGGGTATGAACGCCATCACGATGTGGCGAGAACGGCATACCTACGCACATCTGAAAGATGTACGTAAGAAACCTGCACCAATCGTGCCAGATTGAAGCTCTCAACCTTAAGGCAAACCATGGCGAACGAAGGGCAAACAAGCCGTCAGGGCCTCGAAGGATTGACCGCCGCGGCCACTAATGCCGCGAAAACAAATCCGGCCGGCGGCAAGGGCCTTCCACCCGTGGATTTATGGAATCCGCCGTTCTGCGGCGATATCGATATACGAATCGGCGGCGACGGCACATGGTACTATATGGGAACACCGATTGGCCGGCCGGCGCTGGTGCGGCTGTTCTCCACCATCCTGAAACGCGAAGACGGCAAGCATTTCCTGGTGACGCCGGTGGAGAAGGTCGGCATCCGCGTCGACGATGCGCCCTTCCTTGCGGTCGAGATGCAAAAGGATGGGGACGCGCGCGGGCGGCTGCTCAGGTTCCGCACCAATGTCGACGACTGGGTCGATTGCGACGCCGCGCACGGCCTTCGTTTCGAGCCGGGCAATGACGGCGGGCTCATGCCCTATCTGCATGTCCGCGCCGATCTCTGGGCCAAGGTCACCCGTCCGCTCTACTACGATCTGGTTGACATGGGGGAAGAGCGGATGGTCGATGGTCATCCGATGTTCGGAATCGAGTCCGGCGGCGCATTCTTCGCGATGGCGGATGCGAAAGAGGTGAGGGACGCGCTTTGAACGAGCCGATGCTGAAGACGGAGCCGGCGACGATCAGCTCGGCGGAGTTTTTCGCGCGCAGCCATGCGCGGCTGAATTTCGACGTCCCGCCCGGCCTGATCGATCCGAACATCATTCCGAGGACCGGCGACTCCGGCAATGACCGCATGCTCGAGATCGTCGCGCACGAACAGCCGGTGCGGCCCGCCGCGGTGCTGATCCCGGTGGTCGATCGCGATGAGCCGACGGTGCTGCTGACGCAGCGCTCGGAGCATTTGAGCAGCCATGCCGGCCAGATCTCATTCCCCGGCGGCAAGATCGACGCGACGGATGCCTCTCCGCTCGATGCCGCGCTGCGCGAGGCCAATGAGGAAGTCGGGCTCACGCGCGACTTCATCGAGCCGCTCGGCTATCTCGATCTCTACGGCACGGCATTTGGTTTTCGTATCCTGCCGACGGTGGCGCGGGTGAAGCCCGGCTTCAGGCTCAAGATCAACGAGGGTGAAGTCGTCGACGCGTTCGAGGTCCCGCTTTCGTTCCTGATGAACCCGGCGAACCATCAGCGCCACAGCAAGGAATTCCGCGGCATCGAGCGCTCCTATTATGCGATGCCCTTTGCCGAACGTTACATCTGGGGCGCGACCGCCGGGATCCTGCGCGTATTGTACGAACGGATCTACCTGCCATGATCCGTCCGGTATTGACCGAGATCGGAATCTTCCTCATCCCTTTCGCAGTCTATGCCGTGTTCCTCATTGCAACGCGCTCCGGCGTCTTGGCGAAATCTTCCTGGCCTTTGCCTTTGATTGCGAAGCTGGTGCTGGGTGCGCTGCTGCTGGTCGTGGTCAGTTTCGTGCTGCTCGCCCATTTCTCCGGCGCGCCGCCGAATTCGACCTATGTCCCCGCTCATATCGAGAATGGCAAGCTCGTGCCCGGAGTTGAGAAATGACGCATGCACGCGCGCTGGAGCAGGCGCCTTGGCTGAGATCGGGACCCACGGCACGCGTGCTCGCGTTGCTTAACGCAGACGGTGAGGAAGCGCGTGTGGTCGGCGGCGCGGTGCGCAACGCGCTGCTGCACAGGCCGATCGGCGACATCGATCTCGCGACCACGGCAGTCCCTGAGGAGGTGATGCGCCGCGCCAAGGCCGCAGGAATCAAGAGCGTGCCGACCGGCATCGAGCATGGCACGGTGACGCTGGTCGTCGACAAGCATCCGTTCGAGGTCACGACCCTGCGCGAGGATACCGAAACCTATGGCCGCAAGGCCAAGGTCGCATTCGGCCGCGACTGGGCGCGCGATGCCGAGCGGCGCGACTTCACCATCAACGGCCTTTCGGTCGATGCAGCCGGCGTGGTGCACGACCATGTCGGCGGGCTCGACGATATCGCCGCTCGCCGCGTGCGCTTCATCGGCGATCCCGCTCAGCGCATCGCCGAGGACTACTTGCGCATCCTGCGCTTCTTTCGCATGCATGCGGCCTACGGCGCCGGCGATCCCGATCGCGCCGGCTATCTTGCCTGCATCGCCGGCCGTGCCGGCCTGGCGCAGCTTTCGGCGGAGCGCGTGCGCATGGAAGTGCTCAAGCTCGTGGTCGCCGACGGCGCGGTGACCGCGGTCACCGCGATGGCCGATGGCGGCCTGCTGCAGATGATCCTGGGCAGCGTCGGCTATACCGGGCCGTTCGCAGTCATGATCGCGGCCGAGCGCGAGCTCGGGCTCGAGGCGAGCGCGGTGCGCCGGCTCGGTGCGCTGGCGCTTGCCATCACCGAGGATGCAAGGCGCGTTGCCTCCAAGCTGCGGCTCACCAATGCCGAGGCGAAGGCGCTGGAAGCGATGGCGGATCGTTGGTGGCAGCTCGCCGGCATCGACGAGGCGGCGGCACGCCGCTGGCTCTACCGTCTCGGTGAGGCGGCCTATCTCGACCGGATGATGCTGGCCTGGGCGCGGATGAGCGATGGCCACGACATTGCTCGTTGGCGCGAACTGGCGCGCCTGCCGCAGCGCTGGCAGGCGCCGAAATTTCCGCTGAAGGCGGCCGATTTCATCGCGCGCGGGATTGCCGAGGGACCGGCGCTCGGCCATGTGCTGGCTGAGGCCGAGCAGGCGTGGCTGGCCGCGGAATTTCCGCTCGACCACGCGGCGCTCGCGGCGATCGCCGACGAGACGGTCGCCCGTTTCACCCACGACCACCGATTGTGATGCCGCCGCGATCACGGGCGGTATCGTGATGATCTCATTGGTGCTGAAGTAATGCCGTAGCCCGGGTGGAGCGCAGCGTAACCCGGGGACGGTCTTCAGCATCGATGGAGCTGTCCCGGGTTGCGCTACACTCCACCCGGGCTACGAAGCTCCTTACTGCGACTGAGCGCCAAGCTCCGACGGCAGTAGCTTAAGCGACCTTGCCCTTGCGGTGATCGTCTTCGTCCTCATCGTCGTCTTCTTCCTCGTCGTCGTCTTCTTCGTCTTCCTCGTCGTCGTCCTCTTCCTCGTCATCGGGATTGGCAGCTTCGAGGACGGCAACGGGAAGCGTTTCCCGAAACAGATCGCCGTCGATACCCATCCAAACACACTCGACAGAGTCCTCGTTCACTTCCGCCACCGTAATCGGGTGCCCGCCCGATTTCAGCATCACCACATCGCCTGGTTTCAGTTCCATGGTCCACCCATCCTTCGCGTTGATCGACGCGCCGGCACGTTACAGAGCTGTCATGACAGTCCGATCACGAAGGAACGTCCCCACAGGATTTTGACGGGGATTGATCTGCGCGGCGAAGCGCGGGCGCCGTTACCGGTCTGCGCCGGGAAGCAGTTCCGTCAGGGAGCGGATGATGCGATTCGGCCTGACGGTCGATCCCGTGGGAAGACCATCCCCGTGCACGTCGATCCAGATCGCGTAAATGCCGAGCCGTTGCGGTGCGACGACCTCCCATTCCAGATTGTCGCCGATCATCCAGGTGTCCGCTGCGCTGACGCCGAGCGCATCCATGGCGTGCAGATAAGCGCGCTCTTCCGGCTTGCCGAAGCCGTGCTCGCCTTCGATCTCGATGTGATCGAAGCGGTGCGTCAGTGCGAAGCGCTCGATCTTGGCGCGTTGCATCAGCGCGGCGCCGTTGGTGACAAGCGCGAGCTTGATGCCGAGCGACCGCAGCCCGTCTATGGCGTCGTGCGCGCCGGGAAAGACAAAGATGCTTTCCTCGCGAAACGTCGTGAAGCGGTCGGCGATCCGGACGGCGAGGTCGTCTGAAAGGGGCGGGTGGCCGCTTGCGCGAAGCGTGGCGAAGCCGCCCCTGACCGTTTCGCGGCGCGCTTCCTCAAGTTTCAGGCGCCAGATCGGCTCCGCCGTGGACCAGAATTTCCGGGCGAAAGCGAGGATCGCGGCGGCAACGATCGGCGGATCCAGTGGCGCCAACTCATCGGCGAATTCGGCCGCGATCGTGTTCCAGGCGATCTCGGGCCGGGCATAGGCCGACAGGATGGTGTCGTCCATGTCGATCAGCATGGCGCGGGGGAGTTTGGTCACGATGGCGATCTCACGGCCATTTCGCATGCGGCGGCATCGACGACAGGATCGAGTCGACATTGCCGCCGGTCTTCAGGCCGAAAATCGTGCCGCGGTCGTAGAGCAGATTGAACTCGACATAGCGGCCGCGCCGGACCAGTTGCTCCTCGCGATCGTCGGCGGTCCATGCCGTCGCAAAATTGCTCCTGACCAGTTCGGGATAGATCTTCAGGAACGCGCGACCGACATCCTGGGTGAAGGCGAGGTCGGCGTCCCAGTCGCCGCTATCGTGCCAATCGTAGAAGATGCCGCCGATGCCGCGCGCCTCCTTGCGGTGCGGCAGGTAGAAATAGTCGTCGCACCATTTCTTGTATTTTTCATACGGCGCGATCCGCGCATGCGCATCGCAGGCCGACTGCATCGCGGCATGGAAGGCGAGCGCATCCGGATCGTCCTGCGTGCGCCGCCGGTCCAGCACCGGCGTGAGGTCGGCGCCGCCGCCGAACCACGCCTTGGTGGTGACGACGAAGCGGGTGTTCATATGCACCGCCGGCACGTTCGGATTGTGCAGATGCGCGATCAGCGAGATGCCCGAGGCCCAGAAGCGCGGATCATCCGCCGCGCCCGGGATCTGGGCGCGGAATTCGGGAGCGAACTCGCCATGCACGGTCGAACAGTGCACGCCGACCTTCTCGAACAAGCGCCCACGCATCATCGCCATCACACCGCCGCCGCCGGGCTTGCCGGTGTGGTCGGTGCGTTCCCACGGCGTGCGCACGAAGCGCCCGGCTTCGCCTGGATAGAGCCAAGCAGGCGCGTCATCCTCCAGCCGCTCAAAGGCCGCGCAGATATCGTCGCGCAGTATTTCAAACCAGGTTTTCGCGCGCGCCTTGCGCTGTTCGATGGCGGATTTGTCCATGCTCAAGCTTCCGGTCCGAAATAGGTGCAGCTCTCGTTGCAACTGTCGCGATGCACGCTGACGCGGGTGACCTTGCCCGCATGCTGCACCCGTTCGAAGATGAATCGCGACAGGTTTTCAAGGGTAGGCAGTCCAAGCGCCTCTATCTTGTTGAGGAACTTGTGGTCGAGCGTCGTCTGCACCTCGGCGATGCGGCGTTCGAGGAGGCCGAGGTCAAGCACCATGCCGGTCGCTGGGTCCGGTGTCCCGCGCACGGTCACTTCCGCACGAAACGAATGGCCATGAATCTCCTGGCTGCTCGCGCCAAGGGTCGTTCCGGTGAGCGCGTGCGCCGCCTCGAAGCGGAACGATTTCGTCAATTCCCACATCCTGAAAGTCCAACTCCTATCTGATGCCCAGCGTCTTGTGCGTCTGCACGCTCAGCCGCCATTGCGGGTGTTGCAAGCAATACTCGACCGCGCGCGCGGTGTTTTGAAGCGCATCAGGCCCATCCATCGGCTGTAGCGAGAAGCGTTCGAAATCGAGATCGACAAAGCGCTCCGGCGCGGCATCCTGCTGCGGATAGACCAGCTTCAACTCATTCCCCTTCCGCACCGCGAGTTCCGCGCCCGCCTTCGGGCTGACGCAGACCCAGTCCAGCCCGTCCGGCGGTGTGATTGTGCCATTGGTCTCGACGCCGATGGCAAAGCCGTGCGCATGCAGCGCGTCGATCAGCTCGGCGTCGACCTGCAGCAGCGGCTCGCCACCGGTCAGCACGACATAGCGGCCGACATTATCGCCCGTCCATTGCGCGGCGATGATGTCGGCAAGTGCTGCGGCACTCGCATAGCGGCCGCCGAGCGTGCCGTCGGTGCCGACAAAATCGGTGTCGCAGAATTGGCAGGTTGCGCTGGCGCGGTCCTGCTCGCGGCCGCTCCAGAGGTTGCAGCCGGCAAAGCGGCAGAACACCGACGCACGGCCGGCATGCGCGCCTTCGCCCTGCAGGGTCAGAAAAATCTCCTTGACCGCGTAGCTCACGGAATCTCCTTCAACGGCAGGCTGCGGGTCTGCCGCAAGGCCTCGCCGATCGCCATCGCCGCTGACATCGCGACATTGAGCGAGCGCATGGGCGGCTTGATCGGGATCACCAGCCGCGCATCGGCCGCCGCCACCACCGCGTCGGTGACCCCAGCGGATTCGCGCCCGAAGAGCAGTATATCGGAAGCGGCATAGCGAAAATCGAGGTAGGAACCGGCGACCTTGGTCGTGAACAGGATCAGCCGATAGCCGGCCTCGCGGCGCCATTCCTCGAATTTCGTCCAGGAATCATGGCGCATCAAACGGACGTGGTCGAGATAGTCCATTCCCGCCCGGCGGAAATGCCGATCTGAGATCGGGAAGCCTGCCGGCTCGATGATATGGGCCGCCACATCCAGGCAGGCGCACAGCCGCAGGATGGTGCCGGTGTTCTGTGGGATATCGGGCTGGAAGAGCGCGATCTGCATGGCCGTGGCGCTGGGTTAGGTACCGACGAAATGTCTCAAGAAAACAACGTTCGTCGCTCATTTAGTGCATTGCACGCCTGCGAGCCGATAGCGGGCTTGCGCTCGTCCGGCAAGGGTGCCAATAGAACGATTCTGGACTGCTATTCCGCCAGTAGGGAGGAGGGATAGTGGTTTTCTGCCGCCGCGGGGGGCCGCGGGCGCCGGCAGACCTCCCGGTTGCAATGGGCGCCACCGGGGCGGTTCCACCGGCTGCAGACAAGGAAAGGGCTTGGAATCGTGACGACAGCGTCTTCGGCGGACCATCCGACACGCCGTGATTTCCTTTATGTTGCAACGGGTGCTGCTGCGGCGGTGGGTGTAGCGGCGACGGTTTGGCCGCTCATCGACCAGATGAATCCGGACGCGGCGACCATCGCCGCCGGTGCGCCGATCGAGGTCGATCTGACGCCGATCGCCGAGGGGCAGGACATCAAGGTGTTCTGGCGCGGCAAGCCGATCTATATCAGCCACCGCACCAAGAAGCAGATCGACGAGGCGCGCAGCGTTCCGCTCTCGAGCCTGCCCGACCCGCAGACCGATGAGGCCCGCGTCAAGTCCGGCCATGACCAATGGCTGGTCGTGATCGGCATCTGCACCCATCTCGGCTGTATCCCGATCGCCCATGAGGGCAATTACGACGGATTTTTCTGCCCCTGCCATGGCTCGCAATACGACACCTCCGGTCGTATCCGCCAGGGGCCTGCGCCCGCCAATCTGGCGGTGCCGCCGTATCAGTTCGTTTCCGACACCAAAATCCAGATCGGCTAAGTCTCGGCCCAGCCCGAGGCTTCGACCGATCGCGTCGTCTTTACTTCTCAGGATCGCATCAATGAGCGGACCATCCGATTTTCAGCCGACCAATCCCGCCTTGAGGTGGATCGAGCGGCGACTGCCGATCTTCGGCCTCATGCACTCCTCCTTCGTGGCCTATCCTACGCCGCGCAACCTCAACTATTGGTGGACCTTCGGCGCCATTCTCTCGATGATGCTGGCGGTGCAGATCCTGACCGGCGTGATCCTGGCGATGCACTATACGCCGCATGCCGATCTTGCCTTCCGCTCGGTCGAGCTGATCGTGCGTGACGTCAACTACGGCTGGCTGCTCCGCAACATGCACGCCTGCGGCGCGTCGATGTTCTTCTTCGCCGTCTACATCCACATGTTCCGCGGCCTTTACTACGGGTCGTACAAGGAGCCGCGCGAGGTGCTGTGGATCCTCGGCGTCATTATCTATCTCTTGATGATGGCGACCGGCTTCATGGGTTACGTGCTGCCGTGGGGCCAGATGAGCTTCTGGGGCGCCACCGTCATCACCAACCTGTTCTCCGCCGTGCCCTATTTCGGCGAGAGCATCGTGACGCTGTTGTGGGGTGGCTACGCCGTCGGCAACCCGACGCTGAACCGCTTCTTCTCGCTGCACTATCTGTTGCCCTTCGTGATCGCCGGCGTCGTCGTGCTGCACGTCTGGGCGCTGCATGTGGCGGGTCAGAACAACCCGGCCGGCGTTGAGGCCAAGACCGAGAAGGACACGGTCGCCTTCACGCCCTACGCGACGATCAAGGACCTGTTCGGCGTCTCCTGCTTCCTGATCTTCTATTCCTGGTTCATCTTCTACATGCCGAACTATCTCGGCGATGCCGAGAACTACGTTCCGGCCAATCCCGGCGTGACGCCGGCGCATATCGTGCCGGAATGGTATTACCTGCCGTTCTACGCCATCCTGCGTTCGATCCCGAACAAGCTTGCGGGCGTGATCGCGATGTTCTCTGCGATCATCATCCTCTGCTTCCTGCCCTGGCTCGACAGCGCCAAGACCAGGTCGTCGAAGTACCGTCCGCTGGCCAAGCAGTTCTTCTGGATGTTCGTCGTCGTCTGCGTCCTGCTCGGCTATCTCGGCGCGCAGCCGCCGGAAGGCACCTATGTGATCGCCGGCCGCATCCTGACGGTCTGCTACTTCGCCTACTTCCTGATCGTGCTGCCGCTGCTCTCGCGGATCGAGACGCCGAGGCCGGTACCGAACTCGATCGCCGACGACGTGTTGGCGAAGACGGGCAGCAAGGCCGCGCCGATGGTCTCGACCGTGATCGCAATCATGATTGCGGGCGGGCTCTTGGTCGGCGGCGCGCAAAGCGCCAAGGCCGAGGGGGGCGAGGTCGCACCGCCGGCGCAGAAATGGTCGTTCTCAGGCCCTTTTGGCAAGTTTGACCGCGGCGCGGTGCAGCGCGGGTTGCAGGTGTACAAGGAGGTCTGCGCGACCTGCCACAGCCTGTCCTTCGTCGCGTTCCGCAACCTCGCCGATCCCGGCGGCCCCGGCTATTCGACGGCCCAGGCCGCCGCGTTCGCCTCCGACTACAAGATCAAGGACGGCCCGAACGACCAGGGCGAGATGTTCGAGCGTCCGGGCCGGCCGGCCGACTACTTCCCGTCGCCGTTCCCGAACGAGCAGGCGGCGCGTGCGGCCAACGGCGGCGCGGCTCCGCCCGATCTGTCGCTGATCACCAAGGCGCGTTCCTACAAGCGCGGCTTCCCCCTGTTCCTGATCGACTTCTTCACCCAGTATCAGGAGCAGGGCCCGGATTACGTTGATGCGATCCTGCAGGGTTTTGAGGAGAATCCGCCGGCCGGCGTGACCATCCCCGAGGGCTCCTACTACAACAAGTACTTCCCGGGCCACGCCATCAAGATGCCGAAGCCGCTGAGCGACGGTCAGGTCGCCTACACCGACGGTTCGCCGACCACGGTCGCGCAATATGCCCACGACGTCACGACCTTCCTGATGTGGACCGCGGAGCCACATATGGAAGCGCGCAAGCGGCTCGGGCTTCAGGTGTTCGTGTTCCTGATCCTGTTCTCGATCCTGATGTACTTCACCAAGAAGAAGGTCTGGGCCAACGCCCACTGATCGCGCTTTCGGCAACGTGATTTGAAAAAGCCCCCGCGGGGGCTTTTTTGCTGCCGCGATTGCGTCACGCGCGGTGAGTCGCCACAATGGCCGCCAATCTCCCCCTAAACATTCCGGAGGAATTCATGGGCACCACCATCACCTTCAAACGTCCGGACGGCAAGGACGCCAACGGTTACCTCGCCAACGCGGCGCGCGGCGATGCACCGGGCGTGGTCGTGATCCAGGAATGGTGGGGCCTGCAGGACCAGATCAAGGGCATGTGCGACCGCTTTGCGCGGGCCGGCTTCGACGCGCTGGCGCCTGATCTCTATAAGGGTACGGTGGTGCCGTATCACGACACCGATGCCGCGGGTCGCGAGATGAACTCGCTCGACTTCATGGACGCCACCACGCAGACCGTGCGCGGCGCCGCGCAATACCTGGCGCGGAACGGCGCCAAGGTCGGCCTCACCGGCTTCTGCCTCGGCGGCGCGGTGACCATCATCGGCGCCACCAAGATTCCGGAACTGACTGCCGGTGTCGTGTTCTACGGCATCCCGCCGGAGCAGGCGGCAAAGCCGGCCGACGTGAAGATCCCGCTGCAGGCGCATTTCGCCAACAAGGACGATTGGTGCACGCCGCAGGTGGTGGACGCCTTCGAGAAGGCCATGAAGGCCGCCGGCAAGTCGCTCGAGCTGTTCCGTTATGACGCCGAGCACGCCTTCGTCAACGAGCAGCGCATGTCGGTGCATGACCGCCAGGCCGCCGAACTCGCTTGGGGAAGGGCAACGGAGTTCTTCAAGAAGCATCTGGGCTGATCTTGCCCGTCCGCTTGTCGGAAAAGAGGGCGGAGCGATGAGGCGGCGAGGCCCTCACCGACCGCGAACTCCTCGCTGGAGAGGCCGGGATGAAAGTCTTTTGCACGGGCGCATCGGGCTATATCGGCGGATCGGTTGCGGCCCATCTTGTCGCCGCCGGACATCATGTGACCGGACTGGTTCGCTCCCTGGAAAAAGCCGATGCGGTTCGCATCCACGGCATCCAGCCGCTGTTCGGAACGCTGGATCACAAGGAATGTCTGGTGCAAGCGGCGCAAGCCGCTGACATCGTTATCAATGCGGCCAGTGCCGATCACAAGGGTGCCGTCGTTGCCCTGACCGGCGCTCTGGCTGGAACGGGCAAGCTGTTTATACATACCTCCGGATCGAGCATTGTCGGCACGCGTGCCAAGGGCCACCGATCCGACGAGATCTTCGACGAAGATACGCCGATCACCCCGTCGCCAGCCCGCGCAGCACGGGTTGCGCTCAACGAATACATTCTCTCTCACCGCGAGAAGGGTAGCCATCCGGTCATCATCTGTCCGAGCCTGATCTACGGTCTCGGTCATGGCGCCGAACCGCACAGCATGCAGGTCCCCCTGCTCATCTCCCTTGCCAGAAAGCGTGGTTGTGCGGCCCATGCCGGGCCCGGCGAGAACGTCTGGTCAAACGTCCACATCGACGACCTGGTGACGCTCTACGCGCTCGCCATCGAGAAGGCCCCGGCCGGGGCTTTCTATTTCGCCGAGAACGGCGAGAACTCGATGCGCGAAATCTGCGAGGCCATCAATACCATGCTGGGGTTTGATCGGCCGCCGTCGGCGATGTCGATGGAAGAGGCTGCCTCCGAATGGGGGGAGGGCGTCGCCGAGGACACGATGGGCTCGAACAGCCGGGTGCGAGGCGTGCGTGCGCGGCGGCAGCTCGACTGGGAGCCGAAGGCCCGCAATCTGCTCGAAGAGATCGAACAGGGGTGTTATCGGTAACCGGAATCCGAGAGACGATTGTCAGACCGTTCCTTTGCGATCCCGTCCCACCACGGACAGGTGCCTGACATGAGCTTGAAATTGCCCTGCATCACCTGCACCGGCGCGCGGCGGCCTTGGGCGGCGGCGTGCATCCGCATCTCGCGGGCGAGCTCGCGGTCCCTAGCCGGCAGCCAGACGCGCTCATGACCCCACAGGCTCGGACCGTCCTGCATCTCGTAAGGCTGCCACGTCGCCGGATCGATCTCGCGGCCGCCCCAGCCGCATTCGATCATGAAGGATGACGGCGTCCTCGCGTAGAACGAGGTCATGAAGTCGTTGGTGTGGCGGCCGAGCGAGGTGCCGATGCGATCGGGCTGGCTCAGCGCCACGTCGTAAGCTTGCCCAACATCGTCGAGCGAGAACATCTCGACCATCAGATGATGCATGCCACTCTTCCCGGTCTCGATCAGCGCCAGACTATGATGGCGCGGGTTGACGTGGAAGAAATAGGCGCGAAACGGCTTCAGGATGTAGTCGGAAAGCCCGAAGCCGAGCACGTCGACATAGAACGCCAGCATCGGATCGATGCGCTCGACCGTCAGCACGGCGTGCCCGAGCCCGAGCGGTCCGGTGCGGAAGCCCGATATCGCGCGGCCCGGCTTGAACGGCGCGGCATCGACCTCGGCGCCATAAAACGCTTCCAGCCGGTTGCCTTCGGGATCGTGGAAGGAGATCAGGCCGCGCACATGCCTGGCATCGGCGAGCGCTTGCGGCTCGGCGGTCACCGCGACGCCGGCTTGCTCGAGCCGGGCGGCGAGCTCATCCAGTGCCGCCGCATCCGCCACCTCCCAGCCGAAGAAGCGCGATCCTTCCGGAGCGGTGCGATCGATCACGATGCGTTGTTTGCGATCGTCCATCCGGAAGGCGAGCAGGGAGTTGCCGCGCTCGACCGCCTGCAGGCCGACGAGCGTGGTGCCGAATTCCCGCCAGTCGTCGAGCTCGGCCGCGCCGAACCCGGCATATCCGAGACCCAATAGCCCCATATGCGCCTCCCTTGTTGTCCATCGGGGCGGTTGGCCTGCCCTTCTTGGGCATCAAACTTACGCGAATTCGCAGGCCTTCAAACCCCAAAGATGGGTTTTTGAGCAGGCCGCCGGCAGTGCCCATCCCTTGACATCGCTCCCGCCGGGTGGTGTTTAGCGGGTTATGAGCACCGTTGCCCACCCATCCTGTCTTTGGTGGCCCACCTCCTCATAGGTGGCCGGTGCGATTTCATTTAAAATATCGTCGAAGGTCGCCATCGCAGTGCGACGGTCCCTTCGGTTGTCCTGTGTGGCGCTCCCTCGTTAAGTCTCGTAAGAGGAACACATGAACAGGACAGTCTTCTCCCTGCCGGCGAAAAGCGAGTACCGCACCAGTGGCGGGCTTGCGGTCACCCGTGTGGTCGAACAGTTCACCGGCAATGCCGGCCGCCTCGATGACCTCATTGATCTGCTCGACCGCCGCCGCGGCGTCGTGCTGTCCTCGGGCACAACCGTGCCGGGGCGCTACGAGAGTTTCGATCTCGGCTTCTCCGATCCGCCGCTAGCGTTGGAGACGTCAGGCACGAACTTCTCGCTAGCAGCGCTGAACAAGCGTGGCGAGGTGCTGATCGCCTTCCTCGGCGACGTCCTGCGCGAGCCCTGCATCGTCATCACCGAAAAGAGCGCGGCGCGCCTCGCCGGCCATATCATCCGCGGCGAAGCCCCAATCGAAGAAGACCAGCGCACCCGGCGCGCCAGCGTGATGTCGCTGGTGCGCGACCTCGTGGCGGCCTTCTCGTCCAATGCGGATCCGCTGCTCGGTCTGTTCGGCGCCTTCGCCTACGACCTCGTGTTCCAGATCGAGGACCTCGTGCAGAAACGGCCGCGCGAGGCCGACCAGCGCGACATCGTGCTGTACGTGCCCGATCGGCTGCTCGCCTATGACCGCGCCACCGGCCGTGGCGTGGTGCTGACTTACGATTTTGCCTGGAACGGCAAGTCGACCGAGGGCCTGCCGCGCGAGACCGCCGAGAGCCGTTACGTCAAGACGGATCGGCAAGGTTTTGCGGATCACGCGCCCGGCGAGTATCAGGCGACGGTGGAGGTCGCGCGCGCGGCGTTCGCCCGCGGCGATCTGTTCGAGGCGGTGCCCGGCCAGCTCTTCGCCGAGCCCTGCGAGCGTTCCCCGGCGGAAGTGTTTCAGCGGCTGTGCCGCATCAACCCGTCGCCCTATGGCGCGCTGATGAATCTGGGCGAGGGCGAATTCCTGGTGTCGGCTTCGCCGGAAATGTTCGTTCGCTCCGACGGCCGGCGCGTGGAGACCTGTCCGATCTCGGGCACCATCGCCCGCGGCAGCGACGCGATCGGCGATGCCGAGCAGATCCGCCAGCTCCTGAACTCGGAGAAGGACGAGTTCGAGCTCAACATGTGTACCGATGTCGACCGCAACGACAAGGCGCGCATATGCGTGCCCGGCACCATCAAGGTGCTGGCGCGCCGCCAGATCGAGACCTACTCAAAACTGTTCCATACGGTCGATCACGTCGAGGGCATGCTGCGTCCGGGCTTCGACGCGCTCGATGCCTTCCTCACCCATGCCTGGGCGGTGACCGTGACCGGCGCGCCGAAATTGTGGGCGATGCAGTTCGTGGAAGACCACGAGCGCTCGCCGCGGCGCTGGTATGCCGGCGCGATCGGCTGCGTGAATTTCGACGGCAGCATCAATACCGGGCTCACCATCCGCACCATCCGCATGAAGGATGGGCTGGCGGAGGTTCGCGTCGGCGCCACCTGTCTGTTCGATTCGGACCCGGCGGCCGAAGACCGCGAATGCCAGGTGAAGGCCGCAGCCCTGTTCCAGGCGTTGCGTGGCGATCCGCCGAAGCGGCTCTCCAGCATTGCCCCCGATGCCACCGGCTCCGGCAAGAAGGTGCTTCTGATCGACCACGACGACAGCTTCGTGCATATGCTGGCGGATTATTTCCGCCAGGTCGGCGCCGCCGTCACCGTGGTCCGGCACATCCATGCCCAGGAGATGCTGAAGCAGAAGAGCTGGGACCTGCTGGTGCTCTCGCCCGGTCCGGGGCGGCCGGAGGATTTCGGGATCGGAAAGACCATCGGCACCGCGATCGAGAAGAAGCTGCCGATCTTCGGCGTGTGCCTGGGCGTGCAGGCGATCGGCGAATATTTCGGCGGCCAGCTTGGCCAGCTCGGCCAGCCCGCCCATGGCCGCCCCTCGCGCATCCAGGTGCGGGGCGGCCGGTTAATGCAAAATTTGCCGAACGAGATCGTGATTGGCCGCTACCATTCGCTTTATGTCGAGCGCCAGAGCGTGCCTGATGTATTGTCGGTGACGGCGACCACGGAGGACGGCATCGCGATGGCGATCGAGCACAAGACCTTGCCGGTCGGCGGCGTGCAGTTCCATCCGGAATCGCTGATGTCGCTCGGCGGCGAGGTGGGCCTGCGCATCGTGGAAAACGCGTTCCGGCTGGATGCGGAGGCGAATTGAGGGGACCGGTCATTGCGAGCGAAGCGAAGCAATCCATATCTCCACCTGCGGAGACATGGATTGCTTCGTCGCTATCGCTCCTCGCAATGACGGTGGAGACACGAAAGCGAGACAGCAATGACATTTGACCTCGACCTGAAGGCCGCCGTTCGTACCATTCCGGACTATCCGAAGCCCGGCATCCTGTTCCGCGATATCACCACGCTGCTTGCGGACGCCCGCGCGTTCCGACGGGCGGTGGATGAATTGGTGCATCCATGGGCCGGCTCGAAGATCGACAAGGTCGCCGGCATCGAAGCCCGCGGCTTCATCCTCGGCGGCGCGGTGGCGCACCAGGTCTCGGCCGGTTTCGTGCCGATCCGCAAGAAGGGCAAGCTGCCGCACACCACAGTGCGGATCGCCTATTCGCTGGAGTACGGCCTCGACGAAATGGAGATGCATGCCGACGCCGTGCATCCCGGCGAGCGCGTGATCCTGGTCGATGATCTCATCGCCACCGGCGGCACCGCGGAGGGCGCGGTCAAGCTCCTGCGCCAGATCGGTGCCAACGTCGTCGCCGCCTGCTTCATCGTCGACCTGCCCGAACTCGGCGGCGCCGCCAAGCTGCGCGCGATGGATGTCCCGGTGCGGACGCTGATGGCTTTCGAAGGGCATTGACGCTGCCCTCGCGTAGAGGCCGTAGGGTGGGCAAAGCGAAGCGTGCCCACCATCGCGAGCGCGGTGCTGGATGGTGGGCACGGCGCCAGTGCGCCTTCGCCCACCCTACGGCACTGTAGCCCTACGGCTACGAAGCTACGACCGCTGCAGCATCACGCTTAGTTCGAGATCGCGGAAGATCGTGTAATTGCGCCGGATCCACTGATGCAACTCGGTGGACGAGTCCTTCTCGTGCCGGAGATAGCCGGTGAAGGAGAAGTTCAGCCGGTCGATATAGGTCTTCAGGAACACCGGCAGCGCGCTGAAGCGGAGCACCCGGCCTTGGCCCATGGCCGCGGGCAGTTCGCCGCGCACCACGAATTCGTTGTCAATGGTCATCAGCGCCCGCGGCGGGATCTGCTGGCGCAGCATCTCGTAGCTGCGTGCGGAGGCACGGTCGGTATCGGCGACGAACAGGATGACCGGCGCGACGTGGCGGCGCAGCGCTTCCTTCATGAAGCCGATTTCGTCGATCATCTTGAAGAATTCGTCGAAGGCGTGGTAGCCGAGGTCGATCACCTTCGCCAGCCCGTCATTGACGATCAGCCGGTCCATCAGCTGCATCTTGCCGTAGGTGTCGATGACATCTGCCGTCTCGGTGGTCCTGGGCAGGTAATCGAGCAGCGACGGCTCCTTCAGGTTGATGTCGAAGGACATCACATCGCCGTTCTTCAGCAGCAGAAATTCGCTCAAGAGCCGCGCGACCAGGGTCTTGCCGACCTGGGGGCGGGGCGAGCAAATGATGTAGACGGGCGTAGCTGACATCGCCTGCTATATCAGGCGATTTTCCTGCCTAATCCAGCCCCGCATCCCCCGGAGGCGCGACTATTTTTCGCCGCCGCGCGTCACCGACTTGGCACCGACCAGATCGGTCAGCTTGATGCGGTCGAACTCGCTCCAGACATTGGCGAGCCAGTGCCGGACATAGCCGCGGAGCACGAACGAATAGTTCGCGGCTTCGTCGTGCGGGCCCTTGTTGGCGACGAATTTGAGGAACGGGACGGAAGCGACCTCGACCTGCTCATAGGCCATCTCGTTCAGCTTCGGGATGGTCAGGTCGGTGGCATCCTTGATGCGGTGGAAATAGGAATTGTAGGTCGACTGGTCCCACTGGAAGAACTGGGTGTCGTTGATGAAGTTCTTCACCAGGAAGTATTTCGCGCCGTTCATGAAATTGGCGGTCTCGGCGATCTCGTCCAGCGAGGCGATCGAGGGGCCGAGGATATGGAACACCGCGAAGGTGATCTGGCCGGACCGGGCCGCATCCAGGAAGCCGATGTCGCGGAGCGAGGCCAGCGCCGGCGATAGCAGGCCGGCGCGGACGTCGATCACGGTGACCATGGAGCCGGCGTTAAGCGTGTCGAAGATCTTCATCTGGTCCGCGGTCGTCGTCATATCGACGATCTCGGTGATCTCAGGATGGAAGCGCTTCAGCGTTCCCCGCGGGGATTCGGTGTCGAAGGCCCGAGTCCCGACGTTGTTCGCGTTGAAATAATCCAGAAGCGTCCGAGATACGGTCGTCTTGCCGACCCCACCCTTGTCCGCGCCCACCACAATCACGACTGGCTTTGCCATGGAAATCCCTTAAGACACGCCCCCGACCGCGAGGGCGCGATCGGCAAGTCCCCATTCCTGCTTTGGGCGCGAACATGGCAGAAACAAGGGAGAATTCAATTCCTTGAATGCCAAGTGACGCGTTTGGTAGGAATTTTCTTAATGAGTTGAAGGGCGTTAGGCCACAATCAAAAATGTCGGCCCCAAGGCCCCTGAAGCGGACCCTGACCAGGCTGTTGCTGCGAGTGGCCGGCCGGCTCGGCTGCGTCGTCCCAGGGGCCGCGCGAAGGGCCGCGCGGAGCGGGAGGCGGAAGTTCGCCTTGTGCCGACGGTTCCTGTGCACCTTCTTCGGGACTAGCTGCGGGATCGTCCGGCAGGGCGGTCGGCCCGGGATCATGGCCGCCGGCGAACTTCACCAATGCGTCCACCCGCGATTGTACCGACGGATGGGTCGCAAACAGGTCGGCGAAGCCCTCCCGCGGATTGTCCACGCATAGTTCCATCACCGCCGAAGTCGCACCCGGCAACTCGCCGCGATTTTCGATCTTGCGCAGGGCCGAGATCATCGCATCGGGGTTCTTGGTCAGTTCCACCGACCCGGCATCCGCCAGATACTCGCGCGATCGCGACAGCGCCAGCTTGACGACCTGCGACAACAGCCACGCCGCCACGATCAGGACAATGGCGATGATGATCACGATGATGGCGCCGCCACCGGAGCCCTTGCGGTCGGATGAAGACGACGAGGACGAGGATGACGAAGACGAAGAAGACGACCAGCCGCCGCCGGTTGAATTCCAGGACAGGTTGGTGAACATCCGGAAGAACAGTTCGCCGAAGAAGCCGACCGCGCCGGCGATGATGACCGCGATCACCATCAACTGCACGTCGCCGTTGCGGATGTGGGTGAGTTCGTGGCCGAGCACGGCCTCGATCTCCTGGTCGTTCAACGCCTGCAACAGCCCCGTGGTGACCGTGACGGAATATTGGCGCCGGTTCAGCCCGCTCGCGAAGGCGTTCAGCGCGGGGCTGTTCATGATCTTCAGCTTCGGCATCGGGATGCCGCGCGAGATGCAGAGATTTTCCAGGAGATTATAGAGCCGCGGCTCTTGCTGCCGCGTCACGCTCTGGCCGCCGGTGACGGCGTCGATCATGTTCTGGTGGAAGAAATACGCGATCGCGATCCACAGCGCCGCGCCGATCGTGGCATAAGGGGAAGCCGAGATCAGGTCGTGCAGCGCCCGCGTCAGGTAATCGTCGACTGAGCGGCCGCCGTCGATCATGACCTCCGCGACCAGCGCGCCGGCATAGACCAGCACGTAGATCAGGACGAACAGCCCGGCGAGCAGAAGCATCGAACGAAACTTGTTCGACGCGATATGGGTGTAGAGACCGTAGGCGGCCATGCTGGACGTCCGCTAACCACCGTCATTCCGGGGCGCGCGAAGCGCGAGCCCGGAATCCATCGTGCCGCAGGCGATGCGGTGAAATGGATTCCGGGCCTGCGCCTTGCGGCGCATCCCGGAATGACGGAGAAGATGTAGTGTCATCTCGCCTAGAACTTCACGCTCGGCGCGGTCTCGACTTCGGCGCGGCTGGCGCCTAGGTCGAAGAAATCCTTGCGGGTGAAGCCGAACATGCCGGCGAACAAAGCGGCCGGCATCTGCTGGATGCCGGTGTTGTACTCCTGGACCGCGTTGTTGAAGAAGCGGCGGCTGGCCGCGATCTTGTTCTCGAGGTCGGAGAGCTCGCTTGCGAGCTGCTGGAAATTGGCGTTGGCCTTCAGGTCCGGATAGGCTTCCGACAGCGCGATCAGGCGGCCGAGGGCGCCGCTTAGCTGGTTCTCGGCGGCGGAGACCTGCGCCGGTCCCTGCGCTGAGATCGCGGAGTTGCGCGCCTTGATCACATCATCCAGCGTGCCGCGCTCGTGCGACGCATAGCCCTTTACGGTCTCGACCAGATTCGGCACCAGGTCGTGGCGCTGCTTGAGCTGGACGTCGATGTCGGCGAAGGCTTGGTTGACGCGCTGGCTCAGCGCCACCAAACGGTTGTAGGCGGCAAACGCAAACAGCACGAGGACGACGATGACGCCGAGAACGATCCAGCCGGTCGACATGGAAAAACTCCTGATGGGATTGCGCGCAGAGCCTAGACGAAAATCGTGGCACGCGTCAGCCTGCCCAGCGACAGGCATGCTTTGGTCGGATCGGGCAGGGAATTAGTTCAAGCGTTCGGCACGGCATCGCCCCATCGCCAGCGCCGGGCGTGGGCATAGTCGGCCTTGGCGCGGCGGGGGATCTTTGCAAACGAGAGGCCGGCCGGTGTGCAGAGCTTTGCAGTCACTTCCGCTTTGCCGACTACGGGTTGCGCCAGTACGCGGGACGGGCGGTTCGCGCTGGGTGTCCGCGTCAGCGCGACATAGGCAAACCGCTCGTCCTCGAACGGCACCTCGGCGCCCTTTACCTGCATGTGCGCGCGCGAGCGGGAGAGCCGCTGGCTGAAATGGCACCAGTCTGGCGCCTGAAGCGGGCATTGTTCGTCGTGCGGGCAGGGCGCTGCGACATGTGCGCCGGCCGCGATCAGTTCCGCCCGCAGCGCGATGATCCGCGCATAGCCCGCGGGCGTGCCAGGTTCGACGATCACAAGCGCCTCGCCCGCCTTTTCCCACATCAGGCGTGCGAGCGCGGCTCGCTCGGTCTCATCGATCTCGCCGACCATGTAGCTCGCGACGACAATATCCGCCGGTTCGGCGTCGGCGAGCAGCTTCCGCGCCGGCCCCAACTCATAGCGCGCGTCGCGCAGCCGCGTGCCGGCGAGCCCAAGCGCCAGTGCGCGCAAGCTGGCGTTGGCATCGAGCAGGGCGAAGCGTTGCAGCGACGAGAAGGCTTGCGCCGCCGCCCAGCTCGCCGTAGCCGGCCCGGCGCCGATATCGAGCAGCGACGTCGGCGCGAAATCCGGCCTGATTTCGACGAGCGCATTCAGGCTGGCGGCGACGGCCGCGTAGGTCGCGGGCATCCGCGCCAGCGCATAGGCGAGCGCATCGGTCTCTGATTTGATCGTGCCCGAGCCGCCGCCGTCGCGGTAGGTCCGCGAGATCGCGGCGGCGCGACTTGCTGCCTCATTGCGCGAAACCCCCTGCAGCCTCGCGTCGAGTGCCGCTTTCAGTTCGGCGGGAAGGTCGGGCGAGATCATTTCTAGCGCACCATCCCTCCGTCATTGCGAGCGAAGCGAAGCAATCCATGGCGCCGCTTGCGGAGAGATGGATTGCTTCGTCGCTGTCGCTCCTCGCAATGACGAAGCTGACGCTCCGCTCACGCCACGTGCTGATCCAGGATGCCGACTGCGCCTTCGAGGTCGACCGAGACCAGTTGCGACACGCCGCGCTCGGCCATGGTGACGCCGAACAGCCGGTTCATGCGCGCCATGGTGATCGGGTTGTGCGTGATGACGATGAAGCGCGTCTCGGTCGAGGCCGTCATCTCGTGCAACAGGTTGCAGCAGCGCTCCACGTTGTGGTCGTCGAGCGGCGCGTCGACCTCGTCCAGCACGCAGATCGGCGAAGGGTTGGTCAGGAACACCGCGAAGATCAGCGCCAGCGCGGTCAGCGCCTGCTCGCCGCCCGAGAGCAGCGACAGCGACTGCGGCTTCTTGCCAGGGGGCTTTGCGATGATCTCGAGACCGGCCTCGAGCGGATCGTCGCTCTCGATCAGGTGCAGCGCGGCCTCGCCGCCGCCGAACAGCTCGACGAACAAGCGCTTGAAGTGGCTGTTGACGGTCTCGAACGAGGTGAGAAGCCGCTCGCGTGCTTCGCGGTTGAGGCTCTGGATGCCCTGGCGCAGGCGCTTGATCGCTTCGACCAAGTCGTCGCGCTCGGTGGTGAGCCCGGTGTGCTGGGTCTCCACCTCGCGTAGCTCTTCCTCGGCGCGCAGATTGACGGCGCCGAGGCGTTCGCGATCGCGGCGCATCTTTTCGAGCTCTTCCTCGATCTGGCCGACCGGCGGCAGTTCGGCGCCCGGCTCGATCTCGGCGAGGCCGGCCAACGCCTGCGGCTCAACCTCGAGCATGTCATGGACCTCGCGCTCGATATCGGCGAGCCGACGCCGAGTTCCTTCCATCCGCTCCTCGGCGCGGGCGGTCGCCTCGCGGGCGCTCGACAGCGCTTCCAGCGAGGCCTTGGCGGTGCGGTCGGTCTCCGCCATCGCGGTCTCGGCAGCGGCGAGCGCGTCGGCGGCGCCGCGGCGATCGTTCTCGGCGTACTCGATCTCGCTGATCAGCGCGCTGCGCTTCTCCGCAAACACCTCCGGCGCATTGACGAGCTCCTCGCGCTCTGCGGTCAGCTCGGTGATGCGGGCCTCAATCGTTCCGATCTGCGAGGCGCCGCTTGCTTTGCGGTTCTGCCACTCGCTGCGCTCGGCGAGGATCGCCTGCACGCGGCGGTCGGCGAGCTCGGCTTCACGAGCCAGCGCCTGCGCTTCGGCGCGCACCTGGGCGGCCACGCGGCGCCGGTTCTCGATCTCGCTGCGGACCGCGCCAAGTTGGCTTTCAGCCTCGATGCTCGGCGGTAATTCGGCGAGCGCCGCATCGGCATTCTCGTGCGCGGCCTCGGCTTCGGCACGGTCGGCGGCGAGGCGGTTGTGCGCTTCCGTCAGCGCGGATTTGCGCGCGGCGTGGCGGTTGATCTCGCGCTCGGCTGCGGCATGGCGCTCGCGCGCGGCATCGCCCTCGCGACGCGCGGCACGCACCGCCTCGCGCGAGGCGGTCTCGGCGGCGGAGGCGGCGCGCAATTCGGCTTCCGCATTCTCCAGCGCCTGCCGCTTGGTGATCACCTCGTTGCGCGCCTGCTCGAGTTCATGCTCGATGTCGACGAGGCGGGCACGCTCGGCGAGGCGCCGCGCCGCGCCGGTCGGCGCGTGAGCGGCGGTGACAAAACCGTCCCAGCGCCAGACGTCGCCCTCGAGCGACACCAGCCGCTGGCCGGTCTTCAATTGCGACACCAGCTCCGCGCCGCGCTCCTTTGCCACGACGCCGATCTGGGCGAGGCGGCGCGCCAGTTCCGGCGGTGCCTGCACATGATTGGCAAGGCAATCGACGCCTTCGGGCAGCGCCGGGTCCTCGCTAGCGGGGACATTGGTCCAGCGCATCGGTGCCGAGGGATCGACGGGAGCATCGAGATCGTCGCCGAGCGCGGCGCCGATCGCCTTCTCATAACCCTTGGCGACCGTGATGCCGTCGATGATCGGTGGCCACAGATTCTTGGTCTCGCCATTGAGGATCTTGGAGATGGTGCGCGCCTCGGTCTCGAGCCGCTGCACGCGCTTCTCTGCTTCGGTCAGCGGGCTGCGCGAAGCTTCGAGCGTCTGCCGCGCGACCACGTGACCGGTTTCGCTCGCCTGCACGGTGGCTTCGGCCTCGGCCAGCGTCTGCTGCGCGGTCTCGACCGCGGCGGCGAGCACATCGATATCGCCCAGCGAGCCGGTTTCCTGCGCGAGGCGCTCCTCCTCGGCCTGGACGCTTGCGATCTCATGGTCGAGCCGGGCGAGCCGGTCGCGATGGGTGCGCACGCCGGCTTCGAGCTGGTTGCGCTTGGCGGTGAGGTCGGCAAGCTCCGTGGTCAGCTCGGCGAACCGGCGCTCGGTTTCGGCAAGCATGGCTTCCGCTTCCGCGACGCGCTCGTCGACGCCGGAGCGCTGCTCGACCCGAGACTTGATCTCTTCCTTCAGCTCGGCGTCCTCGGTGTCGAGCCGCTGCAGCGCGACGTCGGCGTCTGCCGTCTGTTGTTGCTCGCGCGCGATGTCGGCAACGAACTGCGCCAGGCGCCGGTCGAGTTCGGAAACGCGTTCCTTGGCACGCTCCTCCTCGCGATCGAGCATCTCGCGCGCATTGTTGAGCCGCTGCAGGCCCGCGGCGGCGCGGGCTTCCGCCTCGCGTAGCGCCGGCAGTTCGGCCGCGCGGATTGCCTGGATGCGCGCGGATTCCGCCTGCTCGCAGGTGCGCTCGGCCGCCTCGCGAACGGCGAGATCATGCGTCTGCGCGGCATCGTTGACGTCAGCGTGAGCCTCGATCCAGCGCAGGTGGAACAGCATCGCCTCGGACTTGCGGACCTTCGCGGCGACCTCGCGGTAGCGGATTGCCTGCCGCGCCTGCTTCTTCAGCCCGTCCATCTGGCCGGTGAGCTGGCCGATCACGTCCTCGACGCGGGTGAGGTTGGTCTCGGCTGCCTTCAACCGCAGTTCCGCTTCATGGCGGCGGGCATGCAGGCCGGCGACGCCGGCGGCATCTTCGAGGATGCGGCGGCGCTGTTCCGGCTTGGCCTGGATGATCTCGCCGACCTTGCCTTGGTGCACCAGTGCCGGCGACCGCGCGCCAGTCGCGGCATCGGCGAACAGGAGCTGCACGTCGCGCGCGCGCACGTCACGTCCGTTGATGCGATAGGCGGAACCCGCCTCGCGCTCGATGCGGCGGGAGATTTCCAGGAGCTGGCTGTCATTGACCGCGGCCGGCGCCGTGCGATCGGAATTGTCGATCGTCATCACGACTTCGGCGTGGTTGCGCGCCGGGCGATTGCCGGAACCGGCGAAGATCACCGCGTCCATGTCGGCGGCGCGCAGTGACTTGTGCGAGGTTTCGCCCATCGCCCACCGCAGCGCTTCCACCAGGTTGGACTTGCCGCAGCCGTTCGGTCCGACCACGCCGGTCAGGCCCGGCTCGATCATGAAGTCAGTGGGTTCAACGAACGATTTGAAACCGTGGAGGCGTAGGCGCGTGAGCTTCATGAACACAAATCTCTGTTGGCCGGGCGCGAATCTCCCAGCCGTGACAGTACCATGAAAGGCAATGTCGGTAATGCAGGCGGACCGCTCGCTGCGGCTGTGGCCGCGACAATGGCGAGGCCGGAGCGCACCGGCAACCGCCGCCTCGGGCTTTTCCCAAGGCTTTTGCTTGGTTTATCTGATGTTGCGAATAGCTGTGGACGAATCAGCTTTTCAACAATGAATTGATGCGCTTGCTGAATTCATCGAACGAGGTCTCGCCCTTCAGCATCTCGCCGTTGATGAAGAAGGTCGGGGTCGAATTCACCTTCAGCACGTCGTTGGCGTATTTCTGGTCAGCGGCGATCTTGTCGAGCAGCGCCTGGTCCTTCAGGCAATCCTCGACCTGCTGCTGGCTGAGGCCCGCCTGCTTGCCGATTCGCGTCAGCGTCTCCGTGGTGTTCTTCATCACCCAGTCGTTCTGCTGGCGGAACAACAGGTCGATGACTGCGAAATATTTCGGCGCGTCATCCTTGGCGATGCAGCGCGCCAGCATCGAACCGGCGGCGGCCTTGATGTCGAGCGGGAATTCGCGGAACACGTAGCGGATCTTGCCGGTGTCGATGAATTCCGACTTGATCTTCGGGAATACCGTGTCGTTGAAGTTCGCGCAGTGCGGGCAGGTCATCGAGGCGTATTCAGTGATTGTCACCGGGGCGTTCTGCGGGCCGAGCGCCATGTCCGGTAGTGATTGCGGCTTGGCGACATCGGCGGCGGTCTGCGCCATCGCCTCCGAAATCAGGCGCAGCGGCGAGAGACCGATCAGGGCGGCAAGACCAGTCAGTGACAGAGCGGCGGTAAAGGCGCGGCGCGTGATGATCAAGGTCGGCTCCCGGATTGGCGCATGCACGCCTAAAAGAGGTCTAAAAAAGCGAGCTTTCGCTAGCTTGAAATGGTGATTGTGGCAATGCTGCGCTCCAAGGCCCGCCACGCAAAAAAGTCTCAATTTCGCTTGATCGAGGCCCCCAATCGCGCCAGTGCGGCACGCAGCGCCTCGTCCTCCACGGCGGACAGGGTCTTTTCGACCGCCGCCACCGCCTTGGGGTCCGGCGGCCGCGGCCGCACCGGGCGCTCCCGCCGGGACAGAGGCGCCTGCCGCAGCGCCAGCCGGCCGACCGCGTGCCAGCCGAAGAAGCGGTTGACCCGCTCCAGAATGCGGTCGGAGGAATGCTGGATCTCCAGCGCCATCGGCCCCTCGACCCGGAGCACCAATGTTGCCGGCTCCTGCGGCTGCCCCTCCACCGGCCGCGGCCATTGCATCTTCATCGGCTCCGAATACCGCGCGATCTCGGTCCCCGCGATCTCCGCCCACCGCGTTACCAGCTCGCGCGCGGCGAATCCCTGCTTGGCATAGGCGTCGGAGAAGACGTCGTTGAGCAGGATAGAGAGCGGCTTTGCGCTGATCGGGCCGGGTTTTGACATGGGTCCTTATAGCACTTTGGGATTGACCCCAGGAACCACCCCGATTCCGGTACGAAGAAAGGCGTGGATGGCCGGGCCAAGCCCGGGCATGACGTGGAGAGATTCGGGCGCCAACATTAAAGTCATCGCATGAGGTCTCGCGCAGCCACCACGACAAAATCACGACAACCGCCTGACGCGGTCGCCGCACGTCCCGCCCTGCTGCTGGCCTGGTATGACCGGCATCGCCGCCGGCTGCCGTGGCGCGCGCCTGCCGGTGAGCGGGCCGATCCGTACCGGGTGTGGCTGTCGGAGATCATGTTGCAGCAGACGACGGTCAAGGCGGTCGGGCCGTACTTCGAGAAATTCGTCTCGCGCTGGCCGGATGTCGGTTCGCTGGCGCGCGCCTCGCTGGACGATGTGCTACGGATGTGGGCCGGGCTCGGCTACTATTCCCGGGCGCGCAACCTGCACGCCTGCGCGGTGGCGGTGCTGCGCGATCATGGCGGCATCTTTCCCGATGATGAGGAGGGGCTTCGCACGCTACCGGGGATCGGGCCGTACACGGCCGCCGCAATCGCTGCGATCGCCTTCGACCGCCGCACCATGCCGGTCGACGGCAATATCGAGCGCGTGGTATCGCGGCTGTTCGCGGTCGAGGAGGCGTTGCCGCAGGCCAAGCCGCTGATCCAGCAATTGGCGAGCACGCTGCTCGGTCCTTCTCGCGCCGGCGACAGTGCACAAGCGCTGATGGATCTGGGCTCCTCGATCTGCACGCCGAAGAAGCCGGCCTGCGCGCTGTGCCCGCTCAACGACGATTGCGCAGCGCGCGCCCGCGGCGACCAGGAGAGCTTTCCGCGCAAGACACCGAAGAAGACCGGCTTGCTGCGCTCTGGCGCGGCCTTTGTCGTCACCCGCGGTGATGAGCTCCTGGTCCGCACCCGCCCCGAGAAAGGCCTGCTCGGTGGCATGACGGAAGTGCCGACCTCCGAATGGCTGGCCGGACAGGACGACGCGGCTTCACTCGAGCAGGCGCCATCTCTGAAGGGCGTGACGCGCTGGCACCGCAAGGCCGGCGTCGTCACTCACGCCTTCACGCATTTTCCACTCGAGCTTGCGGTCTATACCGCAACCGTTCCGCCGCGCACGCGGGCGCCAGAGGGGATGCGCTGGGTCCCGGTCGCCACCCTCGCGGACGAAGCGTTCCCGAACGTGATGCGCAAGGTCGTCGCGCATGGGCTCGGCACGTGAGTTGCTGACAGCATGCTGGCAGTAGCCTTGCGTTAGGGAGGAGCACCAACGGAGGCTCCCATGATCGCGACCGCGCTTGACCGACTTGCCACGCCGCCCTGCTCGAAGCTGCTTGGCTGGCACCTGCTCGATGCGCGCCCGGACGAAGGCTGGATCCGGATCGGCTTCGAGGGCAAGCTGGAGTTTTGCAACCCGGCCGGCTTTATCCAGGGCGGCATGTTGTCGGCGATGCTCGACGACACGATGGGCCCGGCGGTGTTCGTCATGACCGATGGCAAGCTCTACACTGCAACCATCACGATGACGGTGAATTTCCTGGCGCCGGCGAAGCCGGGACCGATCATCGGCGAGGCCAGGGTCACCCAGCTCGGCAAGACCGTCGCCTTCGTGGAGGGCAGGCTGATGGCCGAAGACGGCGTCGTGCTCGCGACGGCGTCGACCAGCGCGCGCCTCGTGGAGGCGGCAAAGGCCGTTCGCTGAGCCAGCCAGTCGGCGCGGGGATGGACGGGGCAAGAGCGCGCCGTTAACTTCGCATCCCTCTGAATGAGGGATGACACATGCTCAAGCTCTATTACACCCCCGGCACCTGCGCGCTCGCCTCGCACATCGCGCTCGAAGAGTCCGGTGCGCCCTATACGATCGAACGGATCGACTTCAAGACCAACCAGCAGAACAGCCCGGAATATCTCAAGGTCAACCCGAAGGGACGGGTGCCGGCGCTGGTCACCGATCATGGCGTCCTCACCGAGACACCCGCCCTGCTCGCTTTTATCGCGCAGAGTTTTCCGCAGGCGAAACTGGCGCCGCTCGAGGACGCCTTTGCGTTCGCGCAAGTGCAGGCGTTCAACAGCTATCTCTGCTCGACGCTGCATGTCGCGCATGCCCACAAGATGCGCGGTTATCGCTGGGCTGCGGACGAATCCTCCTTTGCCGACATGAAGCGCATGATCCCGAAAACGGTCGGCGCCAGTTTCGCGCTGGTCGAACGCGACATGCTGAAAGGCCCGTGGGTGATGGGCGAAACCTTCACGATCTGCGACATCTATCTCTTCACGATGGCGCAGTGGCTGGAGGGCGACGGCGTCGATCTGGCGGCATTGCCGAAAGTGGTCGATCACCGGAGCCGCATGGCCGCGCGGCCCGCGGTGAAGAAGGTGCTGGACGCGGAGGCGTGAGCGGTTTGTAAGAGTGGCGAGGCTTTGTCGTAGGATGGGTAGAGCGCAGCGAAACCCATCGCGACGGAGCAAGCCGCGCGAATGATGGGTTTCGCTCCGCTCCACCCATCCTACGATTCCAGTGAACCTCGCACCGGTGTCGTCCCCGCGAAGGCGGGGACCCATAACCACAGGGAGTTGTTGTGGGGCGAGCAAGCGGTTGCAGCGGAGCACAATACAAAGGCCTGCGGTTATGTGTCCCGGCTTCCCGGCTACGCCAAGGGGCTTCGCCGCGGCGCGCAAGCCCGGGACGACGGGGGTGAGTGCTGATTCAAATGTCAAACAGCAGTGAGGATGTGAGGTCGCGTTCTCGCGGCGCGTTGCGTCCGAGCTTTGCGCTACTTTCCGTCCTCCTCGATATCAGAGGGCGCAGGGAAAGCCGGGTGCCGGTTGCACCCATGGGTCCCGTGCAACAAAAAGCACGGGGGTAGGACCACAGGTTCAACCGAAGCATTCCGGCTTTCCCTGCGCGATGGTTTACGGCTTCCTTCGTGCTCTCCCCGGTGACCGGGCTTTTTTGCCACCGTCACTCTGCGGATGCTTGATCCACAAAACTTAGCGCCGGCGTCGGGGCGCCAGGACCACACGACTTCGCCGTCCGTGATGTGTGCGCTCGTCAGTCGCACGCATCGCGTCCACCGCATCTCACCGCAACGTTCGTGACGATCGCGAGCCGCCCCTCATTCGGATAAGACGCGCGGAGTTAAATCATTGATTTGCCCGACGGCGGAAGCGGAATGTTTTTCGCGCGAGGGCTGGACGAGGCAAATCACGTTGATTGGATTAAGGAAAATCGCGCCACTGCACTCGTCATTCCGGGGCGCGCGAAGCGCGAGCCCGGAATCCATTTCTCCTCCTCCGCCTGCGGCCCAATGGATTCCGGGCTCGCGCCAAGGGGCGCGCCCCGGAATGACGGAGGGCGGGGTGACTCGCTGCGTTCCCCAATGCGGACCTACATTTTTCGCCTGTCCAACTCCCGTCCCGTCTCCAGCATCAATTGGCGGAGCCAGATCGAGCCGGGGTCCATCTGGGCGCGGGTGGGATAGAACATGTATTGTTCGTCCATGCCGGGATCGAGCGGCGGCGTCACGGCCAGCAATGACAATTGCCGGGCGAGCGCTGCGATCAGGCGGCGCGGCACGAAGGCGACGAGGTCGGTGCGGGCTGTGACATGCAGTGCCTCGATGTAGCCTGGCACCACGAGCGCGATGCGCCGCTCGATGCCTTTGGAGCGCAGCCAGCTATCGATCAGGTCCTCGTTCTGGCCGCGGATCACGACGGCGACATGCCTTGCTGAGAGGAACGCTTCGCGCTTCTTCAATCTCGCGCCGACCGGATGGCCGCGGCGCACCGCGAGTGCGTCGCTGTCGACATAGAGGCGCTGGCGGTGAAAGCCCTTGAAGGCGTCGCCGATCGAGATCACGAGATCGATGGTGCGGGCGAACTCGGCGGTGAAGATCGCGGGCCCCCGCCACGGCACCACGTCGATCGTCACATGCGGCGCAACGCGCGTGATCTTCTCCATCAACGGCGGCATCAATAGTTCGACCGCAAGGTCCGGCATCATCAGCCGGAAATGCCGATCGCTGCTGATGGCGTCGAACGCGTCGGGAACGAACAGCGCGCGCACCTGGTCCAGCGCCTGCGCCAGGGGCGCGCGCAACGCCTGCGCCCGCGGCGTCAGCTCCATCCGCGCGCCGCTCCGCACCAGGAGTGGATCGCCGATCAGGTCGCGCAGGCGCTGCAGCGCGTGGCTTGCGGCCGGCTGCGACAGACGAAGCCGCATCGCAGCGCGGCTGACACTGGCGTCCCGCAGCAGCGCGTCGAGCGCGATCAGGAGATTGAGGTCGAGCGAATTCAAATTCATCCGACGAATAGATATCATATCGGCTATCGATTTGAAGAATGATCTCTATCGCGGCACAAGGAGGCGTATTCAGTCAGCCACCGGAGAAGCCGCCATGAGCGCAGCCGATAACAAGAAATTGATGCAGCGGATCTTTGCCGCCGCCGGAAATCCCGATCCCGCGGCGCGCGACCGCGCGCTGTTCGCCGCGAGCCTTGCCGAGGATGCGACATGGACGGTGACCGGACAGTATTCCTGGTCGCGCACCTTCAGCGGCAAGCAATCGATCCTCAACGATCTGCACGGCCACGTCCGTTCGCTATTGGCGGAACGGGCGCGCACCGTCGCCCACCGCTTCATCGCCGACGGCGACCATGTCGTGGTCGAAGCCAAGGGCGACAACGTCACCAAGGACGGCGTTCGCTACGACAATGACTATTGCCTGGTGTTCCGGCTCGAGGACGGCAAGATCAAGGAGATCAGGGAATATTGCGATTCGGTGTTGACCGAGAAGGCGTTGGGGCAGTTTCCGGCGCCGCAGGTTCGTGCCGTGCGTTGAGGCTTCCTCCGCCGTCATTCCGGGTTCTCGCTTCGCGAGCCCCGGAATGACGGAAGCAATTGGTTGGGGTGGCAGGGCACGGCGCGGTGCGCCTTTGACCACCCTACGATGCTAACCGTCGCTGGTGCCTACCGCACACCATAGCGCGTGAAGTCGCTGCCGATCTTGACCTGGATCGTCTTTGCCGATGCGATATCGGCGTTGCTGCCCGCTTTGTCGCCGGTCTTCAGCCTGGCCAGCCCGCGCCCATAGAGTGCGCTCGCCAGCTTCGGATCGAGTTGCAGCGCGGAGCTGTAATCATCGATAGCCGCGTCGAATTTGCCCATTTTGAGGTAGATCAGCCCGCGTGAGTCATATGTCGCGGCGTTGTTCGACGCTAATTGAAGCGCCTTGTTGCAGTCCTCCAGTGCCGCCTCCAGTGCGCCGAGGATGGCCTGCGTCCAACAGCGTCCGCTCCACACGGCTTCCAAATCGGGTTCGAGACGAATTGCCTCGTCATAGTCCCGCGCCGCGCGATCGTATTCGTGCTTTTTCAGGTAGGCTCTGGCACGGTTGGCGAAAGCGCTGCCGTAGCTGGGATTGAGCTGGATCGCGCCATCGAGAGCTTTGATGGCGAGATCGTATTCGCCTTTCTTCAAATAAGCCGCGCCGCGATTGTTGAAGGCCTTGACGTAGGTTGGATTGAGCTGGATCGATTGATCGAAATCCTGGATGGCGCGGTCGTAGTCTCCCTTTGCCGCATAAGCGTTGCCACGATTGTTGTAGGCGATTGCCAAGGCAGCTGTCTTGCCGTGACCGGAAGCGATGAGCGCCGTGCAGCCATTGACACGGGCTTCAAGCGAGGCGTGATCCGTGCCGTTGCACAACGCAATGTCGGTCAGATAGTTGCTCTTCTTCGCATCCTCCTGCGCCGCCGCGGGTGAGCCGAGCAGCAGCAGGATGAGCATGCATGCGACGCCGTCAACGATGCCTCCCCTCGTGCTGGCGTCCATATCAGACTTCCTGATTTTGGAAATTGAGGAATCCGCGGTCATCAGTTTTCCGCGGAAAGGCGTCACGTTTTGCTGGGGCCCTGCGCCGAGACTGACTTCGGAATAAATCGGTCTAGCACCCTCGGCAGATATTCAGATTGGACTTGCGATTGGCTTTCTGTTCGGACTGCTGCGCTGCAGATGGGCCGGACTTTTTCGTAAGCTTGTTCTTGCCCTCTTCGATAAGGGTTGAAAACTTGACTGTCCCGTCATCCGAAATTTCGACATGTGGAGTCGTGCCCCGAATACCCATCGTTGCGACGGGGGTATCGACCTTCATGTCGCCGGACTTCGCGATATTGCCGGCGACAAACGTAAGTGTTCCGTTGGTCAGATTGAACAAGGTCGAGTTGGATTTCCCATTCGGGTCGTACACGAATTCGTCCAACGCCATGCGGGCGTTGCTCGATAGTTTGAACGAACTGCCGTCGGCAAAGTTGATACCGACCCGGCCATCGGCTCCGGTCCGGACCACATCGCCGAGGTAAACGATATCACCCACCTTCGTCTGGACGATCTGGCCGGCGACATTTGCCTGAATGACCATCGCACCCGCATGCTCGATCGTTACCGAGCCGGTCGTGGTTACAACTGTTCCGATGGGTTTTGCTGACGCGAGATCCTGAACGGCGGGCGCGGGAGGATTGGTCTGCGCATGGGCCGCATCAACCAAAAGGCTGGCCAACGCCAGAGCCAAACTCGCCACCGACGCGATAATCGTATGCGTGCGCATGATCCCCTTCCTGAGAAGATCCTTTTTGCCGCGTGACAGTCCGCTGACTTCAATGGTCAGCCAGGTCGCTACAATCCATGCAGTAGGTACGGTGTCAGGGCGGCCATGGCTGGCCACCTCATTTAAATTTTCGTCATACTAGGCCCCGAGCCGGTTCAATGCTACCAAAAGGTTTCATCTTGAGGGGCAGCCCGCCAGAGCAGGAAAACGACGCGCTCCCGGGAAAAGTGATTTAATTCCTGCACCGGAAGATTTAATTCATGCATTGAATGGGTCGGATGTTACGGATAGGTTTGATTAAATTTGGATCAGGATGTTGCGGCGGGCTAGCCTAGGGTTGCCGACGCCAGGATTGTTTTGACTTGATGGCGTAGGCAAAGCCAGAGCAAGAAAAGTGCGGCACCACGCTGGGCCTGAAAGTACTCAGCAGGCGAGGTCGAAGCCATGTTCGTTGCGTCTTGCGTCGAGTCCGGGGGCGACCGCAACGCCATTGTCGCCCAGCTTCGCCAGATCATAGGCCATGTTCAGATCGCGATCGGTTGCTGCACCCTCAGCCGTGCGACCGGCACCGCCGTTCAACTCACGGCTGGCGATCCCGTCTATCAGGGGGACGTGATCGAGACGGCGGACGACGCGCAGGTCGGACTTCGCTTTATCGACGGCACTGTGTTCAACCTCTCTCCCGGCACCCGTCTGGTGTTGAACGAATTGATCTGTGATGCCGATGGCACCTTGCATTCGGCCCTGTTTGGCGTGACCAGAGGCACTTTCGCTTTCGTTGCCGGACGGGTGGCAACGACCGGTTGCCTCACGGTTGATACGCCTGTTGGAAGCATTCGGGGCCGCGGTCATGCTGGCGGGATCGGCACGTTGACGCTCGCGGCGCTGGCCTTCGCCGTTATGAAAGAAGTCCATGCCGCAGAGCCGGACGTCACATATCTCGATGACGACAGCATCGCATACAAGGATCTCGAGCATGGCGTATTCGAGCTCGTGACCAAAGAGCCGATCCCGCGACACATCATTGTCGAGGATCCCGGAGAGACGACCACCCTGAGCAGGAGAGGGTCCTCGGTCAGCGTCAACCAGACCGCGAATAGTGCGACTCGCATGGAGGAGTTGCATGCCGCCCAGCAGGACGTGCTTGCCAATTTCGCGAAGGAACAGGTGGCGCCCGGGTCGAGCACGCCTCCCTCGACGATCAATGTGCTGCCGGTGCAGCCGATCAATTTTATTCAGACCGACATTCTCCAGATCCATAATTCGCTCCCGCCGCTGCCATCGTCGACGGTAGTTCCTGATCTGTTTGTCCTGCGTTCGCCGCCGGTGTTCACCCTCGCGGCGGGACCGACGGAAATCGATACATCGGTGTTTGACCACTTCTCCGCAACGAGCGGAGCTTTCGTTGCCAGCAGCTCCAACGGTGCTGCCCTGACCTTCGGCATCAGTGGCGGAATCGCCGGCAGCACGGTGCTGGGAGGGGTGACATACGATGTATCGAGCGCCGGTCCCTATGGCAGGCTCTACCTCAACAGCGCGACCGGCGCCTACAGCTTCGTTCCGGACAGCGGCGCGATCAATGCGCTGACCGCGCCGACGACCGCGAGCTTCATTATCACGGTGTCAGACGGCACACTCTCGTCCAATCAGGTCTTCACGATCGCCATCGATGGCGTCAACGACGCGGCCATCATTTCGGGCTCCACGACCGGCGCGGTGATCGAGGCGGGCAGCGCTGGGTCCGGTATGCCTGCCGCAACCGGCACGCTTACCGACGTTGACGTCGACAATCCGCCGAATACCTTCACGGTGGTCAGCTCGAAGGCGAGCGCCGGCGGCTACGGCACCTTCACGGTGACGGCGGCCGGCGTGTGGACCTACACGGTCAACGAGGCCAACCACGCGGTGCAGGCGCTCAATGTTGGCGACCATCTGACCGACACCTTCATCGTGACCACCGTGGATGGCACCCCTCAGGTGGTGACGATCACCATCAACGGCACCAACGACGCGGCCATCATCTCCGGCGCGACGGCCGGCTCGGTGATCGAGGCGCCGGGCAAGCTGACCACGACCGGCACGCTCACCGATAGCGATGTCGACAATGCGCCCAACACCTTCACGGCGGTCACTTCGCCGACGGCAAGTCATGACGGCTATGGCACTTTCACGATGACCGCGGCCGGTGTCTGGACCTATACGCTCAACGACGCCAACCACGCGGTGCAGGCGCTCAATGTCGGCGACCACCTGACCGACACCTTCACGGTGACCACCGCGGACGGCACCGCGCAAGTGGTGACGATCACCATCAACGGCACCAACGACGCGGCCGTCATTTCCGGCGCCACCACCGGCTGCGTGATCGAGGCCGGGGGCGTCGCCAATGCCAAGCCGGGCGTGCCGACCGCGACCGGCGCGCTCGTCGCCACCGACGTCGACAATCCGCCCGATCTTTTCACGGCGGTCAGTTCGCCGACGGCAAGTCATGGCGGCTACGGCACCTTCACGATGACGGCGGCCGGCGTGTGGACCTACACGCTCGACAACGCCAACGGCGCGGTGCAGGCGCTCAACGTGTGCGACCACCTGACCGACAGCTTCACGGTGACCAGCATCGACGGCACCGCGCAGGTGGTGACGATTACCATCCACGGCACCAACGACGCGGCCGTGGTTTCGGGCACGACGACCGGCACGGTGATCGAAGCTGGCTGCGATACCCCCGGCACGCCAACCGCGACCGGTACGCTTACCGATACCGACGTTGATAATCCGGCGAATACCTTCACCGCGGTGTGCTCGCCGATGAAGAGCGATGGCGGCTATGGCACTTTCACGATGACGGCGGCCGGCGTGTGGACCTACACGCTCGACAATAGCAACTGCACGGTGCGGGCGCTCGACGCCTGCGACCACCTGACCGACACCTTCACGGTGAAGACCATAGATGGCACCACGCAGGTCGTGACGATCACCATCAAGGGCGCCAGTGATGCAGACCCCAGGGATTTCGACCATTTGGCCACGGGGAAGATCGAGGCTGCACTGAGTTCCACGGTTGCATTGAATGACCAAAACGACAAGGAGCTGCCGACGAACGGCGGCTCTTCTAATGCCGCCGCGACTCATGGCGATGCAATCGATGGCGGCTCAACCAGCGGGCCCTCGGGAGTCGCGAAAGCATCGGAGGCGAAGGGGCCAACGGCCGCGAGCCTGAATGCGAATGGGGCTGCCTTCGCCAAGCATGGCGGCCCCCTTGCAGATTCGTTCCACTTCAAGGAGACGAGCTACGATCCTGGAGCTTCGAAGGGCTTCGACCTCGGAAATGTGGGCCACGGCCCGGCATCGAGCAGTCATCCCGGAGACGCTGCAGCAATTCACGGGCCAGAGGCAGCACAAGCAATCGAGGCGTTGCTGCATGGACAACACACGGCCGATCATTATGGCCCGGCTTCCGAGCTTGTCGGGAGCGCCGCGGTCACCCACGGGATGCTCGATCTGATGATCTGACGGAATTAGGTGGGCACGGCGCGCGGTTTCCTTGCTCCCGCACGCCTGTCCACCTGGCCGACCTCGCGCGCCGGCTTACGCCGGCACGCCGGAAGGGCGGTTAAGCCACCTTGTTTTTGAGGTGGCCGAACATGAAGTTCTTCGCTTCCTCGTCCAGCTCGGCCTTGAAGGTGAACTTGTCCTTCAATGCGATCGCGCGGGTGGCCGCCGGCCGCGCGGAGATCTCGTCGACCAGGCGCTTGACGTTCGGGTACTTGGCGTAAGCTTCCTCGCCGAGCACGAACGACCCCAGCCGCGCCCAGCCCCAGAGCGCCATGTCGACGATGGTGTAGGTGTCGCCGACCATGTAGCGGCTCTTGGCGAGGTGGTCGTCAAGAATCTTGTAGTGGCGGTTCGCCTCGTACTGGTAGCGGTTATGTGCGTATTCCAGCTCCTTTGGCGCCACCGTCTTGAAATGCACCGCCTGACCCGAATAGGGGCCGAGGCCGGTGGCGATGAACATCAGCCAGGACAGCATCTGCGCGCGGCTCGCCGGCGTATTGGCGGGCAGGAATTTTCCGGTTTTCTCGGCGAGGTAGAGCAGGATCGCGTTGGAATCGAACACGAACACGCCGTCATCGTCGATCGCCGGCACCTTGGCGTTCGGGTTGACCCTCAAAAATTCCGGCTTGAACTGCTCGCCCTTGCGGGTGTCGACCGGTATTGCCTCGAAGGCGAGGCCGGACTCTTCCAGGAACAGTGCGACCTTGTTCGGGTTCGGTGCTCCGTTGAAGTAGAATTTGAGCATCTCAAAGGCTCCGTTTGTTTTGTTGCCGACCAAATCGGGACGCTAGCCGCATGGGCCGCGGGCCGCACTCATGCGCCACATCGGGCGGAGCGCGCAAGCGATGAATTTGTGAAAGCGCCTCGGGCGGCTTGGCGATCAGCCGAAGTACATAAAGCCAACCGCGCTGGCGACGATCAGCGCAATCCCTGCTGCGTCCAGCAGCGCGGCGAAGCGCGTCGCGGTTTGCAGATCGGTGGCGTGAGCGGCACGCTCGGCGCTGCGCCCATAGCCGTGCGTAATGATGTCCTCGGTGAACTGGCCATGCGCCTCCAATGCGCTTGTCAGTCCGACGGAGACGAGAAGGACGCCGAAGATGCCGAGGCCGAAAAAGCCGAGCAGGCCAAAAAGCAATATCGGGAACATGCCGACAAAGAATATCGGCAACAGCGGCACAAGCAGCAACGTCTCGGATTGTCTGCGCATCGGGCAATCCAATCGAAACAGCGACCGATAGCCGGACTCTAGGCGCTTTGTTCGCGCCGAATCAAGGCAAGAGCGTTCAACACGGCGTCATCGTGGCTTGCTGTGCAGCTTAGCTTGTTGGCCCGGAAGCAAAGAAGTGAACAGGACTTCTTTCGTCATTCCGGGATGCGCCGTCAGGTGCAGGCCCGGAATCCATTGTGCCTCAGGCGCAGGTGGTGAAATGGATTCCGGGTTCTCGCTTCGCGAGCCCCGGAATGACGGAGGATATTGAGGAGGCTCAGCCCACGGCCATCCCGGAGCGGATTTCGGCGCGCAGTTCGTCGATCAGCCTGAGGCCGTTCTTGGTCTCGACGTGCCAGAAGGTCCAGCCGTTGCAGGCACCCGAGCCTTGGGCGACCGCGCCGATGCGGTGGATCGAGCCGACCTTGTCCCCTAGCATGATGGCGCCGTCGGCGCGCACGAGGGCACCGACCCGCTTCTTGGCGTCGACGAGTTTCGCGCCCGGCATGATCATGCCGCGCTCGATCAGTTCGGAGAAGGCGACGCGCGGCGCCTCGCGCGCAGTCATGAACGGCGCGAGCGTTTCCTGCGGCAGCGGCTCAATGGCGGCGATGCGCGCTTCGGCGGCGGCGGCATAGGCGGCGTCGCGCTCGATGCCGAGATAGCGGCGGCCGAGACGTTTTGCCACGGCGCCGGTGGTGCCGGTGCCGTTGAAGGGATCGAGCACGAGGTCGCCGGGCTTCGAGGAGGAGAGCAGCACGCGCGCGAGAAGCTGTTCGGGCTTCTGGGTCGGATGCACCTTCTTGCCGTCCTTGCCCTTGAGGCGCTCTTCGCCGGTGCAGAGCGGGATCAGCCAGTCGGAACGCGCTTGCACGTCCTCGTTCGCTGCCTTCAGCACTTCGTAATTGAAGGTATAGCCCTTGGCCTTCTCGTCACGCGCGGCCCAGATCATGGTCTCGTGCGCATTGGTGAAGCGGCGGCCGCGGAAATTCGGCATCGGGTTCGACTTGCGCCAGACGATATCGTTCAGGAGCCAGAAGCCGAGGTCCTGCATGATGGCGCCGACGCGGAAGATATTGTGATAGGAGCCGATCACCCAGATCGTGGCCGACGGCTTCATGACGCGGCGGGCGGCGAGCAGCCAGGCGCGCGTGAAGTCGTCATAGGCGGCAAAGGAGGAGAACTTGTCCCAGTCGTCATTGACGGCATCGACATGGGATTCGTCGGGGCGTTTGAGGTCGCCCTTGAGCTGCAGATTGTAGGGTGGGTCTGCGAACACGACGTCGACAGAACCGGCTGCGAGCTTCGACATCTCGGCGACGCAATCGCCTATGACGATTCGACTCGGAGACGTGGATTCAAATTTAGTGCGGGGCGCCCTTGCAGACGCCCCGCGACGCGACTCAACCATGACTCATAACTCTGACTCAGGCGACGCTGTCGGCGACGCGGGACTAAACAACCGACTGGCGCCACCATGACCCGCCAAAGTAAAAAACGACTTAATCGAAAATGGCACGCGACAAGTTCTGCTCATTTCGATCGCGCGGCGTTTTCGGATTTTGAAATCGAGTGCTGCCTCGCAGCATGCGTTATGCGAATTGCGCCAGCGACGGCGGGATCGGAAGAATCGGAAATCGAGTTCGTTGCAGGCAAGCTCATGCGATTCGTGAAGACGTTGGCCGCATCAGCCATGCGCGGATGGCGCGCCGTCGCACTAGGCAATAATTGCCGGGCAGGCTATTGATTAACGGAACGGAAATTTTACGTCTGTTCCGCGTTTACACAGGTTAGGACTTAAGGGAAAACCGCCATGCGTTACGATGATTTCCGTCGCAGCGACGATATCGAGGATCGTCGCGACCAGGGTGGCGGCGGAGGCGGCGGCTTCGGCATCCCCATGGGCGGCGGCGGGCTCGGCATCGGCACCATCATCGTGCTCGGCCTGCTCGGCTACGCCTTCGGCATCGACCCGCGCATCCTGATCGGCGGCGCCGAAATCCTGACCGGCGGCGGACAGGCGCCGACCTACCAGACCGATCGCCGGACCGCGTCCGGCAAGACCGGCGCGCCGACCGACGAAATGGGGAGCATGATCTCCGGCATCCTGGGCGAGATCGACGATCGCTGGACCGAGATCTTCCAGGCCAATGGCCAGACCTTCACCGGTCCGAAGATCGTCTTGTTCCGCAACGCCACCAATGGCGGCCGCTGCGGCATGGCGCAGTCGGCGATGGGGCCGTTCTACTGCCCGCCGGATAAGACCATCTATCTCGACACCGCCTTCTTCCGCGAGGTCGAGACGCGGTTCCGTGGCTGCTCGGGCAGCGCCTGCCAGTTCACCGCGGCCTATATCATCGCCCATGAGGCGGGCCATCACGTGCAGAACCTGCTCGGCATCATCCCACGCGTGACGCGGCTGCAACAGGCGGCCGACAGCAAGGCCGAGGCCAATGCGCTGCAGGTGAAGGTCGAGCTGCAGGCCGACTGCCTCTCCGGCGTCTGGGTCAACCGCGAGGAGAAGAAGCGGCCGGGCTTCCTCGAAGCCGGCGACATCGACGCGGCGCTCAAGACGGCAACCGCGATCGGCGACGATACGCTGCAGCGCCAGGCGACGGGCAGGGTGGTGCCGGACTCCTTCACCCACGGCTCGGCGCAGCAGCGGCGGCAATGGTTCATGACCGGCTACCAGCAAGGCACGGTGTCGGCCTGCAACACCTTTGGCCAAGGGGCGCTGTGAGATTTGGATAGCGATTGTCATGGCCTCCACAGATGAAACAAAGCCGTTCATTCCGCTCAACATCGCGGTGCTGACGATTTCCGACTCAAGGACGCTCGCCGACGACAAGTCCGGAACGACTCTGGCCGATCGCATCACGGCCGCCGGCCACAAGCTTGCGGCGCGCGAGATCGTCACCGACGACGTCGAGGCGATCCGCACGGTCGTGGCGCGCTGGATCGCTGACGCCGGCGTCGATGCGATCATCACCACTGGCGGCACCGGCTTCACCGGCCGGGATGTGACGCCGGAAGCGATCGAGCCGCTGTTCGAGAAACGGATGGACGGTTTCTCGATCGCCTTCCACATGCTGAGCCACGCCAAGATCGGCGTCTCGACGATCCAGAGCCGCGCCACCGCAGGCGTTGCGGGCGCGACCTACATCTTCTGCCTGCCCGGCTCGCCCGGCGCCTGCCGCGACGGCTGGGACGGGATTCTGGCGGCGCAGCTCGACTACCGCACGCGCCCCTGCAATTTCGTCGAGATCATGCCGCGGCTGGATGAGCATTTGCGCCGGCCGAAGGCGCAAGGCGCAACTGTTTAGGTTCACCACGGCCGTCATTCCGGGGCGCGACGAAGTCGCGAGCTATGATGTGCAATTGCACATCAGAGAATCCATTGGGCCGGTTGCGCAGGCGGCAAAATGGATTCCGGGTTCGCGCTGACGCGCGCCCCGGAATGACGCTGGTGGCAACATCAACGCTTGTGAATGACCTTCATCAGCCAATCCCACGACGCGCGCATCATATCGCGATAAGCCTCGGCACGAAGCGCGTGCGCTCGCTTGATATAGAAGGCAAGCAGCTCCGGCGTGATGCGCCGCGCGGGATCGCGGCGCGTCAACTTCACAGCGCCCGCTCCCAGGTTTCGCCGACGAGGTCCTGCCCAAAGCTGCGGTGCGGCTCGCTTTTCACCAGCGCGAAGCCCGCGTCCTGATAGATTTTTCGCGCGGCGATCAGGATGCTCTGGGTCCAGAGCGTGATCTTGCGGTAGCCGCAGGCCCTGGCGAAGCTGATGCATTCGCCAACCAGCCGCTTGCCGAGCCCCTGGCCGCGCCCGGCCGGGTCGATCAAGAGCAGCCTGAGCTTGGCGACGTCGTCGGAATGCCTGACCAGGAACACCGAGCCGACCGGCGCACCTTCGAGATCGGCGATCCAGCAGCGTTCGCGCGAGGCGTCGAACGAGGTCAGGAATTTTGCGACGATCTCGGCGACCAGCGCCTCGAAGGATGAATCGAAGCCGTATTCGCTGGCGTAGAGCGCGCCATGGCTCTGCGCCACCCAGCCCATATCGCCCGGCCGCGGATCGCGCAGCACCGCGCGCGACGGCTGGGTCTCGCCAAGCAGCCGCTCGATCGTGCCCATTGCTCCGGTCAGGCGGACGCGATCGTCCGGCTGAAGCCGTGTCAGCATCGCCGCCACCTCGTCATGCGAGGTGCGGTTGATCCTGGTAAAGGTCTGCCGCCCCTTTGCGGTGAGGCCGAGCTGGTATTGCCGGCGGTCGGAAGCGAGCGGGCGTCGGGTCAAAAGCCCGTCCTCGTCGAATTTCTGCAGGATGCGGCTGAGATAGCCGGGATCGAGCCCGAGCTCGGTCCCGATCTCCTTTGCCGATGTCTCCTCGCGATGGGCCAGCTCATAAAGCACCCGCGCCTCGCTGAGCGAGAACGGGCTTTTCAATAAATGCTGGTCGAGGACGCCGAGCTTGCGGGTGTAGAAGCGATTGAACGCCCGCACCGCGGCGATTTGGGTTTCGGAATCCGGCTCTGACATAGGGGCACCTCAATAGTTGCCATTGTCAAATAATTATTTGACTTTGGCAAGTATCAGGCGCTGTCATTCCGGGGCGCGCGAAGCGCGAGCTATGATGTGCAATTGCACATCAGAGATTCCATTTACCCACTTGGCTTGCGGCCCGATGGATTCCGGGCCTGCGCCTTTGGCGCATCCCGGAATGACGAGGGAAGCGTAAGGAACTACGCCACGATGATCCGGCTGCGCAGCATGGTGCGGGAGGAGCGGCCGAGCTGCCGCAATAGTCGCGCCTCGGAGCGGGGGGCATCCGGGCGGTAGCCGCCGAGCTGCTCATAGTGATCGCGCGCGATCAGGAGGCCCTGTTCGGCAGTCGGGCCGGTCAGCATGCGGGCGACGAACTTGAAGCTGTCGCGCAGGCGTGCGTCGGCGTAGGGCGAGCGGGCGTAGCGGAAGATGCCGGCGCGCGGCCGGCCGCTCATCGCGACGCCCTGGATGAACTGGGCGGTCTCCTCGATCCAGCCGCTGTCGAGTACGGCGCCGGCATGCAGGAACATCAGCCAGGGCGAGCGCGCCTGACGGGCGCCGGCCGCCAGCGCTGCGGCGCGACTGCCGTCGAAGGCCATGAAGCGGCAGCCGGCGACATCGGCGACGCGCTCGATCACGTCGGTCTTGGCGCCGTCCTTGGCGCGATCGACCAGCAGTACCTCTTTCACGACCCCGGCCGCGGCGCCCGGAACCAGCGCCGCAAGAGTCGCGACCGCGGTCCGCTCGTCGCCTTCAGTCGGAATAATCACGCTCAGCATCAACAGCGGCTTCGTTGGCTCAAAACAGGTGGAAAGCTCAAAATTGTTATCACCTTGTCACAATCAAAACAGCCGTAAGGGTGCAGTTTTTTGCGGCAGCGCCTCTGTGGAATTTCGCGAATGTGTTCTTGATTTGTTCTTACGACGTGCTAGCTTCAGAGCATGAGCCGAGCATCCTCTCATGCCCTCAAGCACCCGCCGGTGACGGCGCCCTCCACACCGGCGGGTGCGCCCTCCGCGTTTCCCGAACTCGCGGTCGCGATCGAGCGCGAACGGCGGCGCGGCCGCGGCGCGCAATCCAATGCCAGCGGCCGTTACGAGGCCGAGGCGCGCGTTACGTTCGACGACGGCTGGCAGAGCCTGGAAGACCTGCCGCCGTTCAAGACCACTGTCTCGCTCGACACCTCGCGCAAGGTGATCGCGCGCAACGACTCGCCCGATATCGGCTTCGACCGCTCGATCAATCCGTACCGCGGTTGCGAGCATGGCTGCGTCTACTGCTTCGCGCGGCCAACCCATGCCTATCTCGGCCTGTCGCCAGGACTGGATTTCGAATCGAAGCTTTTGGCAAAACCTGATGCGCCGGCGCTGCTCGAGAAGGAGCTCGCCGCGCCGGGCTATGAGCCGCGCATGATCGCGATCGGTACCAACACCGATCCGTACCAGCCGATCGAGCGCGAACACAAGATCATGCGCGGCATCCTCGAAACCCTGGAGCGCGCCGGCCATCCGGTCGGCATCGTCACCAAATCGGCGCTGGTCGTGCGCGACATCGACATCCTGCAGCGGATGGCGAAGCGCAACCTGGTCAAGGTCGCGCTGTCGGTGACGACGCTCGATGCCAAATTGGCGCGCACCATGGAGCCGCGCGCCTCGACGCCGCCGAAGCGGCTAGAGGCGATCAAGCGACTTTCGGATGCCGGCATCCCCACCACCGTAATGGTGGCGCCCGTGATCCCCGCGCTGAACGATTCGGAGATCGAGCGCATCCTCGATGCGGCGGCGCATGCCGGCGCCAAGGAAGCAAGTTACGTGCTGCTGCGGCTGCCGCTGGAAGTGCGCGACCTGTTCCGGGAATGGCTGCTCGCGAACTACCCGGATCGCTACCGTCACGTCTTCACCCTGATCCGCGATATGCGCGGCGGGCGCGACTACGACTCGCAGTGGGGGACGCGGATGAAGGGCACCGGGCCGATGGCCTGGATGATCGGCCGCAGGTTCGAGATCGCCTGCGAGAAGCTCGGCCTGAACAAGCGCCGCTCGAAGCTGACGACCGACCATTTCGTCAAGCCGAAGCAGAGCGGCGAGCAGTTGAGCTTGTTTTAGGACCGTCATTGCGTCCCTCTCCGTCATTGCGAGGAGCGTAGCGACGAAGCAATCCATATCTCCGCAAGCGGAGAGGTGGATTGCTTCGCTGCGCTCGCAATGACGGAGGAAAGATCGGAATGTCTGCCTCAAAAAGCTGAATAATGGGGACGAGCGCCGGGTTCCCGGTTGCGCGGCGGCGGCTGCTTCAGCACAGTCGCGCCCATGAGTCGGGACAAGTCTGAGAAGAAAAAGCCGGTCAAACCGGCAAAAGGCGTGATCGCGGTGACGCCACCGAGCTTTCGGCGCGAGCGCGCGCTGATCAAGCGCGGGGTGTGGCCGATTGCCGGCTGCGACGAGGCCGGACGTGGCCCGCTGGCAGGTCCCGTGGTGGCCGCGGCCGTGGTGCTCGACCCGAAGCGGATCCCGAAAGGCATCGACGATTCGAAGCGGCTGACGGCAGAACGGCGCGAAGAGCTGTTTGAGCAGATCTGCGCGACGTCGGCGTTTGCGGTGGCTTTCGCTTCGCCGGCGCGAATCGATCGCGACAATATCCTGCGCGCCTCGCTCTGGGCGTTGGCGCGCGCCGTGCAGGCGCTGCCGGAGGCACCCAAGCATGTCTTCGTCGACGGCCGCGACAAGGTCGCCGTGACTTGCGACTGTGAGGCCGTGATCGGCGGTGACGGCATCGTGATGTCGATCGCAGCCGCTTCCATCATCGCCAAGGTGACGCGGGATCGGCTGATGTGCGCGCTGGCGCTGGATTGTCCCGGCTATGGCTTCGAACAGCACAAGGGCTATGCGGTGCCGGAACATCTGGAGGCGTTGGATCGCCTCGGCCCGAGCGCGCATCACCGCAGCTTCTTCGCGCCCGTGATCGCCGCGCGGCAGAAGCATTTTCCGGAAACGATCGAGCCCGATCTCTTCACGGTGGACCCGACCATCGAGGCCGAGGCGACGGCTGCCTAGCCCCGTTGCCTCCATCGCGTCGGCCCTTTATCAATCTCGGGATCGATTGAGGCCGCACACAGGGCTGGTTCCGGGCATTTTGGGCGCATGCGTTTCACCTCCCTGGTCGTCGAACTGATCCGCGCCCGGCCGCGGCTCGTGGTCTGGATCGTGGTGCTGGCGCAGGCCGCGCTGTGGCTGCTGGTGCCGCTGTTGATCTATCGCAGCCCGCCCGGCGATGTCGCGACCGTGCTCGCCTTCGGCCGCGAATACCAGGTCGGCACCGATCTCGGCCCGCCGCTCGCCTTCTGGCTCGCCGACATCGCGTTCCGCGCCGCCGGCAATCACGTCTTCGGCATCTATCTGTTGGCGCAGATCTGCGCGATCGCGACCTTCGTGAGCCTCTATCACCTTGGCCGCGCCATCATTGGCGGACAGCAGGCGGTGCTCGCGGTGCTGCTCACGATGACGGTCACCGCCTTCTCTTCGCCCGGCCTCGAGTTCGGCCCGCTGGTGCTGGCGCGCCCGCTCTGGGCGCTGTTGCTGCTGCATTCCTGGCAATTGTTCGGCCAGAACCGGCGCAGCGCCTGGTTCGCGTGGTCGATCGATTGCGGCCTGTTGTTGCTGACGACACCGGTGGCGATCGGGATGATCCTGCTGGTCCTGGCCTTTGCGCTGGCGACTGCACGCGGACGCCGCACGCTGGCCTCGCTTGATCCGCTGTTTGCGCTGCTCGTGGTGATCGTGCTGGCGCTGCCTTACTTGATCTGGCTGATGCGCTCGGATGTTGTGACGCTGCCGCCGCTGCCTGATGTCGCGGATTTGCGCGCGCGGGTGACGCGCTCTGGCGTGCTGCTCGGCGGCTTGGTGGTGTCGATGGCCGGCATCGCGCTGCTCCTCGCCCTCAATTCTGCCTGGTTCGCCCGCAAGCCGGAGGAGGCGCCGATCATCGGCCGGCCGCCGCTCGATCCTCTGGGACGGCAGTTCGTCTATTTCTTCGCCTTCGCGCCGGCGCTGATTGGCAGCCTGCTCGCCGGCCTGTTCCATCTCGACCACGTGGTCGGCGGCGCCGGCGTCGCGCTGCTGCTGTCGGGATTGGCCGTGATCGTCAATGCCGGCGATCTCATCCATCTCTACCGCCAGCGGTTGTTGCGCTCGGCCTGGGCGGCGGCGATTGCCGCGCCGGCCTTGGCCGTCGTCGCTGCGACGCTGTTCGTGCCCTGGACCGGCACAGCCGAAGTGAGGACTTCCATGCCGGCGGCCTCGATCGGGCATTTCTTCGCCGACAGTTTTGAGCGGCGCACCAACCAGCGGTTGCGCGCGGTGGCCGGCGATCCCGAGTTGGCGCGTCTGATCGCGATGGACCCACGGCGCCCGCATCTGTTGCTCGACGGAAGGCCGCGGACGCCCTGGCTCTCGCCGGCGAAGCTTAATGAGACGGGCGGACTGATCGTCTGGCGCGCGTCCGATACGTCGGGCGCGCCGCCGCCCGAGATCGCGCAACGCTTCCCGGACCTGGTGCCGGAAGTGCCGCGATCGTTCGAATGGCTGGTCAACGGCCGGCAGCCGCTGCTCAGGATCGGCTGGGCCATCGTGCGGCCGAAGGGGCCGTAGGCCTGTTTCTCGCCGTCAGCCCCTCATGGTGAGGAGCGCGTCTTCGCGCGTCTCGAACCATGAGGCCCCAGTCTCGCCCGTGGCCATCCTTCGAGACGCCTGCTGCGCAGGCTTCTCAGGATGAGGGGAAAGCGTGGGGTGGGCAAAGCGCAGCGTGCCTATCCTACGGTCTCTCAGGATGAGGACGAACTCTGCTGCCCCAGCGCCTTCGCGATGGCGCGGAGGTCTTGCCATGACATCCGCTTGTAGGAGGGCGAGCGCAACAGATAGGCGGGGTGGAAGGTGGCGATGGCGCGGATCGTCCGGGTACCGGTGTCGTAGTCGAACCATTTGCCGCGGGTGCGCATGATGCCCTCGCGCGTGCCGATCAGCGCCTGTGTCGAGGGATTGCCGAGCGTGACCAGCACGTCGGGATTCACCAATTCGATCTGGCGCTGGATGAAGGGCAGGCACACCTGCGTCTCCTGCGGCGTCGGCGTGCGGTTGCCCGGCGGCCGCCACGGGATCACGTTGGCGATATAGGCCTTGCTGCGGTCGAGCCCGATCGCCGCGATCATCCGGTCCAGGAGCTTGCCGGAGCGCCCGACAAAGGGCAGGCCTTCGATGTCCTCGTCACGCCCAGGCGCTTCGCCCACGAACATCACCCGCGCCGCCGGATTGCCGTCGGCGAACACAAGCTTGGTCGCGGTATGCTTCAGCGCGCAGCCGTCGAAATTCGCCAGTAGCGTCCGCAGCGCGTCCAGCGTCGGCGCGGTCCGTGCCGCCTCGCGTGCAGACGCAACCGCCGCATCCGGCGCGATGGTGATTTCGCTGCGCGGAACTGTCGGAGCCGCAGGCGGCATCTCGCGCTGAGGACGCGGCGACGCCCCCTCGCGCGGCGGTGCGGCGGGAACAGGCTCGGCCTCCGCAAGCCGGTTGATCGGCTCGTCAACAAGCGCGCAATCGACCCCGGCCTCCAGGTAAAAGGCCAGCAATTGCTTTAAGGTAGGGGCAGGCTCGGGCGTCATGGTGGGATACAAGTCCTCCGCCCGCAATTTAGGATGCATCGCGCCGTCGCGAAATGCATTTCAATGGTTGTCCTCGCGACAAAAATCGGAAACAACGCAGCCTAACGAATTAGAAGCGTTCTCAACCGGGCTGAGAAGAGACCATGAGCACCGAAGAATTACCGCCCCGCGAATCCATGGAATTCGACGTCGTGATCGTCGGCGCCGGACCGTCGGGCCTCTCGGCTGCGATCCGGCTGAAACAGCTCAATCCCGATCTCAGCATCGTCGTGGTGGAGAAGGGTTCCGAGGTCGGCGCGCATATCCTCTCCGGCGCGGTGATCGATCCGGCGGCGCTCGACAAATTGATTCCGGACTGGCGCGAGGATGCCGACTGTCCGCTGAAGACCCAGGTGAAGGACGACCGCTTCTACTGGATGACGGCCGCCGGCGCGATCCGGCTGCCGAACTTCATGATGCCGCCCCTGATGAACAATCATCACTGCTACATCGGCTCGCTCGGCAATGTCTGCCGCTGGCTGGCGCCGAAGGCGGAAGCGCTGGGCGTCGAAATCTATCCGGGCTTTGCTGCCGCCGAAGTGCTCTATGACGACAATGGCAATGTGCGCGGCATCGCCACCGGCGACATGGGCATCGCCAAGGACGGCTCGCACAAGGACTCCTACACTCGCGGCATGGAGCTCGTCGGCAAATACACGCTGTTCGCGGAAGGCGCGCGCGGCAGCCTGTCGAAGCAGCTCATCGCGAAGTATCAGCTCGATGCCAAGAGCGAGCCGCCGAAATTCGGCATCGGCTTGAAAGAGGTGTGGCAGATCGATCCCGCCAAGCACCAGAAGGGCCTGATTCAGCATTCCTTCGGCTGGCCGCTCAACAATTCCACCGGCGGCGGCTCGTTCCTCTATCACTACGACGACAACCGCGTTGCGGTCGGCTTCGTCGTGCATCTCAACTACGACGATCCGTATCTGTCGCCGTTCGACGAATTCCAGCGCTTCAAAACGCATCCCTCGATCCGCGCCGTGCTCGAAGGCGGCAAGCGGCTCGGTTATGGCGCGCGAGCCATCACCGAAGGCGGCTACCAGTCGGTGCCGCGGCTGACCTTCCCGGGCGGCGCGCTGATCGGCTGCGCGGCCGGCTTCGTCAACGTGCCACGCATCAAGGGCGTCCACAACGCAATGGGCAGCGGCATGCTCGCCGCCGAGCATGTGGTGGCGGCGATCGGCGCCGGCCGCGCCAATGACGAGCTCGTGGAGTATGAAAACGCCTGGCGCGAGTCCGCCATCGGCAAGGACCTCCATCGTGTCAGGAACGTCAAGCCGCTGTGGTCGAAGTTCGGCACCATCCTCGGCGTGGCACTCGGCGGCTTCGACATGTGGTGCAACACGCTGGGCTTCTCGCTGTTCGGAACCCAGTCGCACGCCAAGCCCGACCGCAAGACGCTGGACCCGGCGAAACAGCACGCGCCGATCGCCTATCCGAAACCGGACGGCAAGATCTCGTTCGACAAATTGTCCTCGGTGTTCCTCTCCAACACCAACCATGAGGAGGACCAGCCGGTCCATCTCAAGGTCCCCGACATGAACCTGCAGAAGATGTCGGAGCACGACGTCTATGCCGGCCCGTCCAACCGCTATTGCCCGGCCGGCGTTTATGAATGGGTCGAGGAAGCCTCAGGGCCGCGTTTCCAGATCAACGCGCAAAACTGCGTTCACTGCAAAACTTGCGACGTGAAGGACCCGAACGGTAACATCACCTGGGTTCCGCCCGAGGGCGGCGGCGGGCCGAACTATGAGGCGATGTGACCTTGGTGGTGCAAGCAGCGATATAAAGCCGGGGGTGACCACAATTGCGTGAGTGGATGCTCCGATAATCGGGCCGCACCGGCCACGATACCGCCACACTGGAAGCGTTTTCCGGTATTGTTGGCTAAATCGGCGGCTTCGAAGGCCAATCTGCCAATCGATTCGCCACCCGTGTCCTTGCGGTTGAAGGCCAAAAACGGCATTGTCGCTGGCCGGGATGCCGCCGCTTGGGTTTGCATTCGACACTGATCCCGAGAGATCGCCGCCGTTAATCCCGCCGTAAATCCCTTGGAGCAAGGCGAACCGTGATGCTTTCTACACGCTTTAACCGCTGGACGATTGCTGCTCTCAGCCTGGCCATGCTCGCCGCACCTGGCGCGCTCTATGCGCAGACGCCGGATCATCCTGCCGACAACGCGGCGCAGTTTCCGACCAAGAACGACCTGAAATCGCTGACCACGGCCGGCAGCTATCTCGCCGCCCGCCACGCCAGCGTCGAGCGCGATGCGGCCTCCGCTGCGGCATTTTACCGCTCGGCACTCCGCACCGATCCGAAGAACAACGAACTGCTCGACCGCGCCTTCATCTCCTCGCTGGCCGAAGGCGACATCGACGAGGCCGTCAAGCTTGCCGACCGCATCCTCGCGCAGGACAAGTCGAACCGCGTCGCGCGGCTCGTCGTCGGTGTGCGCGACCTGAAGCTGAAGAAGTACGCGGCCGCGCAGGTCAACGTCAACCAGTCGATCCGCGGACCGATCACCGACCTGGTCGCGACGCTGCTGGCAGCCTGGGCGAGCTATGGCGCGGGCGATGCCAAGGTGGCGGTCGCCAACATCGACAAGCTCACCGGTCCGGAATGGTATCCGCTGTTCAAGGATCTCCACGCCGGCATGATCCTGGAGCTTTCCGGCAAGGAGAAGGACGCGGGCACCCGCTTCGAGCGCGCCTACAAGCTCGATGATTCCATGTTGCGGATCGTGGACGAATATGCGCGCTGGTCGTCGCGGAACAAGGATGCGGCTGCCGCTACGTCCCTCTATGAGGCCTTCGACAAGAAGTTGCCGCGCCATCCGCTGGTGCAGGAGGGCATCCGCGAGGCCAAGGCCGGCAAGAAGCTATCGCCGCTGGTCGATTCGGCGCAGTCCGGTGCGGCCGAAGCGCTCTATGGCATCGGCGCGACGCTGACGCGCCGCGGCGGCGAGGATCTGGCGCTGGTCTATCTGCAGCTTGCGCTGTACCTGCAGCCCAATCATCCGCTGGCGCTGCTTTCGCTCGCTGACCTCTATGAGAGCGTCAAGAAACCGCAGATGGCGATCAAGATCTATGAGCGGATGCCGGCCTCATCGCCGCTGAAGCGCAACGCGCAGATTCAGCTTGCGACCGATCTCGACGCCGCCGACCGCAGCGACGAGGCTATCAAGATCCTGAAGGAGCTCACCGCCGAATCGCCGAAGGACATCGAGGCCATCATGGCGCTCGGCAATATCGAGCGTGGCCGCAAGAAGTTCGCCGATTGCGCCGGCACCTACACGCAGGCGATCGATGCCATGCCGACGGCTGGCGACAAGAACGCCTGGGTTACCTACTACTACCGCGGCATCTGCGAGGAGCGCTCCAAGCAGTGGACCAAGGCCGAAGCTGACATGCGCAAGGCGCTGGAGATGCAGCCCGAGCAGCCGCACGTGCTGAATTATCTCGGCTATTCCTGGATCGATCAGGGCATCAATCTCGACGAAGGCATGAAGATGATCAAGCGTGCCGTCGAGCAGCGCCCCGACGACGGCTACATCGTGGATTCGCTCGGCTGGGCCTATTACCGCATCGGCAATTACGATGAGGCAGTGAAGCAGCTCGAGCGCGCCATCGACCTCAAGCCGGAAGATCCGACCATCAACGACCATCTCGGCGATGCCTATTGGCGGGTCGGCCGCACGCTCGAAGCCAAGTTCCAGTGGGCGCATGCGCGCGACCTCAAGCCGGAGGCCGACGAACTGCCGAAGATCGAAGCCAAGATCGAGAACGGCCTGCCGGAGGACGCCTCTAACAACGCCGCCGCCGTCGAGAAGAAGAAAGAAGACGGCAAGGGCGGCTGATCCAAAGCTATTATGGGGGCGGTTTGTCGATGCCGGCGCTGATTGAGGACGCACGTGCCAAGGTCAACCTGACCCTGCGGGTGATCGGGCGGCGCGTCGACGGCTATCACGACCTTGAAAGCGTGGTGGCGTTCGCCGATTGTGCCGATCGCCTGACGCTGACGCCGGGCGAAGAACTCACGCTCACGACGTCAGGGCCGATGGCGGAGGCCTGCGGCGAGACCGCTGATAATCTCGTGCTGAAGGCCGCGCGCCTGCTCGGCGAGCGCGTTCCCGGCCTGAAGGCCGGCAGCTTTGTGCTGGAGAAAGTGTTGCCGGTGGCCGCCGGGATCGGCGGCGGTTCGGCCGATGCCGCGGCGGCGCTGCGGCTGCTCGCGCGACTGAACGATCTCGCCCTCGACGACGAGCGTCTGCGTGACGTTGCGCTGAAAACCGGTGCCGACGTGCCGGTCTGCGTCGCCTCGCATGCCTGCGACATGACCGGGGTCGGCGAGACGCTGATGCCGCTCAACCTGCCGAAGCTGCCGTGCGTCATGGTCAATCCGCGGATCCCGGTGGCCACCAAGGACGTGTTCGCGGAGCTTGGCTTGCGCCCCGGCGACCTCCTGGTCGGCGCCACCGACGTGATGCTGCAGGCGCCGTCCTGGCCGGAGCAGGGCGGCTCGCTCGAAGAATGGGTCGAGGCCCTTGCCGGCAGCTCGAACGACCTGGAAGCGCCGGCGGCGCGCATCCAGCCGGTGATCGGCGAGGTGATCGCCGCGCTCAACGCCACCGATGGCGCCTGGCTCGCGCGGATGTCCGGCTCCGGCGCCACATGCTTTGCGATCTACGAGAACACCGCCGACGCCCAGCGCGCCGCCGAGAAGCTGCGCCGCCAGCACCCCATCTGGTGGGTGCATTCGGGCGTGCTGAGCTGAGACTGATTTGTAGATCTTGTAGGGTGGGCAAGGCGAAGCGTGCCCACCATCACGAGCGGAGTGCGGATGGTGGGCACGCTGCGCTTTGCCCACCCTACGATTCCAGCTTCGTAGGATGGGTAGAGCGAAGCGAAACCCATCATCGTACCGCAAGTACCGATGGGTTTCGCTGCGCTCTACCCATCCTACGCGTCGCTCAATGCGAGCGCGCCAGGCAGAAGGCTACGACCTGCTCCAAGGCGGTCTTCATCGGTGAGGGCGGAAACAGCGCCAGCGCGTCGACGGCCATGGCGCCGTAGTGGTGGGCGCGGGTCAGCGTGTCCTCGAGCGCGCGGTGCTTGGTCATCAAGCCGATGGCGTGGTCGAGATCGCCGCCGCGGATTTCGCCTTGCTCCAGCGCCCGGACCCAGAACTCGCGTTCGCTATCATTGCCGCGGCGAAAGGCCAGCACCACCGGCAGCGTGATCTTGCCCTCGCGAAAATCGTCGCCGACATTCTTGCCGAGTTTGGCGGACTTGCCGCCATAGTCGAGCACGTCGTCGACGAGCTGGAAGGCGATGCCGAGATTCATGCCGACCGAGCGGCAGGCGGTCTGCTCCGCCTTCGGCCGGTTGGCGATGACGGGGCCGACCTCGCAGGCGGCGGCGAACAATTCCGCGGTCTTGCCGCGGATCACGGCGAGATATTCATCCTCGGTGGTCGCGGTGTTCTTGGCGGCGGCAAGCTGCATCACCTCGCCCTCGGCGATGGTGGCGGCGGCGGAGGAGAGGATGTCGAGCGCGCGCAACGAGCCGACCTCGACCATCATGCGGAAGGCCTGGCCGAGCAGGAAGTCGCCGACCAGCACGCTGGCCTCGTTGCCCCAGAGCATCCGTGCCGACAATTTGCCGCGCCGGAGCTCGCTTTCGTCGACCACGTCGTCATGCAGCAGGGTTGCGGTATGCATGAACTCGACGGCGGCGGCGAGCTTGATATGGCCGTCCCTGGAATAGCCGGAGAGCTGGGCCATCGCCAATGTCAGCATCGGCCGCAGGCGTTTTCCCCCGGAGGAGATCAGGTGGTTGGCGACCTCCGGGATCATGGTGACCTCGGAGCCGGTCCGCGTCAGGATGGTCGCATTGACGCGTTCCATGTCGGCGGCGACCAGGGTGACCAGCGGGTCTATCGAAGCGTTCGACGGGTTTTCAAAGGGGACAATAACCGCCACGCTGGTCTCCAAATTTGCCGAATTCACACTATCCTAGGGCGTGATCCGGCAACTCGATCACCGCGCCTGAAGGCTACAATAGAAACTGCGCGCTGGGGCGGCAATAGTACGAAGCTGTTGACATCTGTCGCATGGTCTGCGCTGGGCATGAAACATGGAGAACGAACACTTGCGGGAATTGGTCCGAACCAATGACATGGTGCTGGTGTCTGCGATCACAGCATTGCTCGACAGCGCCAATATCCATCATCTGGTGCTGGACCAGAACATGAGCGTCATCGAGGGATCGCTCGGCATCCTGCCGCGGCGGATCCTGGTCCATGAGGACGACAACCGCGCCGCGCGCGAGTTGTTGGCCGATGCGGGTTTCGCGCATGAATTGCGCGCCGATGAGTGAAGACGTCACCGAGCACGGTGACGACGTCAGCGAGGACGCCTTTCTCGGCGGACGATTGCTGCTGCGACAGCTCAAGTCGGGTCACCGCGCCGGGCATGACGCCATGCTGCTCGCCGCCGCGACGCGCGCGCGTCACGGCGATTGCGTGGCCGATCTCGGCGCGGGCGTCGGCGCCGCCGGCCTTGCGCTGGCCAAACGCGTTGCCGGCATCGGTCTGGTGCTGGTCGAGATCGACGCGCAGCTTGCGGCACTGGCGCGCGCGAACGCCGCCGCCAATGCGATTGCCGCTGAGGTGATCGTGCTCGACGTCGAATCGTCAGCGGAGGCCTTTGCCGCCGCCGGCCTGCCGCCCGATAGCGTCGATGTCGTGCTGATGAATCCGCCTTTCAATGATTCCAGGCGCCACCGCGCTTCGCCGGACCGGGCCCGCGAGGTCGCGCACATCGCGTCGGCGAAAACCCTGCCGGGCTGGATCCATGCCGCGCGGCGCATCCTGAAATCCGGGGGAGAATTGACGCTGATCTGGCGCGCCGATGGCATTGCCGAGGTATTGGCCGCGCTCGATCGCGGATTCGGCAGCCTTGAAATCCTGCCCGTTCACGCCGATGTGACCGCGGCGGCGGGCCGCATCCTGCTTCGCGCGGTCAAAGGTGGCCGCGCGCCGACGCGCCTCCACGCCGCTCTCGTGCTCAATGACGAGTCGGGCGTGCCTAATAAAGAGGTACAGGAGAGCTTGATGGGGAAGGGGATATTGCCGCTCGCCGGATGAAGATGCCGGACCGCGGACGTGTCGTGTTACTGCTGCGGGAGCCTGTCCGATTGCCGTTCGGGTGCTGCGGTAAAGTGAACCGCCGCGAGCAGGGTACCGATCAGCAAAATCAGCAGATAGATTTTCATCTTGCTCTCCGCTGCGCGATTGCAGCTAGAACACCGCGATGCAAGGGGCGTTCCATCACTGGATGACAGTGGTGCGATAAAAAACGGTTAATTCGAGGTAACGGGAATGAGTGAACAAAGAATTGATCGCCCCGGGCTGCCGGGCTTCCTCGAGAGGCTCGAGGGCTGGCTGCCGGCGCGGCTGCGGCGTGGCATGGCTGTGGTGCCGGTGGTGCGACTGTCGGGCGTGATCGGCGCGGTGACGCCGCTGCGGCCTGGCATGACGCTCGCCGGCGTCGCCAAGACGCTCGAACGCGCGTTCGCGATCCGCAACGCCAAGGCGGTGGCGCTGGTGATCAATTCGCCCGGCGGCTCGCCGGTGCAGTCACGCCAGATCTATTTGCGGATCCGGCAGCTCGCCACTGAGAAGAAGCTGCCGGTCCTGGTGTTCGTCGAGGACGTCGCGGCCTCCGGCGGCTACATGATCGCCTGTGCCGGCGACGAGATCTTCTGCGATCCGTCCTCCATCCTCGGTTCGATCGGCGTGGTCGGCGGCAGCTTCGGCTTCCAGGAACTGATCCGGAAGATCGGCGTCGAGCGGCGGCTCTATACCGCCGGCGAACACAAGGCGATGCTCGATCCGTTCCTGCCCGAGAAGCCCGAGGAGGTGGCGCGGCTGAAGTCGATCCAGCGCGAGATCCACGAGATTTTCATCGCGCTGGTCAAGCAGAGCCGCGGCGCGCGGCTGAAAGGCGCCGACGATGTGCTCTTCACCGGCGAATATTGGGCGGGCGAATCCTCTATCACCCTCGGCCTAGCGGACGGGATCGGAGACCTCCGCTCGACGCTCCGCGCCCGCTACGGCGAAAAGGTGCTGACGCCGGTGATCGCGCCCGCGAGCGGGCTGTTGTCGGGGCTCCTGGGCAGGCGGGCGCCGGGCGCGGGTTCGCTGGCGGCGCTGGACCCGCTCGGAGGACTGCCGGACGATTTGATCTCGGCGCTGGAAACGCGGGCGATCTGGGCAAAATTCGGGTTCTAGACCTTCGGTTCTGATTGGAATCAGAACCGAAGGTCCAGATTCTTTATTTTGACGCGTTTTCTTCACGCGAACCGGTGTCCACTTCGCTCGAAAACGCTTTGAAGCTGCTGCCGTTTGCCGCACCCGATACCAAAAGGTTGATTGCGGGCCGCCCCAGCTTAAGCGAAAATACTAGGTATTGGGGGCCTGAGAGGTGAACGACAAGGATCGACCGATGCCAGCCATGATCGCATTTGCGGGCGTTTTGGGAGGGCTCGCCGTGGTCCGCTGGGCCTATCGCACGGCCGTGCGGATCAACGAGGAACTGGAAGAGGCGCGTCGCGCCCACATGGCCGAGGCCGTCAGCCGCAACGAGATTCCGACCCTGCGCCGCGACCCCGTCACCGGCGCCTACCGGCCGGGCTAGGCCTCGCATACTCGTCATGCCCGGGCTTGACCCGGGCATCCACGCCCTTCCTGCGGATGCCAAAGACGTGGATGGCCGGGACAAGCCCGGCCATGACGGCGCACGTGGGACGCGTCTTTCGCGCAGTCGGCAGGTGCGTTCGCCTTGATTCCCCGTCTTCGCGCCGATACGGTCCGCGCGCTTTCAAACCCCTCATCGCGAGACCGATGCCGACGATGGATTCTCTGCCTGCCCATATGCGCCCGGAACGCTCGTTCCAGGGACTGATCCTGACGCTGCAGCGCTACTGGGCGGATTACGGCTGCGTGATCCTGCAGCCCTACGACATGGAGGTCGGCGCCGGCACGTTCCATCCCGCCACGACGCTGCGCGCGCTCGGCCCCAAGCGCTGGAACGCGGCCTATGTGCAGCCCTCGCGCCGGCCGAAGGACGGCCGGTATGGCGAGAACCCCAACCGGCTCCAGCACTATTACCAGTTCCAGGTGATCCTGAAGCCGTCGCCGCCTGACATCCAGGAGCTTTATCTGAAATCGCTGGCTGCGATCGGCGTCGATTCGGCGTTGCACGACATCCGCTTTGTCGAGGACGATTGGGAGAGCCCGACGCTCGGGGCCTGGGGGCTGGGCTGGGAATGCTGGTGCGACGGCATGGAAGTGTCGCAGTTCACCTATTTTCAGCAGGTTGCGGGCGTCGAATGCGCGCCTGTCGCGGGTGAGCTCACCTACGGGCTCGAGCGGCTGGCGATGTATGTACAGGGCGTCGACCGCGTCTACGACCTGAACTTCAACGGCCGCGAGGGCGCCGAGAAGGTGAGCTATGGCGACGTGTTCCTGCAGGCCGAGCAGGAATATTCGCGGCACAATTTCGAGATTGCCGATACCGCGATGCTGTTCGAGCAGTTCAGGATGGCCGAGGAAGCCTGCAAGAAATATCTCGCGGCCGGCTGGCGTGAGGGCGGCAACCAGCGGGAGCACCTGATGGCGCTGCCGGCCTATGACCAGTGCATCAAGGCAAGCCACGTGTTCAACCTGCTCGACGCGCGCGGCGTGATCTCGGTGACGGAGCGGCAGAGCTACATCCTGCGGGTGCGCGAACTGGCGAAGGCCTGCGGCGAAGCCTGGATCCACACCGAAGCCGGCAGGGCCGCCTGATGCCTGATCTTCTGCTCGAACTGTTTTCCGAGGAAATCCCCGCGCGCATGCAGGCGAAGGCGGCGGACGATCTGCGCCGCATGGTGACCGACAAGCTCGTCGCCGAGGGATTGGTCTACGAAGGTGCCCGCGCGTTCGCGACGCCGCGGCGGCTGGCGCTGACCGTGCACGGCATTCCGGCGCGGCAGCCGGACTTGAAGGAAGAGCGCCGCGGCCCCCGCGTCGGCGGGCCTGAGCCCGCGATCCAGGGATTCTTGAAGGCCACGGGTCTTGCCTCGATCGACGATGCAAAAATCCAGAGCGACAAGAAGGGCGATTTCTACATCGCGCTGATCGAGAAGCCGGGCCGGCCCGCGCTCGACGTGCTCGCCGAGATCCTGCCGGTCATCGTCAGAACCTTCCCCTGGCCGAAATCGATGCGCTGGGGCGCGCGTTCGGCGAGGCCCGGCGCGCTGACCTGGGTGCGTCCGCTGCACGCGATCACCGCCACCTTCGGTCCGGAGACCGAGGAGCCGGATGTGGTGAATTTCTCGGTCGATGGCATCGAGGCGGGGCAGACGACGTTTGGCCACCGCTTCATGGCCCCGGCTGCGATCTCCGTGCGCCATTTTCATGACTACGAAGCCAAGCTGCAGGCGGCCAAGGTCGTGCTCGATCCGCAGGCGCGCAAGGACGTGATCCTGGCGGATGCAAAGACGCTGGCGCAGGCACAGAACTTTGAATTGGTCGAGGACCAGGGGCTGCTGGATGAGGTCGCCGGCCTCGTCGAATGGCCGGTCGCGCTGATGGGCGCGTTCGACAAGGAATTCCTGTCGATCCCGGACGAGGTGATCCGCGCCACCATCCGCAACAACCAGAAATGCTTCGTGGTCAGCGATCCCAATACGGGCAAGCTGACCAACAAGTTCATCCTCACCGCCAACATCGAGGCCACCGACGGCGGCAAGGCCATCGTCGCCGGCAACGAACGCGTGATCCGCGCGCGGCTGAGCGATGCGAAGTTCTTCTACGAGACGGATCTGAGGACAAAGCTCGAGGACCGGCTGCCGAAGTTCGACCAGATCGTGTTCCACGAGAAGCTGGGCACGCAGGGCGCGCGCATCAAGCGGATCGAGCGATTGGCCGCGGAGATCGCGCCGCTGGTCGGCGCCGATGTCGAGAAGACCAAGCGCGCCGCGCATCTCGCGAAGGCGGATTTGCTGACGGAAGTCGTCGGCGAATTCCCCGAGCTGCAGGGGCTGATGGGCAAGTACTACGCACTGGCGCAAGGCGAAGATGCGTCGGTCGCTGCAGCGAGCGAGGAGCATTACAAGCCGCAGGGGCCGGCAGATCGTGTGCCGACTGATCCCGTGAGCGTCGCGGTCGCGCTGGCGGACAAGATCGATACGCTGGTTGGCTTCTGGGCGATCGATGAGAAGCCGACGGGGAGCAAGGACCCGTATGCGCTAAGGCGCGCGGCGCTCGGGGTGATCAGGCTTATCCTCGAGAACAATATTCGTACCAGCCTCATCAAGACGATCACGACCTTTGTCAGCACGTTGCTTGAGAGTGATGCTGTAAAGGCCTCTGAGAGTCCGATTGCTATCGCGCCGTCGCTGTTGGTCTTCTTCGCCGATCGCCTGAAGGTCCAGCTTCGCGACCAGGGCGCGCGGCACGATCTCGTCGACGCCGTGTTCTCGCTCGGCGGACAGGATGATCTCCTGCTCGTGGTCCGTCGTGTCGAGGCGCTCGGCAAATTCCTCGACACTGATGACGGCAAGAACCTGCTCGCGGGCACCAAGCGTGCGGGCAACATCCTTGCGATCGAGGAGAAGCGGGACAAGCGGACGTTCGACGGCGCGCCCGATCCGTCGCTCTATCGGCAGGACGAGGAGAAGGCGCTGGCGCAGGCGATCGATCAAGTCAAGCGTGAGGCAAGTAGCGCGGTAGCTCGTGAGGACTTTGCCGGTGCGATGAGCGTGATGGCGACGCTGCGGCCGGCGGTCGATGCGTTCTTCGACAAGGTCAAGGTCAATGACGACGACCCGCAGGTGCGCGAGAACCGGCTGAAGCTGCTGAATGAGATCCGTGCCGCGACGCGCGCGGTGGCGGATTTCTCGAAGATCCAGGATTGATCCTGACGCTGTCATTCCGGGGCGCGCGAAGCGCGAGCCCGGAATCCATTTCGCCGCGTACTCTGCCGCCCGATGGATTCCGGGTTCGTCCTTCGGACCCCCTGGAATGACGGCGACAGGGGCGGCGGAAATATCCCGCAACATTTACGCCCTGTTAACCACGTCCTGCCAAGGTCGCGACGTGTGAACGGTTTCTTAAGGAAATCGCCCGCGCGCAAATGCAGGAATTTCCCGATGACCTCCATCGGCACGGCGCTCAATCCTTACGCCCAATATGGTTCGGCCTATGCGCGGGCGGCGGCGACGCCGTCGCTGGCATCGACGCTGTCCAATGACAGCGCGACCAACGATCCGCTCGCGTCCAACAGCGCGACCAACCTGACCTTGTCGGAAGCGGCCCGCGCACAGCTCGCAAAAGGGGCGCCGCTCGACTTCACGATAGTCACGAACGACGCACGCGCGACGCTCGACCGGCTCTATGCGGCAGCCGGCGTGAAGGGGCCGCTGGTCGACGGCAAGACCACGATCGATCTCTCGAGCCTGGATCGGCGCTCGCTGTTTGCGATCTCGACCAACAATGGCGGCAAGTTCAGCCCCGATGAGCAGGCGGTGGCAGCCGGCGCGTTGAAGCAGCGCTTCGATGCCGCGCTTGCGCCGTCGCTGGCGACCACGCGTCTGACCGGCGACTACAATGTCAGCTACAAGGCAGCGCTGGATTATCTCGATGGCGCGAGCCCCGAAGAGAAGGCGACGGCGACCTGGGCCGCCCAGCGCGCCGCGGTGTTCAAGGGCTATCAGGCGACGCAGACGGACCCGACGGTGGCGCCAACGGGAATTGCCGGCGATCCGATCGCGGCGGCGCTTGCCGGCACGGTCACGCCTACGCCGAACAAGAGCCGTGACTTCAGCGATATCGCCGGCGACGTGCGCGGGTTTCTCGATCGTCAGAAGAGCGAGGCGGCCAGCAATGGCAAGGAGCTGGTCTATGATCCCGGGCGCAAGACCGGGCAATTGGCCGATCTGTCCCCACTCGACAACCGCTCGCTGTCGGCAATCACCCTGAATCAGGGCAATCGCTTTTCCGGCGAGGAGGTCTATGCGGCCAAGCAGGAATTGAATGCGCGGACCCGCGCCTCGATCCTCGACGCGCTGAAGCAGAGCCAATCGACCGGCGATCCGCGCCAGCTCAGCCTAGGCATCCTGAAAGCCTATTCCTCGATGAGCACCGAAGAGCGGCAGGCCGCGAATTGGACGCCCGAATTCCAGGATGCCGCGATCAAGAACTACAAGTCGACATCGACGCTGCTCTCGATGCTGCGATCGTAATTTGACAAAGCAAAGCCCCGCCTGGAGGGGAGGGCCAGGCGGGGCTCTTGGGTCCGGTCGCTGTCGCGCACATCCGCTTGCACGGCGCCCGGACTACTCGCTCAAGGCGAAAGCTGGTTGATCGCTAGTCGATCACCTGAACGATACGGCGCGAGCGCGGCTCGACCAGCACGGTCTCGCCGTTCACGACGGTGTAGCGGAACGGCGTTGAGCCGAAGCGCTGCGGTACGTCGTAGACTGTCACGCCGGTTTCCGGCAGCACGGTGCCGACTGCCACGCGATCGGAAATCGTATAGTCCGGCACGCGTTCGCGGACGACATATTCACGGAATGCCGGCCGCTGGTCGACCGTGATCCCGCCACCTTCTTCGACTACGACGGTGTTGCCGCCGACGACGCCGGTGGTGGTCCTGCTCTGCGCCTGCGCCGCGACCGGTGCACTGATCGCGCACGCCATCGCTGCAACGGCAAGGAATCGGTTTCGCATGGCTCACTCCTTCGCGACGATTTTGCGTTAAGGCGGGTCTCCTTTCGAGACGCCGCGAGTGCTGGCTTTTTGCCGATGCACAATGTGAGGCCAATGCATCGCGAGCGTCGATGTTCCGCAAAAAGCGCGGCCATATCCGCGGCAATTTTGAGCAATTTTCGTGGATAGCGGAACCGATTGAAGCGTCAAACGTCGCAAATAGCTGGCCGTGCTGGCGGGTGGGGCGGATCCTAGGTTTGACGCGTTTCCTTCATGCGAAACCGGTAACACTTCGCTCGAAAACGCGATGCCAGTACAATACCCGCCTCGATTCGATTTCCTTTCCGAACAAATCCGCTGGAGCTTCCTCAAATGGTCATCACCGCTGCGCATGTCCCTGCCATCGTGGCCCTGATCGCAGGCATTCTGATCCTGGTCATGCCGCGGCTGCTGAACTTCATCGTCGCGATCTACCTGATCTTCGTGGGCCTGGTCGGCATGGGGCTTTTACGCTGGCTGCATTTGTAGGATCGAAACGCCGTTTGTAGGATCGAAACGCCGTTCGCAGCTTGCGCCCGACACACCAAAGTGGTGTAAGGCGCCCATCTTCTTGCCCCTCACTCCGGATTGTTGAAAGCCATGGCCAAAGCCGTCGCCAAGTCCAAGAAAGCAGCAGAGAAAAGCGCAGCGAAATCAAAGCCATCCGCCCCGGCCCGCAAGGCCGCCCCGGCGGCGCGAAAGGCGCTGAAGAAGAGCGCGCCAAAGGTGGCGGCAAAAGCTCCCGCCAAGGCTCCTGTTGCCAAGGCTCCTGTTAAGGCTGCTGCTAAGGCCCCCGCCAAGCCGGTGGCAAAATCCGTGACGAAAGCGCCGGCGTCAAAGCCGGCCGCGGCGGCGATCAAGCCCAACAAGTGGGTCTTCACCTTCGGCGACGGCAAGGCCGAGGGCAAAGCCGAGATGCGTAATCTGCTCGGCGGCAAGGGCGCCAACCTCGCCGAGATGGCCAATCTGGGCCTGCCGGTGCCGCCCGGCTTCACGATCCCGACCTCGGTCTGCACCTATTTCTACGAACACGAGAAGACCTATCCGAAGGAGCTGAAGACGCAGGTCGAGAAGGCGCTCGATTATGTCGGCAAGCTGACTGGCAAGATCTTCGGCGACGCCAAGAACCCGCTTTTGGTCTCGGTCCGTTCTGGCGCGCGGGCCTCGATGCCGGGCATGATGGACACCGTGCTCAATCTCGGGTTGAACGACCAGACCGTGGAGGCGCTGGCCGATCTCTCCGGCGACCGCCGCTTTGCCTATGACAGCTACCGCCGCTTCATCACGATGTATTCGGACGTGGTGCTCGGCTTCGAGCACCATCACTTCGAAGACATCCTCGACACCTTCAAGGACAGCCAGGGCTATTCGCTGGACACCGACCTTACCGGCGACGACTGGGTCGAGCTGGTCGGCAAGTACAAGGAAGCGGTGGAGCGCGAGACCGGCCATCCGTTCCCGCAGGATCCGCACGACCAGCTATGGGGCGCGATCGGCGCGGTGTTCTCCTCGTGGATGAACGCGCGCGCGGTCACCTACCGCAAGCTGCACGACATTCCGGAGTCCTGGGGCACTGCCGTCAATGTGCAGGCGATGGTGTTTGGCAATATGGGCGAGACGTCGGCGACCGGTGTCGCCTTCACCCGCAATCCCTCGACCGGCGAGAGCAAGCTCTACGGCGAATTCCTGATCAACGCGCAGGGCGAGGACGTCGTGGCTGGCATCCGCACGCCGCAGGACATCACCGAGTACGCGCGTCAGGAGAGCGGCTCCGACAAGCCCTCGATGGAAACCGCGATGCCCGACGCTTTCAAGGAGCTGACGCGGATCTACACGCTGCTCGAAAAGCACTACCGCGACATGCAGGACATGGAGTTCACGGTCGAAGAGGGCAAGCTGTGGATGCTGCAGACCCGCGGCGGCAAGCGCACCGCGAAGGCGGCGCTGCGCATCGCCGTCGAGCTCGCCAATGAGGGCCTGATCTCGAAAGAAGATGCGGTGACGCGGATCGATCCGGCCTCGCTCGATCAATTGCTGCACCCGACCATCGATCCGGCGGCGACGCGCGATATCATCTGCACCGGCCTGCCGGCTTCGCCGGGTGCGGCGTCCGGCGAGATCGTGTTCTCCTCCGACGAAGCTGCCAAGCTGCAGGCTGACGGCCGCAAGGTCATTCTCGTCCGTGTCGAGACCAGCCCAGAAGACATCCACGGCATGCACGCGGCCGAGGGCATCCTGACCACCCGCGGCGGCATGACCTCACATGCCGCGGTGGTGGCGCGCGGCATGGGCAAGCCCTGCGTCTCCGGCTGCGGCGCCATCCGCGTCGACTATGGCCGCGGCACGATGAGCGTGGGCTCGCGCACCTTCAAGGCGGGTGACGTCATCACCATCGATGGCGGCATCGGCCAGGTGCTGGCCGGGCGCATGCCGATGATCGAGCCGGAGCTGTCGGGCGAGTTCGGCACGCTGATGGGCTGGGCCGATGCCGTCCGCAAGCTCGGCGTTCGCGTCAACGGCGACACCCCTGATGATGCGCGCACCGCGGTGAAGTTCGGCGCCGAGGGCATCGGGCTCTGCCGCACCGAGCACATGTTCTTCGAGGAGACGCGCATCCGCACGGTGCGCGAGATGATCTTGTCGGAAGACGAGCAATCGCGCCGCGCCGCGCTGTCGAAGCTGTTGCCGATGCAGCGCGCCGACTTCGTCGAGCTGTTCGAGATCATGAAGGGCCTCCCCGTCACGATCCGCCTGCTCGATCCGCCGCTGCACGAGTTCCTGCCGCACACCCAGGCCGAGATCGAGGAAGTCGCGCGCGCGATGAACACCGATCCGCGCCGGCTCGCCGATCGCGCCCGCGAACTCGCCGAGTTCAACCCGATGCTCGGCTTCCGCGGCTGCCGTCTTGCGATCGCCTATCCTGAAATCGCCGAGATGCAGGCGCGCGCGATCTTCGAGGCCGCGGTCGAAGCCGGCAAGCGCACCGGCAAGGCCGTCGGCCTCGAGGTGATGGTGCCGCTGATCGCCACCAAGGCCGAGTTCGACCTGGTGAAGGCGCGGATCGACGCCACCGCGCATGCGGTGACGAAGGAGACCGGCGCCAAGCTGACCTACCAGGTCGGCACCATGATCGAGCTGCCGCGCGCCTGCCTGATGGCCGGCAAGGTCGCCGAGACCGCCGAGTTCTTCTCCTTCGGCACCAACGACCTGACCCAGACCACTTACGGCATCAGTCGCGATGACGCCGCGAGCTTCCTCGGCACCTACATCGCCAAGGGTATCCTCGAGATCGATCCCTTCATCTCGGTCGATCGCGACGGCGTCGGCGAGCTGGTCAGGATCGGCGTGGAGCGCGGCCGCAAGACGCGTCCCAACCTCAAGGTCGGCATCTGCGGCGAGCACGGCGGCGATCCCGCTTCCGTCGCGTTCTGCCACGAGGTCGGGCTCGACTATGTCTCGTGCTCGCCCTATCGCGTGCCGATCGCGCGTCTGGCCGCAGCGCAAGCGGCGCTCGGCAAGGCGATCGCGAGCCAGGCGTGACGCTTAGCGCCGGCTGACAACTAAGAGCATCTCGTCATGCCCGGGCCTGTCCCGGGCATCCACGTTTTGGACGCGCAGAAGGACCTGGATGGCCGGGACAGGCCCGGCCATGACGACGGTCGCGGGAATGGAGCGCGGCAACGCGCGCTGCCAAGGGAAAACGCATTACAGGCGTAACCCAACTTTCCGCGTGCTGAAATCGAACTGTAACCCGCGCTCACAATCCTGTGCCAGTAGAGTGAGGTTGGTATGGGATGCTTCAGATTGTTTGTGCGTATTCAATTGAGATCAGCGCAGCGACGGCGCGATGGCGGGCGAGCGTCAGGATTGGGGCCTGATGGGAAGTGACCCTTCTATCCCGGCTGCTTGTGCTGGTGGCTGTCGCTCTGCTGCCGGCAATAGCGATCCAAGCGTATAATGAATTCGACCTGCGTCGCGCGCGCCAAATCGAGGTGCAGAACCAGGCGCTCAATCTGGCTGAACTTGCCGCCGCGGAGCAACGGCAGATCGTTCAGGGAATTCATCAGGTCCTGATCACGCTGTCGGAGCTTCCGTCGATCAGGGCGAAGGACAGCGAGTCCTGCAATGCCTATATGGGCGCTATCAAGCAGCGATTCCCGGCTTTTCTCACCCTTGTCGTCACCGATTTGAACGGCGTCACGTTCTGCACTCCCGACAATAATCGCAAGCCGGTCGATGTCTCGGGCAGGGCCTATTTCGCAAACTTGCGGAAAACCGGCGCATTCTCCGTCGGCGAGTTCTCGCTGGGCCTGTCATCGGGTCGAAAGGCCATCCAGTTTGCGTTGCCCTTCTACGAACAGGACGGGCAGATGGGGGGTGCCATCATCGCAACCCTCAGCCTGGATTGGCTCGCCGACTACATTGCGCGAAAGGGCGCTCCGGCGGGAGCTGCGCTCGGAATCATGGACCGCAATGGGAGGTATCTTGCCCGCTATCCCGACAACGCGCACTTTGTCGGGCGGACCCTGAGCGAAGGGCATGAACCGCACCTTGAGAAATCGGGTGCGGCCGACATCACTGAGCTGGACGGCGTGGAGCGGATCGTCGGCTATGCAGCCCTGCCGGATAGTTCCGGAGGCCTTCTCATCAGCTTCGGCCTGGACAAGGACCGGGCATTCACCGCAATCCAGCACGGCACGCAGCGCGGCGTCTTCCTGATCATCCTGAGTACCGCGCTGGTGCTGATCCTGACATCCTTGGGCGCCCGTCGGTTCATCCGTCGCCCGCTTGGGCAATTGGTCGACGCTGCCAACCGATGGCGGCTCGGCGATTTTACCCGGCGGGTCGATATCCATGGCACTTCCGAAATCGCGCGGGTCGCCGATGCATTCAACACCATGGCCGATGCGCTGGAACACCGCGAGCAGGAATTGTCCGACGCGAGGAAGAAAGCGGAGGAAGCCGCGGCCCGGATCACGATGATCTTCGAGAGCACCACCGACAGCGTGCTGATCATCGATCAGGACTGGCGCCTCACCTATCTCAACGGACCCGCCTGGACAGACCTTGCGGAAGGACAGGATGTCAGGGGTCTGACGTTGTCGGAAGCATTTCCGGACGCCGACGACCTCGATATCACCAACCAGATCCTGGAGGTGACGTCGACGCAGCGACCGGCATTCCTCGAAGTGTTCTGCACGCGTCGACAGGTCTGGTACGCAGTCAATGCGTTTCCCTCCAGCCAGGGTCTTGCGATCTTTCTCCGCGACATCACCGATCACAAGCATGCGGTGGAGGCGCGCCGGCTGATCGAGGAGCAATTCCACCAGAGCCAGAAGATGGAGTCGGTCGGTCAGCTCACCGGCGGTATCGCGCACGACTTCAACAATCTGCTCACGGTGGTCGCGAACAGCCTCGACCTCATCGAGGATGCCGCCGACATCGGCAAGGTCCGGCAGTATGCCGCGGCGGCGCGTCGCGCCACCCAGCGAGGCGAGAAGCTGACGTCGCAGCTTCTGGCCTTCTCGCGGCGCCAGATACTGAATCCAAAACTGGTCAACGCGAATCAGCTCATCGCCGAATTCCAGGGGCTGATCCAGCAAGCGGTCGGAGGAGGATGCGAGGTCAGGCTGCGGACCGACGAGCAATTGTGGCTGTGCCATGTCGATCCTTCATCGCTGGAAACCGCTCTCCTCAATCTTGCACTGAATGGGCGCGACGCGATGCCGGACGGCGGCGTGCTCGAGATCGAGACGCGGAATGTCGAACTGGAGCAGGGGGCCGTGGACGAGTGTCGGGCCGGACAGTATGTCAGGCTGGCGGTCACGGATTCCGGCTGCGGGATGCCGCCCGAAGTGCGCGAAAGGATCTTCGAGCCTTTCTTCACGACCAAGGAAGTCGGCAAGGGGACCGGGCTCGGCCTCAGCATGGTCTACGGCTTCGTTCGACAGTCCGGCGGGCACGTCACTGTCGAAAGCACGCCGGGAGCAGGGACTACGGTCGCGCTGTACCTGCCCAAGGCCGACAAGGCGCCGGAGGCGCCGGTGCAGGAACGGAAGCCGCGAGCCATACCAGGAGGTTCGGAGCGGATCCTCGTCGTCGACGACAATGAGGATCTGCTCGAGGTCACCGCGGCGATGTTGAACTCGTTCGGCTACGAAGTTGTCTGCGCCCGCAACGGGCTTGAGGCCCTGAACACGTTGAGGAGCGACGGGCACTTCGCGCTCCTGTTCAGCGACATCGTGATGCCGAGCGGCATGAATGGCATCGAGCTGGCGCGCGAAGCGAAGCGGCTGTGCAAGGACATCAAGATCCTGCTCACCTCCGGTTATGCCGGCGATGCATTGGAACGGCATCACGCCGTGGACGAGTTTCCGATCATCGAGAAACCCTTCCATGTCGCGGACCTTGCCCGGCGCCTGCAGACACTCCTGCACGAAGACTAGAGCACTTTCGGTTCTGATGGAATCAGAACCGAAGCTCTAGATTCTAGTTTTGACGCGTTTTCTTTACGCGAACCGGTGCCCACTTCGCTCGAAAACGCTCTAACCTCGCGTTCGCGGTCGCAAGAAATTCTTCACCATGTTCGTTGACCGTATATTTACCACTTTCGTCCGCAAGGCATTTACCAATGCATGCGTGCGTCGCGCAAAATCTCTGCGATCTCTTGTGTGTAGCGGACAAGCCACGTCGATTAACTTGGCGGCAACCTAAATTCGATACCAACAAATTTGGTCGAATTGCACGGAAGCACTGCGTTCGGTCGTTGTAAGCGTTGCGTGAGCGTATCGATGTTAGTGTTGCGTAACCATCCGAAGGGCGCACGGTTCGCGCTCTTCGGACTCGGTCTTAGCATCTTCGCATTGATGCCGACCGAGATCGGATATCAGGACATCGCGTCACTGCTTGCCCGTCAGCCCGGGGTCGCCGAGCGCTGGCAGACGCGCATGTTCTCCGCCATGGGCACGATCCAGGTCGCCGCCTACAGTTTCGGCCGACCGATCGGAACGTCCTCGCCGCAAGTTGCGACCTACCGGCTGGCGCGGCTCGACAGCCAGGGCGGCGATCTCACCGGTTCCATCACCCGCAATCCGATCGTCGCGCAGCCGCCGCGCTATGTCGCCTCCGATTTCCCCAAGGTTGATCGCACGCTGAAGGGCGATCGCCTCGCCGTCGCGCCCCCGGCTGAAGCTGCGCCCAGCGAGTCGGTGCCGGCGAGCGAAGATCCATCGACCTCGAACTTCTCCGTCCGGGGCATGAAGACCGCTGCGCGCGCGCCCGCCGAGCTCGATCCGGAATTGCAGGACGCGCTGAACGCGCCGCCATTGCCGCAATATGCGCCGTCGCAGCCGTCGGCAGCGACGGCCGCTCCCGAGACGGCGCCTCCGGCGCGCGATGCGTTCTCGCTCCAGACTTCGAGCCTGTTCTTCGGCTCGTCGCTCGGAGCACCCGAGACAATGGAGCGCTGGCAGCCGGGTGAGGAGCCGACGATCGTCGTGCCCGATGCGGCGCTGGATCCGGACATGAAGGCGATGGCCTCGCTTCCGGTCGATGCCGACGGCCCGGTGCGCGCCGGCGACATGGGCGAGAGCATCGCGCCGAAGGGCGAGGTCAATGCCGATGACCAGCACGCCAAGACGCCGGCCGAGCGGCTCGGCCTGTTCGACGAGAAATCGCGCGCCAAATCCGAAAAGTGTCTCGCCGAAGCCGTCTATTTCGAAGCGAGAGGCGAGGCGGTGCGTGGCCAGATCGCGGTGGCGCAGGTGGTGTTGAACCGCGCCTTCTCCGGCAAATATCCGACTACGGTCTGTGGCGTGGTCTACCAGAACAAGTATCGCCACTTCGCCTGCCAGTTCACCTTCGCCTGCGACAACGTCCGCGACGTGATCCGCGAACCTGACATGTGGGATCGCGCGAAAAAGATCGCCAAGGCGATGCTCGATGGCCGGCTCTGGCTGCCCGAGGTCGACAAGTCGACGCACTATCACGCCTATTGGGTGCGCCCGTCCTGGGTCAGCGAGATGAAGAAGACGTACAAGTTCGGCGTCCACACCTTCTATCGCCCGCGCGCCTGGGGCGATGGCAGCGACGCGCCGAGCTGGGGAAACCCGGCCGAGACCGCGGAGATCTCGGCAGAACTCGCCGAGGCCGCGCGAAGCTCCGCCGAGCAGGCCAGCGCGAAACGCTAGCTTCCCGAGCGATAGGTCCTGCGCCGAGACGACGAAGTCGTCATTGCGAGCGGAGCGAAGCAATCCATGCCTCCCGCGCGGCACTATGGATTGCTTCGCTTCGCTCGCAATGACGGGGGAGAGAGTTCGCATCATTTTGCAGGGCTGCCCTGCGTTGAAATTTTTTTCTCCGGCCCCCTTGGGCTTTTCATGCAGATGCATTAACTCCCCGTAACCTTTCGTCCGGCGGGTCGGGCCGCCAGTAACGCAGCATGCAGGGGGAATTGATGGCTGTGACCACCGGCGACCTTCGGCCTTCCTCCGGCGCCGATAGTTGGCGCACGCCGCTGATCATCATCATCTGCGGCTGCGCCATCGCGCTGCTCAGCTTTGGGCCGCGCTCGGCGCTCGGGTTTTTCGTGCAGCCGATGAGCCGTGAATTCTCCTGGGGCCGCGACGTCTTCGGCCTCGCGCTGGCGCTGCAGAACCTGCTCTGGGGACTGGGCCAGCCGATCGCAGGCGCGATCGCGGATCGCTTCGGCATCATGCGCGTGATGATCGTGGGCGCGCTGCTCTATGCCGCCGGCCTCTACATGATGCGTTATTCGACAACGTCGCTGTCGCTCGACATCGGCGCCGGCGTCCTGATCGGCTTCGGCCTGTCCGGCTCCTCGTTCAACCTGGTGCTGTCGGCGTTCAGCAAATTGCTGCCGCCGGAAAAGCGCGGCCTCGCGCTCGGCGCCGGCACCGCGGCGGGCTCGTTCGGTCAGTTCCTGTTCGCGCCCTTCGGCGTGGCGATGATCGACAATTTCGGCTGGCAGACTGCGCTGACTGTGTTCGCCGCGCTGATGCTTTTGATCCTGCCGCTGTCGCTTGCGATCGCAACGCCGCCAGCGGAGACGACCAACGCGCCGGCCGCAGACCAGCAGTCGTTCAAGACGGCGCTGGCGGAAGCATTCGGCCATCGCTCCTATGTGCTGCTGGTGCTCGGCTTCTTCACCTGCGGTTTCCAACTCGCCTTCATCACCGTGCACCTGCCGGCCTATCTCGTCGACCGCGGCATTCCGACCTCGACCGGCGGCTGGGTGATCGCGGCGATCGGCCTGTTCAACATCATGGGCTCGCTCGGCGTCGGCTGGCTGCAGAACTTTTTTCCCAAGCGCTACATCCTCTCAGTGATCTACTTCACCCGGGCGCTGGCGACGATTGCCTTCATCTCGTTCCCGATCACGACCTTTTCCGCGGTCGCCTTCGGCGCGGTCTCTGGCCTGACTTGGCTGTCGACGGTGCCGCCGACCTCGGCGCTGGTAGCGCTGATGTTCGGCACGCGCTGGTTCGCCACGCTCTATGGCTTCGCCTTCGTCAGCCATCAGGTCGGCGGGTTCCTGGGCGTCTGGCTCGGCGGCATCGTGTTCGAGCAGTATGGTTCCTACACGCCGATCTGGTGGCTCTCGATCCTGTTCGGTGTGCTGTCGGCGCTGATCAACCTGCCGATCGTGGAGGCCCCAGTATCGCGCCCGGTTGCGCAGCCGGCCTGATGCGATAAACAGAATCCCGCAAAAATTCGTCGTCGTGCCCGGGCTTGTCCCGGGCATCCACGTCTTTAAGGTCGAGCGAGAGCCAAGCGCGTGGATGGCCGGGTCAAGCCCGGCCATGACGGGAGACATGATCAACGCAAGTACGGGAGGGTCCATCATGGCGACGTTCAAGGCGATCAGGATCGACAAGGCGGACAAGGGAACGACCGCCGCGCTCACGCAATTCGACGACGCGGAATTGATGGATGGCGACGTCACCGTCCGCGTCGAATGGTCGACGCTGAACTACAAGGACGGCCTGGCGCTGACCGGCAAGGCGCCGGTGGTGCGGCGCTTCCCGATGATCGCCGGCATCGATCTCGCCGGCACTGTCGAGCAGTCCTCGCATCCCGACTGGAAGGCCGGCGACAAGGTCGTCTGCAACGGCTGGGGCATGGGCGAGACCCATCTCGGCGCCTATGCCGAAAAGGCGCGCGTCAAGGGCGACTGGCTGGTGCGGCTGCCTGACGGGATCTCGGCGCGCGACGCCATGGCGATCGGCACCGCAGGCTATACCGCAATGCTCTCGGTTCTGGCGCTGGAGGACCACGGGGTGACACCCAAGAGCGGCCCGATCGTGGTGACGGGGGCCGCCGGCGGGGTCGGCTCGGTCGCGACAGCCGTGCTGTCCAAGCTCGGCTATCACGTGATCGCCTCCACCGGGCGGCAAGCGGAGGCGGCCTACCTCAAGGGCCTCGGCGCCGCCGAGGTGATCGACCGCAGCGGATTGACCGTCCCGGTCAAGCCGCTGGCGAAAGAGCGCTGGGCCGGCGGCGTCGACAGCGTCGGTTCAACCACGCTCGCCAACATGCTCTCGATGACCAAGTACGGCGGCGCTGTCGCCGCGTGCGGGCTTGCGGCAGGCATGGACCTACCTTCCTCGGTCGCTCCGTTCATTTTGCGGGGAGTGTGCCTTATCGGCATCGATTCGGTGATGTGCCCGATCGAACGGCGCAAGCGCGCCTGGAGCCGCCTCGCCAGCGATTTGGACAAGGCAAAACTCGCTGATATAACTCACGAAATCGGCCTGGACGAAGCGATCTCCTATGGCCCGAAAATCCTCGCGGGCGAGGTCCGCGGCCGGATCGTGGTAAAAATAGTCTGACGGCGTTCAGAATTTACCAACCAAGCTGCTCCAATGTTGCCTTGGTTGGTATGGTAAGCAGCGGGTAAAGGCGGTGTGCCCGCGCTGGGTAAGTGGAGTGGCTCATGCTTGCGCGTCTGGTATTGGGGACGGTCGTGGCCGGCGCGATGGCCGCGCCTGCGTTGGCGGGATCGATGAGCGCCGAAGAGGCCAGGCGATTTGTCGCCGGCAAGGTATTCGCCTTCACCTGCTTTGACGGCACCCGCGGCGCGGGGCGTATCCTCGACGACATGGGCGCCGCCGGCTCGATCCAGTTCTCCGGCTCCGGCCCGATTCGCCATGTCAGGTTGCCGGGCAACACGCTGCAGGTTCGCGGTCAGGCCGTCTGTGCCTCGCTGAAAGGCCTTCCGTTCGAGCCCTGCTTCAACCTCGACAAGCGCGACGATCGCTCGTTCCGCGGCTCGGTGTCGGGCATGGGCTTTGCCTATTGCGACTTCCATCACCAGGGCGGCAAGCAGATGCTGCTGGCGCGCGCGGTGGCGCGCCCGCGCTCGCTGCGTGCGACCCGCTCGGCCGACGCCTCCCGCGCCGAAGTGTCCGCGCGCGTCGAGACGCCGCCTGTCGAGCGCACCAGGCTCGAGCCGGTGAAGCCAGAATCGGCGCAACCGGAAGGCGCGGCGGAATTGCGCCGTTCGACCGATTAGCTGGAATCACCGTCCCGCCGACTTGGTTTGATCGAGGCGACAACGTGGCGGCGAAGACCCGTAATGATACGGGCTCGCGAATTCATGGCTTGGTAGCGTCTAATCTCCTAATCTCCACCAGGACGGCCGGGGGTGGGCGCAACAACCGAGTTCCACATGCCGCAATATTTCTTCAGGATCAGCCATGGTCGCTTCGCGGGCGCGTCCGATCAGGGGTCGGAATTCGAAAGCCGTGAGGCCGCATGGGCCGAGATGACCAAGGTCAGCGGCAATCTTCTCGGCAGCATCGCACGCAGCCTCAAGCAGGACGCCGAGTGGCAGATGGAGCTGATCGACGAGAGCAAGAAGCCCGTGTTCAGAATCCGCCTGATCGCGGAGTCGATTGGTTAGAACTGACTTTTGTTTGATTCGGTGCGGCCGCGGTGTTCACCTCTCCCATAGGGAGAGGCATAGGCAGCCTTCGGCGGCCGTTACTAAGACACGCCGAAGCGTAGCTTCGGCTACGGCGCAGCGCCGGGTGAGGGGTTATAGTCTCTCGACGGAGCTCTTCCCCCTCACCCGGATCGCATTCCGCTGCGCTGCATGCGATCCGACCTCTCCCCGATGGGGAGAGGTAAGGTACTTCCGATCTGATCTCATCGCACTTTAGCTTGGCCGCGCGAATCGTTGCGCCATAGCCAGACTGAGAGCGGGCGGGTGCGTCCGCGGATGAGCGTCTCGCGTGGGCCGGTGAGCGTGCCGCTCTCGAACAAGGCGGAGGCGGGGCCGGTCCGTTGCAAGAGGTCGTCGCTGAGCGCGAGTGGCGTGCCTTCCTTGGCCGCAACCTCCATCAGACGGCTCGCCACGTTCACGGTATCGCCGGTCGCGGTGATGTGCTGATAGCTGCCGCCGAGCCGCGAGGCGACGATCGGCCCGTAATGCGCGCCCACCTTGAAGCCGATCCGCGGCGCCATCGTTCCCGGCAACGAATTGATCCATTGCGCGACGCGGTTGCAGAGCGTGACTGCGCAGTGCGCGGCCTTGCGCGCATCGTCTTCGGTTGCTTCCGGCAGGCCGAACAGGATCATGGCGCCGTCGCCGAGGAAGCTCGTGATGATCCCGCTGTGCAACTCGACCTCCTCGTCGACGAGGGTGTGAAAATCTTTCAGCAGCGCAAGCCCCGCGTCGATATCGAGCGTCTCGCTCAATGCCGTGAAGCCCGAGAGGTCGATGAAGATCACCGCCGCATCCTGGTGCCGCGGCTCCAGCAGGAACGCCGGATTGGCGGTCAGCCATCTGTTGAGCGCCGGTGCCTGGAATTGCTGCAGCAGGTCGCTCTTGACCGCGAAATAGTGCGCCTGCCGCCGATTGAGCCAAAGCTGGATCGACCCGAACAGGATTGCCGGCGGCGCGGCGGCGGCAATCGGCAATGCCGCGCTGAGCCAGATGCCGTGCGAAAATGCGACGTAGTTCATGACAGCCCAGATCGCCACGAGCGCCGCGATCGAGAGCAGGCCGGCTGCGCTGCGCCGCCACGCCAGCAAGCCAACGATCGCAAGCGTGAGCGCCGCCGCCAGGATTGCGTCGGCCAGGCGTATCGACCGATTGCGCAGGATGCCGCCGCCGGTCATCAGGTGATCGATCGCGGTCGCGACGATCTCGACACCAGGCATCACGGGATCGAACGGCGTCGGAAACACGTCGCCGCCGCCCGTCACAGTCGCACCAATGACGACGACGCGGTCGCGGATAGCCGGTTGCGCGACCTCGCCGTCGAGCACCGATGCGGCACTCACCGTCGGTACCGTGCCGCGAGGGCCGTAATAGGCGAGCGGCAGCACATGATCGATGTCAGTCGGAATGCTCTGACCCGCGAGGCGAACGCTGTCCGGCTCGATCACCGGATCGTGGCCTGCGGCCAGCGCTACGACGCGCAGCGGAAACGCCAGCTCGACTTTGTCGCTGGTGCGGACCAGCAAGGGAATGCCGCGCGGCGTGCCCGATTTGTCGGTGGTCAGGTTGACGACGCCGACAACAGCATGTTCCGCGAACGCTGGCAGTGGGCGCAGGAATCTCTCCGCCCGCGGCAGCCGCGCGAGCGGGCTCTTGTCATCCGCCTCCAGCATCTGGATCGCATCGGGAAACACGGCGGCAGCGGCAATGGCGGAAGGGCGCTTTGCGAGCGCTTGCGCCAGCGCCGCATCGCCGCCGTCCTTGCCCTGGTCAAGGAGCAAGAGATCGACTGCGATCGCGCGCGGTGCGTAGCTCCCAACCTTCTCGATGATCGCGGCGAGGTCGGCGCGCGGCAGCGGATAGCCGCCTCGCTTGGCGACTGTCTCATCGTCGATGGCAACGATCGTGACGAGATCGGGCGCCGCGCGCTCACCGCGTGCCGATAGGCGCAGGTCGGTCAGCGCGCCTTCGGCGCGATCGAGGAATTGAACGTCACCGTTCCAGTAGCCTATTCCCAGCGCGGCCGCCCAGACGAGTGAGAGCAGAAGCGCGATCGATGTTTGAGGGATCCGGCCGCTCACCAAGGATCATTGCCCGAGGCGCGCGAGCAGCGCATCGACGCGCGGCTGCCCCCAGCGCTTGACCGTCAGCGGCTCGTTTCCCGGATCGACGTCGACGCCTTCGCCCGGACCAAGCACCACCTGGTTTCCGCCCCGTGGCCGGCGCACCGCGACCCGGCCCTGCAGCACGAGCACTGATGTCCTCGCCTCCTGCACATCGACCGCCCATTTGGTCCCGCGCACGGCGGCAATCGCTTGTGGCGTGTTGACGCGAAAGCGATTCTTGCCGCGCATTTTGGCATCGTCGAGCAGCAGTGCCTTGCTCTGCAGATCGACTGCCATGGCGCTGCCATCGTGGCCTTGCAGCGTAAACCTCGCGCCGTCCTCGGCGACGATGATGAGGCCGTCGTGGCAGACCAGGATCTGCGTTCCTCGCGCGCCCGCCTGCGATGGACAAGTCGCGGCCATCGTCTGCGCTGCCGCAGGCTGGATCGCAAGTGTTGCGCAGATGATCGCCAAGCTCGCCAGCCGCGCGAGCGCTCCCGCAATGTCTCGGTGCAAAACGCTCCCCTCGTTAAAATGGTCAATCGCTGCAATATAGCTCTTTGAAGCGCACACTATGTCTAGAAAATGTCTGCCCGGGTGCAGTGCAATGGCGCGAGCCGACGCGACAACTCGTCATGCACAAAGTCATGCACAAAGTCGCGTCACAGGGGCGTGATGTCAGGCACGCCCCGAGGCAGGCGCGCGGGCGTGATAAAGAACCTGCCGATTTATCCCGTCTGCCCTCGGTCAGTCCGGCGTGAACAGCGCCTTGCCGCGATTCCTCTGCGCCGCCGACACGGCTTCGGGGATTTGCGAAAAACGGTAGGTACCTTCGACCGGCGCGCTGATCGCGCCCGAGGCCACCAGCGGCGCCAGGTGTTCGTACATCGCGCTGACGTGCGCGGCGGTGGCGCTGTTGAACCAGTTGGCGAGCCAGAAGCCGCGCATCGCGATGTCGCGGAAGATGAAGGGCTGTGCCGGACCGACGAAGGGCTTGCCGCTGATTGCGCTGTAGAACACCAGCACGCCCTTCGGCGCCAGGCACGTAATCAGATTCATCGTCGCGGTATCGGCGACGCCATCGATGGCGAGCGCGATCGGCGCACCGGCGGTCTCGGCGGCGACGCGCTTGTTGAGGTCGGGTCCGTCGACCAGCACGACGTCGCTGCCGCTCGCCTTGAGATCAGCCACGACTTCCTCGCGTCTGACGATATTGACCGTCTTCAATCCAAGCGATTTCGCGATCCCGGTCACCGCGCGGCCGACGCCGGAATTGGCTGCGTTCTGGATCACCCACGCGCCGGGAGCCAATGTGGCGAACTCGGTGAGCAGCAGGTAAGCCGTTGCGGGATTGATGCCGAGCATCGCCAGTTGCAGCGGATCGCCGTCGGGAAGCGCCCGCAGCCTGCTGGCGTCAGCCTTGATGCGCTCTGCCCAGGCCGGCGAGGGATAGGGGATGAGAGTGCGGTCGCCCTGCTTGAGATGCTTGACGCCACGACCGACCGCCACGACGCGGCCGACACCCTCCGTTCCGACGATGCTCGGCAGCTTCGGGCGGTAGCCGTAGCGGCCCGAGATCATCAGGAGGTCGCTCATGTTGATGGGCGAAGCCTCCAGCGCGATCACGACTTCGCCGTCGCCGGGAGCGCCGACATCGGGGACGTCGACGAGCCTCATAACATCGGCGGGATTGCCGAATGCTTCGATCTGGATCGCCTTCATGGCAATGGTCTCCGCTGTTATGTACTTATGAGTACATAATGAGCGGCCAAAGTCAAACAAGGAGGCGCATGATCTGATCGAGTGTGGCGCGAACGCTGGCCGCGCTCGGCTTGTCCTTGGCCAGAACCATCAACCCGATATAGACCGCCATGATCGTGTGCGCTGCGGCATCGGGATCGAAACCGGCGCCAAACTGCGCGCGATCGGCGCGAAGCCTGTCTCGCAGCAAATGCTCGAGTTTCCGGTTGAAAGCTTCGATCCTGGTGCGCACGTCCTTCTGTTCGGCAATGCCGTCGGCCGACGCGTTGATCGACAGGCAGCCGCGGCTGCCCTTGGCGCCCGAACAGCGTGGAATAAAGGCTGCGAGCCAGCGCTCGATCGCCTCGCGTGCAGATGATCCCTCGTTGATCACCTTTTCGGCATGCGCAACGATACGCGTGTGGTAGCGATCGAGCACGGTCAGGAACAGCGCGTTCTTGTCGCCGAAGGCGGCATAGAGGCTCGGCTTGGCGAGGCCCGTCGCTGCAGTGATGTCGTCGAGCGACGTGCCCTGAAAACCCTTCTGCCAGAACACGTCGCGCGCAACGTCCAGCACTTCATCGGGATCGAAACTGCGCGGTCTTGCCATGCCGCCTATCTACGCGTTGGCACGAGCTTCGCCAAGCTCATCCCACGCCAGCGACCGGGGGTGGTGCCGTTTGTCGCCGGAACAGGATGCGCTGGTAGAGCCAGCCGATCGCGACCAGCACCACGCCGAGGCACATGAAGGATAGCGCGCGGTAGACGCCCGTGAGCTGCGACATGTCGACTACGAACGCCTTGACGATGGTCAGCGCGATGACGGCGGCAGAGGCCATCCGCGCACGCTGCGAGCCAACGACGATGCCGATCCCGAGCAGCACGACGCCGAACGCCAGCCAGGCAATCGAATAGGTGTATTGCTCGGCGCCCGTGGTCGGGCCGTGCGACAGCACGGGGCCGTGGTAGAGCCGGCGGATTTCGAAGCTGACATAGGTGAGCGCGAGGATCAGCGCGCCGGCCGCGAGCGTGTTGCCGTAGGCGGCCGGGCGCCGTCCCGCAACCGCATAGGACAACAGCAGCGCCAGCACCGCGGGCAGGGCATAGCCGAGCAGGAGCAGGTTGACGAAGCTGCCGCCGACATCGATCGGCCACAGGATCGGCGTCTCCAGCAGCATCAGACCGAAGACCGCGGCAAGACCGGCGAACACGGTCAGCAGCACCGCACCGATATTGTGCACGATGCTGACCGTGCGGATGCGCAGACGCTCGAGCCCGATCGCCATCGCCAGCGCCGTGCAGACCTGCAGCGCGACCTCGGTGAGGCCGGCGCTGTTGCGGTAGACGTCGCCGTCGTTGATGGCGTGACGGATCTCCATGAAGGCGAGCAGGACCGTGAACAGGATCGCGGCCGATTCCATGGCGCGGAGCGGCGCGTCGTCGCCATGGCGGCGCAGGAAGATGCTGGCTGCCCAGAACGAGCCGGCGGGAATGCCGTAGCCCCACAGCAGCCAGTTGAAGATCGGCGTGCTGCCGACGGCGTCGCCGACGATACGCGGTTCATAGCCGATGCGCAGCACCACGATGCCGGCGAGGATCGCAGCAAGCGTGCGCAGGAAGGCGATCGGCCGCTGCAGGGAAATCCAGGCGGTGCCGAGCGACATCAGCGCCAGCGCGATCGTGAGCCAACCCTTTTCCAGCGCGAATGTGAGCGCGAGCGCGAGTGCGGCGAGCGTGCCGGTCGCAAACAGCGCGATCGAGGCGGAGTGTCCGGGCCGGTCCTCGCGCCTGGTCAGGAATTCGGTGGCGGCGGCGAAGGCCGCGGCGAGCAGTACGGCGAGAATTGCGAACGGAATCGAGCGGTCGAGCTGCGCGATCCGGGCGTAGAGCGCGATCAACAGCGCCAGCGGTGTGAAGGTGGCGGCCGCCGCCCACTGCACGGTGATTGCAGTCGTTGCAAAGCGGCGCTGCGCGAGGAAACCGCTCACGCCGAACATGCCGGCGAAGATCGCCGCCGTGGTCAGGTGCAGCGAGACCGAGCCGTCGGTGGCGTTCGGCCCGATGCCGGGCAGGGGGCCGCCGGGCAGCACCAGCATGTCCGGATTGCCGCGCACCGCCCATTCGGCGAACACGACGAACACAAACAGCGCGGCGGCGCCGATCGCGGCACTGGCCGCCGGCGTCCGCCAGGCAACGAGCAGGCTGCCGGCGACCAGGAGGCCGAAGGTGATCATCGCGGGGTCGGCGTGAAAGCTGTTCAGCACGATCAGCAGCGCGCCGAACAGATAGGCGATCAGCGAGCTCGACGAGATCGGCTCGACCTGTTCGCCCTCCGCCTCCGGTCCGAACATGAAGCCGCAGACGACCAAGAGCGCGGCGAGGATGAATCCCGCGACGACATGGAAGGCGTGCGGCCCGATCATCGATGGCCCGCATTGCAGGCAGGGGAAGGTCCAGAGCAGCGCGAACACCACCGTGGTAACGGCAAGCCAGCGCCACAGCCGGATGCGGGCGAGGCCGAACGATGCCGCGGTGACGATCGCCAGATAGATGTAGAGCGCCCAGAAATCCGGCTTTTCGGATGACACGAGGATCGGCGTGGCAAAAGCGCCGACGACACCGAGCCCGGCCAGCGCCGGCCCGTGCAGCAGCGCCGCAGCGTGCCGAGCGCGACCAGTCCGAGCAGCACGAAGGCGGTGGCCGGCGCGAGGAAGTCGTAGAGCGCGTAAGCTGCGTAGACGGTCGCGAATGCCACAGCCGTTCCGGCGGCGGTGAGGATCGCCGGGATATTGGCTGATAGCAGCGGCGCGATGGTGGAGATGCTTTCCTTGCGTCGCGTCCATTCGCCGGCGCCGAGCAGCGCCAGCGCGAACAGGCCGCCGAGCATGGTGCGCACGCCGGGCCCGAGCAGGCCGGCTTCGATCGAATAGCGCACCATGAAGAAACCGCCGAGCGCCAGCGTCAGGCCGCCGAGCCACACCACCCATCGGGTGCCGATGGTCTCTTCGAAGCCGGGTTGTGTCGGTGGCGGAGGCGGTGGCGCAGGCGGCGCGCCGGTTGGCGCGTCCGGTTCTGCAGCTTGCGCGGCCTTGGCAGGTGCGGCCTGGATGGCCTCGGGCGGCAATGGCGGAGGCGTGGCCGCAGCCGGCGGCGAGGTCGCACGCGTCGGCTCAGGCCCGTGCTCGGGGACGAGCGGCGGCGATGCCGGCCGTATTGCCGCGGCATTCGCACCTTCGAGGGCCTCCAGCCGCACGCGCAAGGCGGCCACTTCGTTCATTGATTTCAGCGCAAAAGCAAATGCGACGATCGCAATGACAAAAACAATGAACTCCAGCATCAGGCCTCCGGGCCGGCGCGCGAGGGGCGTAACCAATCACGTCCGCGGTCGTCGCAATCCATTGAGTGGAGGTTGCCCCGCAAAAAGTTCAATCATCAAAGCGGCATTTCCGCGCGACTCACTCGAGGTCGACCCGGAACGGCTGGTTTTCGACGCTCATCGCGCCGGGTCCGATCTCGTCGAGTGCGCGGACCATCCGCCCCTCCCGCCCGAGCGCCTTGTCGGCGAGGCTCACCATCAGCCGGTTGGGCGAGGCGATCGGGGAGGCGGCGCGGATCTGGCGCGCGATCTCGGCCTCGTCGCGATGCGGATTGAGCGCGCAGGCGGCAGCGAACGCGCTCGCGGTCGAGCGGCTGATGCCGGCGTAGCAGTGTACGACCATCGGCGCGCTACGATCCCAGCCCCGCACGAAGTTCAGGACCTGCTCGATGTGCCGTTCCGACGGTGCGATGAAGCCGTCCATCACTTCGGTGATGTCGTCGACCTGCACGCGCAGATGGTTGATTTCGAGCACGGAGGCCGGCCGCTGCACCTGCGCGATATTGGCCATCACGGTGAGGACGTGGCTGGCGCCGGTCAGTCTTACGGTTTCGGGAAGCAGGGCAAGCGAGCAGACGTGAAGCATCATGGTCCTTCGGCAGCGTGACTGGGCTCGATTATAGCCGCTGCCCTAGGGTGGGCAAAGCCACCCTTCGCGATGCCAGTTATTGCGCCCTCGCCCCTTGTGGGAGAGGGCAGCTCCGGCATGGCCACGAACTCGCTTGGGTGAGGGGTTCTCTCCACGCGCACGATCGCCCGTGGAGGCAACCCCTCATCCGGCGCTTCGCGCCACCTTCTCCCACAAGGGGAGAAGGGAAGAAGATCACGCCGCCACCGCCTGGAAGCGTTCGAGGAACCGTTTCTCGGCTTTTGCTGCGGTCCAGGGCGTGAGATAGTCGCGCTCGGTTGCCGCGGGCAGTGCGGGATCGCGGCCGAACAGGCGCTTGGCTTCGGCTTCGGAAAATCCGGCAAGGCGGGTTGCTTCGAGATAGGCGGCGCCGCGATCGGCGGCCTTGATCTGCTGGGTGATCTCCTCGGCCAGCGCCGGCGGCAGGCCGAAGCGGATGTGGATCGCGGAGAGCAGGCGCTTTTCCACCGTCTTGTAGTCGCCGCCGAGCACCGCCTTGAACGGCGAGATCATGTCGCCGATGACATATTCCGGCGCATCATGCAGCAGCGCCGCGCGCCGCACGCTGACATCGACGCGCGGCATCTGCTGGCGCATCACCGCCTCGACCAGGAGCGTATGCTGCGCGACCGAGAAGATATGCGCGCCGCTGGTCTGTCCGTTCCAGCGTGCGACGCGGGCGAGCCCGTGGGCGATGTCGGCGATCTCGATGTCGAGCGGCGAAGGGTCGAGCAGATCGAGCCGCCGCCCGGACAGCATGCGCTGCCAGGCCCGCGCGTCCTGCTTCGGCGCCGGTGATCTTCCGGTCATTTCACTTTGAAGCGCGGGCTGCGATGCTTGCCGCCGCAAGCCTCGTGGCAGAAGCAGGTCACGAGATGATCGTTGACGATGCCGGTCGCCTGCATGAAGGCGTAGACGATGGTCGGGCCAACGAACTTGAAGCCGCGCGAGGCCAGTTCTTTCGAGACCTTGATCGACAGCGGTGTCGAGGCCGGCACGCTCGCCGTGGTCTTGAACTCGTTGACCTTAGGACGGCCGTCGACGAAATCCCATAGGAATTTCGAGAAGCCCGGCCCTTCCTCCATGATCTTCAGATAGGACTTCGCGCTTGCGATCGTGCCCTCGATCTTGGCGCGGTTGCGCACGATGCCGGCATCGTTCATCAGCGCATGAACCTTCTTGTCGTTGTAGCGCGCGATCTTCTCGGGCTGGAAATCGTCGAAGGCTTTACGGAAATTCTCGCGCTTGCGCAGGATCGTGATCCAGGAGAGGCCGGCCTGGAAGCCGTCGAGAATCAGCTTTTCGTAAAGCGCGCGGTCGTCATATTCCGGCACACCCCATTCCTCGTCGTGGTAGGCGACGTAAAACGGGTCTTCGCCCGGCCACGGACAGCGAATCTTGCCGTCGGGATGCAGTTGCGCAGTGCGGCTCATGCGACGGTCTTTTTCGGTGCGGCGCGCACAACATCAGGCTCGGCAAGCTTCAGACCAAGGCCGCCGGCGGAAAGCGAAAGTCCGGCATCGAGCGCATCAGCGACGCGGTCGGTGCGGATCAGCGCCAGGCCGTTCTGTCCCGCGGCCGAGCCCATGGTGCCGACCTGCTTGTCGCCGGCGACGATGGTGGCGCCCGGTTCGGGCGCCAGATCGTCCAGGATGATCTTGACGGTGCGCGTGCGCGCGGTGCCGCGATGCTGCATCCGCGACACGACTTCCTGGCCGACATAGCAGCCCTTGTCGAAATCGACGCCGCTCAGCCGGTCCATGTTGGTCTCGTGCGGGAACGCGTCGCCATAGCTGAAGTCGAGCCCGCCGCGCGGGATGCCGCTCACAATGCGATGCGCCTCATAGGCGGCGCTGTCGACGAGGTCGGCGCCGATGAGACCTGCGACCTTGGCCTTCAAATCTTCGGGCACCAGGATGCGAAAACCCAGCGCGCCGCTGCGCGGATCGGCGAAGCAGAGGTCGGGCTTCATCGCCGGCTCACCGTCCCAGGCGGCCAGTACGCCGAGCCCGTCGGAAAGATTCTCGACCGCGACCTTTGCGCGCAGCTTGTAGAAGCGCAGCTTGTCGGTCAGCGCTGGCGCGAGCGCGCGCGGCACATCGATCAGGAAGCCGCCGCCATGGCCAGCGGGCGCCTCCGTGATCAGGAAATCAACGATGATCTTGCCCTGCGGGGTCAGCAGCGCGCCGAACCGGCCCATACCCGGCGCAAGGTCGGTCAGGTCTGATGTGACGAGGCCGTTGAGGAAGTTGCGGGCGTCCTCGCCCGTCACCTTGACCACGCCCCGATCGGGTAGAAATGCTGCTTTCATGCGGCTTGTTCGGCCCTTTTCCAAGGTTCCTTTGGGAAACGGAGCTAGCGGATATTCCTACCGAAGTTAAGGCGCTAAACTGTGCCGAACAAGGCCCGGCAGGCAGCTTGAACACGGGCGCGAGGAACGATGAATCAGCGTTTTGACACCATTCTAAAATCCGGCACCGTGGTCAATCAGGATGGCGAGGGCATCCGTGACATCGGCATCAGGAATGGCCGTATTGCCGAGATCGGCGGCCTCAACTGCGATTCCGCCGACGAGGTGATCGACTGCAAGGGCCTGCACGTCCTGCCCGGGGTGATGGACACCCAGGTGCATTTCCGCGAGCCCGGGCCGACCCACAAGGAAGATCTCGAGACCGGATCGCGCAGCGCTGTGCTGGGCGGCGTCACCGCCGTGTTCGAGATGCCGAACACCGACCCGCTGACGGTGACGGAAGCGGCCTTCACCGACAAGGTGAAGCGCGCCCATCACCGCATGCACTGCGATTTCGCCTTCTTCATCGGCGGCACCCGGGAGAATGTGCAGGATTTGCCGGAACTCGAACGTGCGCCGGGCTGCGCCGGCGTCAAGGTGTTCATCGGCTCCTCCACCGGCACGCTGCTGGTCGAGGACGATGAGAGCCTGCGCCGCATCTTCAAGGTGATCCGCCGCCGCGCTGCGTTCCATGCCGAGGACGAATATCGCCTCAACGATCGCAAATCGCTCAGGATCGAGGGCGATCCGCGTTCGCATCCGCTCTGGCGCGACGAGGTCGCGGCGTTGATGGCAACGCAGCGGCTGGTCAAGCTCGCGCATGAGACCGGCAAGCGCATCCACGTGCTGCACATCTCGACCAAGCAGGAGATCGATTTCCTGCGCGACCACAAGGACGTCGCCTCCTGCGAGGCGACGCCGCATCACCTCACCATGGCCGCGCCGGAATGCTACGAGCGGCTCGGCACCCACGCGCAGATGAATCCGCCGGTGCGTTCGGCCGACCATCGCGAGCGGATCTGGTACGGCATCGAGCAGGGCATCATCGACGTGCTCGGCTCCGACCACGCCCCGCATACGCTGGAAGAGAAGGCGAAGACCTATCCGGCCTCGCCCTCCGGCATGACCGGCGTGCAGACGCTGGTGCCCCTGATGCTCGATCACATCAACGCCGGCCGGCTGTCGCTGGCGCGTTTCGTCGACCTCACCAGCGCGGGACCGGCGCGGCTGTTCAACATCGCCTGCAAGGGCCGCATCGCGGCCGGCTATGACGCCGATTTCACCGTCGTCGATCTCAAGCGCAGCGAGACCATCACCAACCAGTGGATCGCCTCGCGCGCGGGCTGGACGCCCTATGACGGGATGCGCGTCACCGGCTGGCCGGTCGGCACGTTCATCCGTGGCAAGCGGGTGATGTGGCAGGGCGAGGTTGTGACGCCGTCGCTGGGCGAGCCAGTGCGGTTTTTGGAGACGTTGAGGGTGTAGTTCTCCGTCATTGCGAGCGAAGCGAAGCAATCCATTGCCGCCGCGAATCGGGGTGACAATGGATTGCTTCGCTTCGCTCGCAATGACGGCAGAACAAGCGGGTGATGACGACTGAGCGCGTGGAGACTTACTGCCGCGCCAGTATCAGCGAGAATTCGCCGTTGCGCACGCGCGCCGGCAGCCCCTCGACGAACTTCGCCACCGCTTCCTCGCCATAGGTGCCGACCAGCTCGGCCAGCGCGGCGAACAGGCTCGCCTGCGCGAGGCAGTCGCCGTCGATGCCGTCATGACGCGCTTCGGCCCAAGCCTCGTTAAGGTAGGAGAGCGCGGCCTGCTTCTGCTCGTGGTCAGGCAGGGGATCGCGGGCAATCGAGAACGCTGGAATGCGCATGAAACTCACAGGCAATGTCGGCGCGATTCACGGCGAATCACGTCATGCACAAAGCTGTAGCACGCAGATTGGGCACGCCTAGGCCACTTCTTTAGGAAGGGTTAATGGCGGCAACCAAGGTCAATCGAACGTCTATCCGCTCAGTCAGTTAGCATAGCGCGCGGTCAGGTCGCGCGAGATCTTGGAGCCTTCCTCGACATAGCGGCGGATCGCCACGACCGCTGCCGGCGTGCAGCTTCGGTAGGTCTGCTGAAAACCGTTATAGCCGCGGTTGAAGCCCGCGATCATGCGGGCGCGGCGGTCGCCGGAGGGGGTTTCGGCGTCGATCAGCGCCTGCATCTCGTTGCGCCATTTGGCGCCTTCGTTGCTGCCGCAGATGCCGCGCAGATAATGCAGGGTGCCGAGGATCTCGGCGAGCCGCTGCAGATCGCCGTCAAACGGCGCCGCGGCATCCTCCGCCCGGCCGGGCGAGAGATTGCACGCGGTAACGAGGATCAGGACGGCCAGGAGAACTTTCGACATGGCAGCGTCATATGCCCTTGGATTGTGCTGCAGGCAAGGCGCTGGAAGCTGTCCGATAGGGCTTCAAATCAGCCGCCGGGCGGCCTGAATCACCTCCTGCAGGCCGCCGGTGACCTTGAGATCGCCGATCGCCTCGGGCTCGAGCCATTTGAAATCATCATGTTCGTCATTCAGGTGGGGTTCCCCCGCCACCCATCGCGCCGCGAACGACATGATCAGATAGTGCCCGTTAGCCGTCGGCCCGGGCAGCACCTCGCGCCAGCCGGCAAGCGCGACAATCTCGATTCGGAGCCCTGTCTCCTCGTCGACCTCCCGGTGCAGCGCCGTATGCAGGGATTCGCCGAATTCGACCCGGCCGCCCGGCAGCGAATAGAAGCCCTTGCCCGGCGTGCGGGCGCGGCGGACCAGAAGCACCTTGCCGTCGCGAAAAATCGCGCCGGAAACGGCAAGCTGTGGACGGGCAGGCTGGGCGGGGGAAGTCAAGAGGCGATCCAAAACCGGCGAAACCGGCGCCGATCATGCCCGATTGGGAACGAGAGGTCTAACCGTAGAGTTCGTCATGCCCGGGCTTGACCCGGGGATCCACGCCTTCCTTCGCGGCTGGAAGGACGTGGATGGCCGGGACAAGCCCGGCCATGACGGCGAGAGTGATATTTGTACCCGGTTCAGCTACTCGCTCGCCATGATCCGTTCGATGTCGGCTTCAGTGCCGCCGTTGATGATGCCCCCGGCGAGGGCGACCAGCGGCTTGACCCAGATCGTGGCCTGCTCGGCTAGCTTGGCACGGGTCTTGTCCTGGCGCACCTTGTCCATCGCGGCGCTTACCGCCGTCAATATCGAGGTCATCGTGTTCGTGATGTTGTCGAATTCGGCGCGGGTCGTGGGATCAGCCGATTCGTAGGCTTCGATTGCGAGGTCGCGCGCCCTGAAGTTGGAGGCCGTGAAATGCTCGGCATAGGTCAGTGGGTGCCAGCTCAGGAAATCCTCGGCACATTCCGGCATGTCCGGAATCATCTCGAGCAGCATGATGGCTTCGTTGAAGTGATTGAGGTAATCGGTGGCAAGCCCGGTGCGCGGATTGATGTTGGCGGCGCGCAACGCCGCAGCCCGGTCCTCGTCCGGGCCCGCCGGTCGCGGTGTCGGGCGATCGGATTGTGCTGCTGTTGAGCCCATGGCGTTCATCATGCCCAATGTTTGACAGGGGCGGTTAAAAGGTCCTGAACGAGTACTTATTTTTCCCGGATTATGTGCGGACGCTTCGTTATCACCTCGCCGCCGGAGGCGATCAGGCTGCTCTTCGGCTATGCCGAGCAGCCCAACTTCCCCCCGCGGCACAATATTGCGCCGACCCAGCCCGTCCCCGTGGTGATCCTGGAGAACGGCGGCCGGCATTTCCGGCTGATGCGCTGGGGGCTGATACCCGCCTGGGTCAAGGATCCCCGTCAGGTCGGGCTCTTGTTCAACGCCCGCTCGGAGACGGTGCTGCAGAAGCCCGCCTTCAAGAACGCGATCCGGCGCCGCCGCTCCCTGATCCCGGCTGACGGCTATTATGAATGGCACGACGAGGGCGGCCGCAAGCGGCCCTATTTCATCTATCGCCGCGACCAGCAGCCGGTCGGCTTCGCCGCGCTGGCGGAGACCTGGATCGGCCCGAACGGCGAGGAGGTCGATACGGTGGCGATCATCACCGCGCCGGCCAGCGCCGATCTGGCGAGATTGCATCACCGCGTGCCCGTGACGATTTCGCCCGACGCCTTCGAGCGCTGGCTCGATTGCCGCAACGACGAGGTCTCGCTGGCGATGCCGCTCCTGAAGGGCCCGGAGGCCGGCGAATTCGTCTGGCACGAGGTCTCGACGCGGGTCAATCACGCCGCCAATGACGATGCGCAATTGCTGCTGCCGATCACGGACGAGGAGCGCGCTGCCGAGCCGCAGAAGCCGAAGCGGGCGACACCGCGCAAGCCATCGTCGCCGGTGGAAGACGACGGGCAGGGGAGTTTGTTCTGACGGGTGGGCAAAGCGTACGTGCCCATCATCCTTGCGCGATGTGGCTTGTTGCGCCCTCTCCCCTTGTGGGAGAGGGCTGCTCGGACGGTCGCCACGGACTCCCTAGGGTGAGGGGTTGTCTCCACGCGCACCATCGGTTGTGGAGAGAACCCCTCATCCGTCGCGCATTTCATGCGCGCCGCCTTCTCCCGCAAGGGGAGAAGGGAAAGGCATGACGCAAGTAGCTACCGGAAAATATTCAGCGCGGCGTATTGCACGAGCATGATGGTCTTGGCGTCGACGATGCGGCCGTCTCTGATCATCGCCAGCGCTTCATCGAGTGGCAGCTCCAGCACCTCGATGTCTTCGCCCTCGTGGGCAAGGCCGCCCCCGTCGCCGACCCGCATCGAGGAATCATATTCGGCGACGAAGAAATGCAGCTTCTCCGTCACCGAGCCCGGGCTCATGAAGGCTTCGAATACTTTTTCGACGTGGTGAAGCCGGTAGCCGGTCTCCTCTTCCGCCTCGGCGCGGATGCGGTTCTCCGGGGTCTCATTGTCCAGCATGCCCGCGGCCGCCTCGATCATGAAATCGTCATGGCCATTGAGGAAGGGCGGCAGGCGGAATTGCCGCACCAGCACCACGCTGCGCGCGGCGAGATTGTAGGGCAGCAGCGTGGCGGCATTGCCGCGGTCGAACACCTCGCGGTTCAGCGTCTGCCACGCACCGTCGCCGCGGCGGTAGTCGAAGGTCACCGACTTCAGTACGTAGTGCTCATCGGACAGCACGCGCTCGTCCTTGATGCGGACGCGGTCGGAAATACTCATGGCGGCGTGCGCCCGTCGATCCATCTGGAAAACACGAGAAGCTGCTGCTCCTCATAGCCGATCGACTGGTAGAACGCGCCGACCTTGGCGTTTTCCCGCCGCACCAGCAATTGCAGTTTTGCAATGCCGGCCGCCTGGAGCCAGTCCTCCACCGCGCGCATGATCACCCGGCCGTATCCCTTGCCCTGTCGCTCGGGATCGACCGCGACGTAATAGACCCAGCCGCGATGGCCCTCATGGCCGACCATGGCGGATGCGACGATCACCCCATTGTCGCGGCCGACCAGGATGTCCGAATTGGGCCCTCGTCGTGCCAGCGCGATATCGGCGACCGGATCGTTCCACGGCCGTGTCAGCCCGCAGCGCTGCCACAGTGCGACGACGTCAGCGACGTCGCTGTCGGACATCGGCGCGATGGCGAGCGCAGCGATAGGGGGTGGCGGTGCGACGTTCACAGTACTTTTCCAGGATTCATGATACCGAGCGGATCGAGCATCGCCTTGATGCTGCGCATCAGTTCGATCGCGACCTTGTCCTTCACATCGGGCAATTCATCGCGCTTGAGCACGCCGATGCCGTGCTCCGCCGAGATCGATCCGCCCATCCGCAGCACGATCTCGAACACGACCGCGTTGACCTCATGCCAGCGGCTGAGGAAGTCGGCGCTGTCGGCGCCGATCGGTTGGCTGACATTGTAATGGATGTTGCCGTCGCCGAGATGGCCGAACGGCACTGGCCGCGCGCCGGGGATCAGCTTGACCACCGCCGCATTGGCCTCTTCGATAAAGGCCGGGACCGCGGCGACCGGCACCGAGATGTCATGCTTGATCGAGCCGCCCTCCGGCTTCTGTGCCGCGGACATCTCGTCGCGCAATTTCCAGAACGCCTGGCGCTGGCTCAAATTCGCGGCGATCACGGCGTCATCGACGATGCCATCTTCCATGCCCTCGGCGAGGATGACTTCCAGCGTATCGCGTGCATCGTCGCGCGGCGAGGAAAGCTCCATCAGCACATACCAGGGGTGCTTGCTCTCAAGCGGATCGCGAATGTCGATGCCGTGGCGGATCGAGAAATCCACCGCGATGTCGGCAAGCAGCTCGAAGCTGGTGAGGCTGCCCGCGGCTTCGGTTTGCGAGATCGACAATAGCTGCAGCGCATCCGCCGGCGATTTCAACCCGACAAAGGCGGTCTCGATTGCGCGCGGCTTCGGAAACAGCTTCAACGTCGCCGCCGTGACGATGCCAAGCGTTCCCTCGGCGCCGATGAAGAGATTGCGCAGGTCGTAGCCGGTATTGTCCTTTTTCAGTTTCGACAGCGCGTTGAGCACGCGCCCGTCGGCCAGCACCACTTCGAGCCCGAGCGCCATCTCGCGCGCCACGCCATAGGCCAATGCGGCCGTGCCGCCGGCATTGGTCGAGAGATTGCCGCCGATGGTGCAGCTTCCCTCGGCGCCGAGCGAGAGCGGAAACAGCCGGTCGACGTCGCTGGCGCGCTGCTGAGCCACCTGCAGCACCACGCCGGCCTCGCAGGTCATGGTGTTGGAGGCGGTATCGATCTCGCGGATCTTGTCCATCCGCTTCAGCGAAATCACCACCTCGCCATGATGCGGCGTCTGCCCGCCGACCAGGCCGGTATTGCCGCCCTGCGGGACCAGCGCGATGCGATGCGCCGAGGCGAGCTTGCAGATCGCGGCGACTTCCGCGGTCGAGCCCGGGCGTAGCACCAGCGGCGAGCGGCCCTGGAACAGGTTGCGTTCCTCGACCAGGTAGGGCGCGATGTCGGTGGCATCAGTCACCGCATATTTGTCGCCGACGATGGCGCGAAACTTGTCGATCAGTTCCGGCGGAAGCTGCGGCGCTGGCGGATCTGCGATGTTCATCCCGGTCTCTTTCACTCCGGCCGCCTTCATTCGCGGCCAACGGCTGCGCGGCGCAGCCGGTCGTTGATGGCTTCGCCCAGACCGTCATGGGGAATGGGCATCACCGCGATCGCACGCGCGGCTTCGGTGTCGAGCGCGCGCAGATAGCCGAACAGGTTGGCAGCGGCCTCGGCAAGATCGCCGCCATCAGACAGATTCATCACGGCAGCCGCCGAATCAACCCCCGATATGCTCAAGGGTCCAAACGCCAGAAGCGCCTCTCCGGGCTCGATCCTGTCAGCGTTGAGTCGCACCCGCGTGCGCGGGGCGTAGTGGGAGGCCAGCATGCCCGGCGCGAGCGGCCTGCCGCCGTCGCCCGGCGCGAGCGGCTGGCCGTTGTCGCTCTCGCCGGCGACCGGCGGTTGATCGAGCCCGTTGCCGAGCACGCGCTCGATCTCCGCGCGCGGCAGGCCGCCTGGCCGGAGCAGCGTGGCGCGCTCGAAGCAGCCCACGATTGTCGATTCGACCCCGACCTCGACCGGGCCTCCATCGACAATCAGGTCGATGCGCCCCGAAAGATCGCTTGCGACGTGCTCCGCCGTGGTCGGCGAGACATGGCCGGAGAGGTTGGCGGAAGGCGCCACCACCGGCCGGCCGAGGGCGCGCAGGATGTCGCGGGCGACGGCGTGGGCGGGCACCCGCACCGCGACGGTATCGAGCCCCGCGGTCGCGAGCTCCGCCACCGGGCAGCCTTCCGTTTTCGGCAGCACCAGCGTCAGCGGCCCCGGCCAGAACGCCTCGGCCAACGCGGTCGCCACCGCACCGAACCGGGCGATCCGCCGCGCGTCGGCGAGATCGCCGACATGAGCGATCAGGGGATTGAACGCCGGCCGCCCCTTGGCCTGGTAGAGATGGGCAATCGCGGTCGCATTGGTGGCGTCGGCGCCGAGCCCGTAGACGGTCTCGGTCGGGAACGCCACCAGGCCGCCTTTTGCGAGCACGCCGGCCGCCGCCGCGGTCGCGGCTGGTCCGGCCGGCAGGATCCGGGTTTTCAGGCTGGTTTCCACTGTGACTCAAATCCTCAAATGCGCGGCTTGCGGTCGTCCCAACCCGACGCTATAAGCCGCGTTCTCAGTCGGAGTGTGGCTCAGCCCGGTAGAGCACTGCGTTCGGGACGCAGGGGTCGCAGGTTCGAATCCTGCCACTCCGACCATTCATTTTTCAGGCTTTTTTCTGATTGCTACGCCTGCCCAAGTCAACCGACGATTCGGAAAGCGGGGCATGGCGCGCCATTTTGGCCGGGCGCTCGGTCCTGTCACCAGGATTGGGAGTGATTGCCAAATGCAGGATTTCTGACACGCCGCTCGCGGCGTGCGCGACCTTTCTTGCTTTCACCACCGTTTCGCGTGCGCGATTCCGGGGGGGGGGCCCGCGGGTCGCGGGCTATCTCTTTTTAGACCCGTCTACGTCACTGCTGCTCTGCAAGAGCAGTTGCACGCGAACATCAGTTTCCTTGAAATTGTCCTCGGCCGCTCGGGCGGCTGCCTTGGCATCGCGTCGTTCGATGGCCTCGATCAACTTGTCATGGAAGTGCAGCATGCCCTTCAGCTGACCCTGTCCCAGGATCAGCGTGACGTTATTGGCAAAGGTGTCCTGCAGGCCGAGATAGGTTTCAATGAAAAAACTGTTCTGCGCGGCTTTCACGATTGCGGCGTGAAAAAGGAAATCGAGCCGCGCGAACTCGTCAGCACTGCCGCGTTTGACCGCGAGCTCGCACTCCTGCCACGCCGACTTGATGTTGGCCAACTGCTCGGCGGTTCGGCGTTCTGCCGCCAGACGTGCTGACGGAATCTCGATCGCGCGCCGAAATTCATAGAGCTGCACCAACGCTTCCGGGCTCTGTGGATATTGAATCCGAGGCGGGGGCATCCGCTGCTCGACGACAAAGGTACCCAGCCCGCTGCGTGATTCGACAAGGCCGAGATGCTCGAGCACACGCAACGCTTCACGGACCGTCGAGCGGCCAACCCCCAATTGCCGGCTAAGCTCCTGCTCGGAAGGAAGCTTGCTTCCCACGGTCCAGGACTCGCTCAGCATCGTGCGTATGGCGGCGATGACTTCATCCACCAGCGAGGTCTTTGCCACCCTGGGGAGTCCCTTTTGTGTTCCCGAGTCCATCGCGCGCCTTCTCGCCTCCGTGCCCTCGAAGACCTCTACAAAACGGAACAGACGGTCGCAAGGTAATCCGGCTACCTGATGCCTGGTAGTCTACTTGTCAGACAGCCTGATATGTGGTTTAAGACGCGCTCAGAGACGCAGAGCAGTAAAAAAATCGAGGTTGGAAATGACAAAAGAACTTTTCGAGGGAGTCCTTGCCTTTCCCGTCACCCCTTTCGACGAGTTAGGCGAACGTATCGATTTGCGCTCATACGAACGGCTGCTGAACCACATGATCGAGGGAGGCGTGCATGCCGTGATCCCTCTCGGCAGCACCGGTGAATTTGCCTACCTCAGCACTCCCGAGCGTCAGCAACTCGCGGAGGCCACCGTGTCGATCGCAAAAGGGCGAATCCCTTCCGTGGTCGGAATCTCTGCCATCACGACGAAGGAGACGATCAGCCTGGCCGAGCACGCCGAGGCCAGTGGGGCGGACGGCGTCATGATCAGTATCCCGACGTATTATGCTTTGGGATCCGACGAGGTCGCCGCACACGTGGAGAAGGTCGCTCGGTCCGTCAAGTTGCCGGTCATGCTGTACAACAACCCGTTCACGTCGCAAGTCGATCTGACGGGGGATGCGATCGCCCGCATGGTTCACATCGAAAACCTTGTCGCAATCAAGGAAGCGACCATGGACGTGAACCGTATCTCGTCGCTGAAGTCCAGGTTCGGCAATCGCTTCCAGGTGCTTGGCGGTGGATTTGATCCATATGCTTTTCCTGCCTTCTGCCTTGGCGTTCGCGGGTGGACCACTGGCATGGCGAACCTGGTGCCATCCCACTGCGTCTCACTTCATCGCACGGTCGTCGTCGAATCGAATCTCGTCGAAGGCAGGAAGCAGCATGAGAAGCTGCTGCCGCTGGCCAATCTCCTTGTCGAACTCGGCCTATCGAAGGCCGTCAAGGCTGCGCTCGGCATGCTGGGTCTGAGTGCCGGACCGGCCAGAAGTCCTCTGGGACGGCTGTCGGTTGAAAACGAGAAGCGACTGGCGGCGGTGCTTGCCGACCTCGGCGTTCTGTAGGCGTTTTCGATTTCCCATCGACGTCATGACCAGGGGCGTCTCGCAAGTTTCTCCTTCGAGCAACGACCAACACAAGATCGGCGGGTCATTTTGTTGACGCCCACGTTGGCGCTGCTCGCCGGGTCGCCAAAACAGCTCATCGAGTGCCGCGGCCAGACGCTTGCGCTGGACGGCGTCGGCGACGCTCGGCCGGCGACTGGAATCCAACCTTTCTCAGCATCCAAATCAGTGGCGAGCGGATCGCATTGATCGAGGAACAGTTGAAGGACGTCACAAGAACGAGCTTAGGGGAAGCCGCGGACATTCATAAACGGCGGGGTTGGGAGGGAGCATCCCACTTCCAGTGCGGCTTCTGACGGATGCACCAAGACAAAAATTGATATGGGAGGACAAATATGTCGACGACTACGATGGGAAATGAGGTTGTGCACAGCGCTGATGCAACGAAGGCGCTTGCATCGAGCTTAGCGGGGACCATCGTCGAATGGTATGAGTTCTTTGTTTATGGAATCGCGGCTGCTCTCGTTTTTGGACGTCTGTTCTTTCCTTCTTTTGATCCGCTTGTCGGCACGTTGCTGTCGCTGTCCACTTTCGCGGTTGCCTTTATTGCGCGCCCGATTGGTGCTGCCGTATTTGGCCATCTGGGAGATCGGATCGGACGCAAATCCTCCTTGATCATCACCTTGTCTCTCATGGGAGGCGCGACGTTCCTGATTGGACTCCTGCCGACCTATGATGCGATCGGAATCTGGGCACCCGTAGCGCTTGTCATCGTCCGCATTGTTCAAGGCTTCTCCTTGGGTGGAGAGTACAGCGGAGCGGTGCTGATCAGTGTGGAGCACGCAGGCCCCGGTCGACGCGGCCTGTTTGGGAGCATCGTCAACACCGGCTCCCCATTCGGCCTTATCCTCGCCAATCTTGCCTTCTTGGCACTGAGTGCGCTGGATGAGCCTCAGTTCCTCTCCTGGGGCTGGCGAATTCCATTTGTTCTGAGCGCAATTCTGGTCGTCGTTGGAATGGTGATCCGCGCTCGTGTCTCCGAGAGCCCCGATTTCGAAGAAGTCAAGAGCAGAGCGCACCTCGTGAAGACGCCCCTCTTCGAAACGTTCAGGGATTACAAGGGGCGGCTCATCCTTCTTGCATTGGCATACGTCGGCGCTGGCACGTTCTTTTATACGTCGTCCGTCTTTTCGCTATCCTATGCCCAACATCTGGGCGTACCGCGTGGAGAAATGCTCATCCTAGTAATGAGTGCCTTCCTTTTCCTTGCGATAGCTATGGTGTTCTTTGGTTGGCTTTCCGACAGGGTCAATCGCAAGATGATCTTCGTTGTAGGCGCGGCCTTCATGACCGTGGCTCCATTCATTTGGTTCTCGCTCTTGGACACCAAGAGCTTTGGCCTCATGCTGCTCGGCTTCATCATCATGTTCGTTCCATTTGCCGCGAACTACGGTGTGATGCCCACATTCTATACAGAGGTATTTCCGCTGAAGGTTCGCTATACCGGTATGGCCATCGGATATACCCTGGGCACGATCTTAGGTAGCGCGACGGCGCCGCTGATGGGCACGTACCTGTTGGGTGCAACAGGGAACTGGTACGCGATCGCGGGCTTCATGGGCGGGGCTTCCCTGATATCTCTTGTCGCCGGCGCTTGCCTTAGCGTCGTGCCCGAGGATCCTGATGCGGCAATTGCTCTCCGTAGAGTGAGCCTCGAACGCTAGCCGCGTTGCGCAGTCGGACCCCGGCGGTGAAGCCGAATGCCTCCATGTCGCCCTCGGCTCCATCTCCAGTGCGTTGAGCTTTCCGGGCGACGCCCCGTCAACGACCGGCAGCGTTCGTGATCACATCATCCGCGCCCGGCTGAACTCCAAGTTCAACCGAGCGCGGATCACTGCGCGGCTCGGTACCATGGAGGGTGTCTGGAAAAGGGACGATAGTGTCCGAAAATTCGCTGGCTGTGTTCACGCGTGGAACGCCTGGGTTTCCCAGTCGTCGGGGCAATCATTCGGAGGAGTGCTGCGTAGTGCCGCGACCGCCTGCCACATTAAGCATAGCGTCAACCGCTGCTTGTGCCGGTGGAAGGTCTTGCCTACCCGTTTTCGATGGACTCGGCCAAAAATATCACGCGGTATCATGCTCTCGACAGTTGGCGTGGCATTTGCGCTTGCATGGTCGCGCTGTTTCACTTCGACGTTATCAGCCATCTGTCCTTCCTGCCGCTCACCAGAAATGCCTACCTCTTCGTCGATTTCTTCTTCGTGTTGAGCGGCTTTGTCATCGCGTCGAATTATCGTTCGCGTCTCGCTGAGGGCTTCGGCACGGGCCGCTTCCTCCTCCTGCGGCTTGGGAGGATCTATCCGCTGCATCTCGTGACCTTGCTGCTGTTCATTCCCATCGACGCTGCGAAGGACGGTATTGGCCCAAACCTCTTGCAGGCCAGCGTCACCAACATTCTGCTGCTGCAGGGGCTCGGCGTTAATCCGCAGAACTGGTTGAACTTCGCGAGTTGGAGCATCAGCACCGAGTTCGCCGCTTATGTGATCTTCGCCGCCGTCGTGAGCAGGATCGGGCCGACAATCTGGCCTTGGCTGCTTCCGATCATTGCGGGGCCGGTTGTGCTCGCCACCATCAGCCCGGACGGGATGAATGCGACTTTTGACTATGGGTTGGTGCGCTGCCTTTATGGTTTCGCGCTTGGCGTTCTCGCTTTCGATTTGCGAGAGCGCTTCCCCGTGTTGCGCGCACGCCTGGCGCCATCCGTTGAGACATTGCTCGAGGCGGCGAGTCTCATGCTCGTTGTGGGCTATGTTTCGGTCGCTGGAAGCAGCGTCACTCTGCAGGTCGCCTCGCCGCTGGTGTTTACGCTGGTCGTTCTGGTGTTCGCGCGTGAAGCTGGCGCGGTCAGCCGTTGGCTGACGGTTCCGTCCATGCTCACGATCGGGACGCTGACCTATTCGATCTACATGCTGCATCCGCTCCTCAGGGCAGTGGTGCGGGCCATCCTTATGGTCGTCGAGCGCCTTACGCATACGGAATTGTTTGCCTCTTACGCGTTGAGCCCGGGCCATGAACCGACGAAAGTTGTCTCTCTGAATGGATCGCTCTGGCTTGGTGATCTCCTGCAAATTGCGATGCTGTTGTTGACCGTCCTGCTGTCGGTTGCAACGTATCGTCTTGTCGAGGAGCCCGGGCGTGACTGGGTCAGGCGCTTGATGGATCGGCGGAGGGTCGGCACAGTACGCGGCGCACGACCGGCTTTCGACGCATGACACGCCGAGCTCGTTCAATTTTCGTACCTGTCGCGTTGTTACGCGATGTGGGCGACGCGCCGTATGCGGGTATTGTATGCAAGACCTGCGGCGGCAAGATCCGCCAGAGCGGTCCCGACTGCCTTGAACATGGTGATGTCGTCGCGCGATCGTCGCCCGTGAACGGCGCCGCTGCACAGTTCGGCTAGCGACGCCTTCAAGTCCTGACGTGACAAAATTCCTGCCTCGATCGGGTGGACGAGATCACCGGCCTCATGTGCCGCCTCATAGGTGTCCACGAATATGGCGGAACGCTTGACGACTTCGTCATCCGATTCCCGCATTGCCGGCGTGAAGGCGCCGATGAGATCGACATGGAGGCCGGCCTGCAGCCATTCACCTTTGATCAGTGGCGATGTTGCCAGAGTGGCCGACGTGACGATATCCGCCGTCCTGACGGCATGTTCAAGGTCGGACACGAACACGGCATCCAGTCCGGAGTCACGGAGACGATCCACCATCCGAATGGCGCTGTCGGCGTTGACGTTCCACACGCTGATCCGGCGAATGTCGCGGACGGCCCGATAGGCTTCCGGCAAAAGGCTTGCGATCCGGCCGGAGCCGAGAATGAGCAGGTTGGTCGCGTCTTCGCGCGCCAGATAGGACGCCGCAAGCGCTGACGTCGCAGCGGTTCGCCTGGCGGTAAGGACGTCACCTGCGACCGTCGCAAGTTGCCCACCGGTGCCGCTATCGAACAGCAGATAGACCGATGTGAGCGCCGGCATCTTGCGCGCGGCGTTGCCCGGGAATACGGCGACCAGCTTGACTCCAAGCAGGTCGTCACCTTCCGATTTCTGCTGCCATGAAGGCATCAGCAACAGCGTCGCGTCTGGCTCGCCCGGAACTGGAATCGTATGATGATGTCGCGGCGGAACCGTGCAGCCCCTGACAAAGAAGCTGCGCAGATGCGGGATCAGCTCATCCATCGGGAGAAGGCGCGTCGCCTCCTCTGCATCAATGGTCTGCAGCGGTTGTTTCTCGGTCATGGCCTTCTCATTGCAAGACTTTGCGTCGCGGCTCTCGCGCGACGCCCGCATGCTTTCGCGGTTGCCGAACCAAATCGAGGTTGTGCTCCGGCGTGCCGGACGAGGACACGCCGGGACGTCAATGCGGTCGTCCCGGCGTGTCAGTTCGCGCGGCTCAGCGGTCGATCAGGGAAGCATTGGCGGGTGGTAGGTGAAAGTCGTCATCAGGATTGCCGCAAGGATCATGACGATCGGGAAATGCACAAAGAACTGCACCGAGGTGTAGCCGATCAGGTCTTTTGACTTCAAGCCGAGTATGCCAAGCAGCGGAAGCATCCAGAATGGATTGATGAAGTTCGGCAGCGTCTCCGCGATGTTATAGATCATCACGGTCCAGCCCAAATGAGCCCCGATCTCATTGGCCGCCTTCATGATGTACGGGGCCTCGATGATCCACTTGCCGCCAGCCGACGGGATGAAGAAACCGAGTACCGCGGAATAGATTCCAACCAGGAACGAGAAGACGGTCGAGTTGGCGGAGGCGTCCACGAACCAGTGTGCGATGGTGTCGGACAGCGTTACGCCCTTGCTGTTCGGCACCTTGGTCAGCATCTGAGCGATTCCGGCGTAGAAAGGAAACTGCAACAGCACGCCCGAGACGCTTGGCATCGCCTTGGAAAAAGCCTCAAGCAGGCTGCGTGGACGCCAATGCAAGAGGATGCCAAGCACCAGAAAGACGAAATTGTAGGTGTTCAGGCCCGACAAAGTGATCAGCGGATTGCCGGACTGAAAGGTCTGCCAGAGCCAGCCCAGCGCCAGCACGACGATCAGGATCGTCAGAATGGGACTGAACTCGAGAAAATCGCCGGGCCGCGCCGGCTTCTTCGGCTCGATTCGGTCGTCGTCGAGCGACACGCCGAGATCCGCGGCGGTCTTGACCAACCTCGGATCTGGAGCAGTCAGGTAGCAGATCGCTGCGGATAGCGCGGTGACGACCACCGTCGTGACCAGATTCTGCCACGTCAGGATCGTCTCGGAGAAACCGATGACGCCGGTGATCGGCAACAGCGAGCTCGGGATGCTGGCCGCATTGGCCTGAAGCTGGGCGGCTGATGATGTGATGCCGAGCGTGAAACCGCAGCCGAGGCCGAGATAGCCAGCCGCACCGGCCGCGCGATAGTCCAGCCTGATGTCCTTGCGCCGCGCGATTTCGCGCACCGGCAGGCCGGAAAAGATCAGACTGAGACCCCAGTTCAGCAGCGACAGGACGATACTGAGGACACCAACGAAGACCACAGCGCCGCGCGCGGTGGAGGGTACGGCCGCCAGCCGCCGCAGCACCGCCGCGACAGGCGGCGACATTGCGACCACATAGCCTCCGATCGCGACCAGCGCCATTTGCATCGTGAACGGAATCAGATTCCAGAAGCCGTCGCCGAAGGCGCGGCTGACCGCAAGCGGTGAGCCGCCATGCACGATGGTGCCGAGTGCGATCACGACCACGGCAATCAGAACGAACACATAGGCATCTGGAAACCAACGCTCGGCGAAGGCGACCATATGCTGCGAGAGCCTTGCAAGCAGGTTGGTCTGCATCGGCACTTTGTCAGGAAACGAATTTCTATGCGTGGCGTCGGTCATTGCAGCCCCCATTATTATGTCGGTGTTGGTTTCGTCGCGTCGTTGCCGGTCAAAGCGCGAGTGTGAGTTCGGAGAGAGGAACCGTCTGGCAGGTCAGGCACTGGTCCGTCGCGCCCTCATCGCCGCCGAGTTGTGCGACGTCGCCCTTGACGATGCGCATGGCGCAGCTCTCGCACTGGCCGACACGGCAACCGCTGGGAAGAGACAGGCCCGCGGCCTGAGCGGCATCGAGAAGGGTTCCGAGTTCAGGCGACCAGATAAAGCTTTTGTCGGTACCGGCGACGTGAACCTTCTGTGGCTGCAACGTCCGCGGCACGATCGGCGGTGATGCGAACGCCTCCGCGAATACGTCGAAGCGCGGCATGCCCCGTTCTACCAGTCGCTCAGTCATTGATGTCGTGAAGTGCGGCGAACCGCAAAGATAGGCGAGGGGCCGTTGCGGCAGCAGCGGATCGATCGCCGCTAGGTCGAGCCGGCCCGCATAATCGTAGTCCTGCGCACAGCGATCCTGCGCGCGTGGCGCTGAAAACGCCGTGACGAGATCGAGCTCCGGCAAGAGGTCTGCAAGCTCTCGCAACCGCCGGGCAAAGGGATGCTCATCACCGTTGCGGCAACCATAGAGCAGAAGCACCTTGGCGACGCGCTCCGTCGGCTCGCGCTCCGCCAGCGCCTCGAGGTGACTCATAAAGGGTGTGATGCCGATGCCCGCCGCGAGAAAAATGAGAGGCCGGGGACCCGCCAGCGGCGGGGTGAAAATTCCTCTCGGCGCCTCGATCTGGACTTGATCACCGACGGTCAGGCGATGGATATGAGCGGAAAGATGACCGGTGTCGCGGGTGTGGGCCAAATCGTCGAAACGCCGTTTCTTTATTGCGACCGACAGGACGTCCTGGCCGCCATGGCCGGTCAGCGAATAGGCGCGGGTCACATCGATTCCCGGCAGGCCCAGCATGATGTGTTGTCCCGGCCGGAACGCGGGAAGCGGGCCGCCATCGCGCGGGAGGAGGTCGAGCGCGACGACATCGTTGGACTCGCTGCGAATGGCGGCGACCGAGAAAGCGCGCCGGCCGACCCAGCGGCCGCGGCTCGCGGTCTCGTCCTTGCGAATGTCGCAGCGTATCGCCCGCAGCGGCACCGAGCCGCTGACCGGATCGCGCGTTGCGTCGCTCAAGCCGTCGTTCATGTTCGATGTCGCAAAACCAGCGGAGCTGGTCGCTTCGCGGCCCAGTGGCGGACAATCCTCCCACCAACCGAACTCGGCGATGGCGATGCGATCGTCGAGAGATTCGTTCAGCCGCACGCGCAGCCGTACCTCTCCCGTTGACGTCTCGACGATCGCCCAGTCGCCATCCTCAAGGCCGCGCCGCGCCGCGAGCGTGCTGGTGATCTCGATCGCGGGATCAGGCGTTTTCTTCCGGAGCGAGGCGATATGACGGTGCGAGCTATGCACGAACCAGCCGCTCTTGGCTGTGGTGAGCACCAGCGGGAAACGGCTGTCGGCGCCGTCTGCAAGCGGGCTTTCTGCAGGCTCGATATGGCCCGGCAGCGGCGCGTAGCCATGATCGAGCATCAATTCCGAATAGATCTCGACACGGCGGGTAGGCGTGGCAAAGCCTGCAATCGTGCCGTCCTCCCGCTGCACTGCGTATTTTTCGTGCCGGAACGGCTGGGGAAAGCGCAGGCCCTCCGGATGCCGACGAAGTTCGTCGACCGTCACGCTGAGCGGCGCGAGCTGATGGTTCCAGCCAGCGCGGATGTCGCCACCGAAGAATTGGTTTGCCAGGCCCAGCCTGACGGCGAGCTCCGCTGCGATTTCATAGTCTGCTTTGCACTCGCCGAGACGCGGAAGCATCTGCGGACGGAATTGTATCGTCTCGACGGCATCCTGCGTGATCTCGAAACCGATTTTGAGGGCGTCCCGCTCCCACGGCATATTGGCCGGCAGGATGATGTCCGCATTCTCGGCCGTCGGATTCATGAACATGTCGACGTGAACGTGGAAGTCGAGCGCACGCAATGCCTCGCGATTACGTGAGGAGTGGCCCTGCGAAACCATGAAGTTGGTGCCGAAGCTCATCAGCGCTCTGACGCGATAGGGCTCGCCCGTGAGCACGGCGCGGCTGAAATCGCGCGCGGTGATCCATCCCCGGCTTGGCGGCCCGAGCGGCAATTCGTCGATGCCGAGCGCTTTGGCCTTCTGTTCCGGCGGCAACAAGTCATAGTCGTTGACGCTCCGCGTCGGCGGCGGCACCGGCCAGACATTGCCGCCCGGCCGGTCGCAGGCGCCGGTCAGCGCGTAGAGTGTCGCGATCGCCCGCTCGGTCATCGTCGCATTGGTGTGCTGGCCGACGCCGGTCCACGCGTGGTAGGCGAGCCTTGGGCTGTTCTCGAACAGGCCGTAGAACGCAGCGATGTTGCGCTCCTCGAGCCAAGTCACTTCGGCGACGCGCGCGATCGTGTAGGGGGCAGCCTCCGTAGCCAGCAGACGGAAGGCGGTCGCCGCAGCGATGACGCGGCCATCGCGCGCGGCAAGCGTCGTCCGGCCATCCAGCCTGCAGTGCGCAGGATCGAGAGCCGCAACGCGGGCGTCGTAGGCCCGCGCCGTCCCGGACTGATCCAGCACGACGAAAGCTTCCGACGCTTGATTGTCCCAGAGTTCGTTGGCACGAACGAAGCGGCCTGTATTGGTGTCGACCAGGAAAGGCCCGTTGGTCCAGCGCGTGACGAAGCCCGCATCGAACGATCCTGTCGCGATGAGATGCCGGATTGCGCCCATCGCGAGGGCTCCGTCCGAGCCGGGACGGATGCGTAGCCAGAGGTCAGCGTCCTGTCCCGATCCGTTCGGCTTGGGATCGACCACTGCAACCCGCGCTCCGCGCCGTCGCGCATTGCCGATACGGGTCGCCTGGGCAAGCCATGTGCGGGCGGGATTGTGTCCCCACAACACGATGGCGTCGGCCTGCTCATAATCCGGAAAGCCGATACCGCGGCCGAAAGTCAGGGCATGGGCATAGTCCTTGTGCCAGCCGCAGATTTCGACGGCGTAGATCAGATTTGGACTGCCGAAGCACCTGATGAAGCGCTCGACCCACTCGAAGCTGTCGACCATCGGTGTGCCGCTGGGCGTGGTGACGGCAAAGGCCACAGCTTCAGCGCCGGATGTTTTGCGAATGCCGCCGAGCTCTCGGGCGATGTCGTCCAGCGCCTCGTCCCAGGAAATTTCGGTCCAGCCCGGATCGGCAGCGTCTCGCGGCGCAGTTCGACGAAGCGGTTTGGTCAGCCGCCGCGGACTATGGACCATCTCAGGTGCGGCGCGGCCCTTTGCACATAGCGCTCCGCCGGTCGGATGCCCTTGCAGGCTCTCGACGCCGATCAGCCGGCCATTCTCGACCACCATGGTCGAGCCGCACCGTGATCGGCAGAGCGTGCAATAGCCCGGGATGCGCTCAGCCATCGTCAATGAAACCGTGTCACAGGGAAGTTAATGTAGCGCGTTACTGTAACGCTTTACATAGCATGATCTGTGGGCATATCCTCCGTCAAGCGCATTTATTGTGCTGCACTTGCTAAGCCGGAGGGCTCTGGAACCGACGAAGCGGAGATGGGGATGGAGCAGAATTTGCGGGAGCAGGTGGTGCAGCAGGTGCGCGCCGAGATCATTTCCGGTCAGAGCGCGCCGGGAACGATGTACTCCGTGCCGACCCTCGCCACGAGCCTCGGCATCTCGACGACTCCCGTGCGGGAAGCGCTGCTGGAGCTGACGCGCAGCGGACTGATCGAACCCATGCGCAATCGGGGCTTCAAGGTGGTCGAACCGACCTTGACCGAACTGCGCAACCTGTTTGATCTCCGCGAAGTCCTGGAGCTCCATGCGGCCGCGATCGTTGCACGTAAGCCAAAGAGGGATCTCGAAGGGCTTTATCGCTTTGCCGATGACATCGCGCGCGCGGTGAGAACGGAAGACCTGAGGCTCTATCTCGAATCCGATCGAAGCTTTCATCAGTTGCTGACGGCCGCGGCGGACAATGCACGCCTCACCGAGTTGGTGATGGGATTGCGTGACCAAATGCGACTTTACGGTATCAAGTCGCGTGCAGGTCTCGCCCGCCAGAATGAGTCAACCGCGGAGCACTATCAGATCATTGAGCTTGCGATGGCCGGCAATGAGGAGGCTCTCACCAATCTGCTCAGGCATCATATCAGGGCCTGGGAGCCGATCTTTGTTGAAGCGTTGTCACAGGTGACGATCCCGCGCGAACCGATTGCCGCCAATCGCGGTCGGGGGCGCTAGTTGCAGGCTGCTCCACGATCCGCAGCATGCCCGAGGGATTTGCGGTGGCCGCCAACCAGCAATCAGCATTGTGGTAAACGGGTCAGCGCTCATGCTTCGTGCAGCATCGCGTGCAGACGCCGGGCAAGCTCTGCCAGGCGGAACGGCTTTTCGACAATTGGAAATTCCCCGACCGCATTGTGTCGTTCCAATACATCTGCCGCATAGCCGGAGGCGAGCAGGATTCTGATATCCTTGCCGAACTTCCTCGCTTCGCGAGCAAGCTCAACTCCGCTCATTCCGTTGGGCATCACAATATCACTCAGCAACAGCTCGAAATCCTGACCGCTCTGGAGGATCCGAAGCGCGTCCATGCCGTTGCGGGCACAGGAAACCTGATAGCCGCACGTGGTCAGCATGGCTGACGTGGCCTCCAGCAGATCCTCGTTGTCTTCAACGAGTAGAATTCGTTCCGTGCCGGTCGGTATGGCCTGGCGTTGAGAGCACTCCGGATCAGCCTCACGCGCTTGCGCAGCCCTGGGGAGGTATAGATCGATCGTAGTTCCGGCGCCGGGTGCGCTGTTGATGACGATATGGCCACCAGACTGTCGAACGAAGCCATAGACCATGCTGAGTCCGAGTCCCGTACCCTTCCCGACATCCTTGGTCGTGAAGAATGGCTCAAACACGCGGTCCCGCACTTCCGGGGGCATTCCGCAGCCGGTGTCTGCGACGGAGAGCCTCACATACGATCCGGGCGGACAGCCGGACACCGAACTCCTGTCTTGGACCACGTTCCGGGTTTCGATCTGCAGCACACCTCCATCGGGCATGGCATCGCGCGCATTCAAGGCCAGGTTGAGGAGCGCAGTCTCCAAAAGCGACGGATCAACGCGACACATCCATAATTCTTCATCGAGCCGCAGTTGGACTTCGCATCCATCCCCGACGGCTTGACGGATGAGTCCCTGGAATTCCGAAAGGAGCCGATTGGGGTTGACGAATTCCGGCTTCAATGCCTGCCCACGGGAAAAGGCGAGAAGCTGCGTCGTGAGCTTCGTTCCGCGATGCACGGAACGTCGCGCCGCTGCGGCGTATTGCCGGATCTTGCCGATATCTGGGGCATCCTCGATGAGTTCGAGATTCGCAGAGATCACCGTAAGCAGGTTGTTGAAGTCGTGCGCGACGCCGCCGGTGAGCTGGCCGACGGCCTCCATCTTCTGGCTCTGATGGAGCTGCTCCTCCATCTGACGGCGCGCCTCCAGGGCCTGCTTGTGATCGGTGATGTCGCGGAGGAAGATCGCGAGGCCGTGGCTCGAGGGAAAGGCATTGAGTGCGTACCAGGCCTGCATGCGCGGGCAAAACATTTCGAGATAGGTCGGTCGTCGCTCTGACGTCGCCTCCCGAATTTTCTTCAAAGCTTCCAGATCGGCGGCGACCGGGAAGGCTTCTGGAAGGGCCATGCCGACGATGTTCCGGCCGTGGGCGACACTCGCCGAGGCCGGTCCATTGAGATAGCTGACCCGCCAATCCCGATCGACGATAAGCACGCTGTCGGTGGTGTTCTCAAAGATCATGGTGAACCGAGCGGCAGCTTCCTCGGCTCTCTCCTTTGCTTCGGACAATTCGTGCTCGCGGCGTTCGAGCGCATCGGCCATGGTGTTGAACGCTTCGGCGACCCGGATGATTTCGGATGTTCCCTGGACGTCGACGCGTCGTGCAAGGTCGCCTAGCCGCCATTGGTTGGCGGCGTCGACCAGTTGCTCGAGCGGACGATGGATGAACCGCCGAGCCCCCAGCGACGTCAGGCTCAACACCAGCGCGGTGCTCAGTACGATCAGGAAAACGCCACGCTGTGTGCCGTGCTGGATCTCGGTGAACGCCCGGGCTTTGTCGAGGCCAAAGGCGATAACGATTCCCCCATCCTGCAGGACCGAATAGCCGACGATCCGCTCCACACCATCGAGATCGACGATATCGGCAGTGCTCCGATGGTCGGGCTTTCGATCGTTATCCCCGGGTATCCTCCGGCCGGCAAAGCGGTCGTTATCGGGATAACGGGCCAGGTACGTGCCGTTCCGGTCCATGATCGCAAGTGCGGCTCCCGGCGGCACATCCTGCTGAGCGATGGAGCCGGCAAGCCAATCCAGGCTGAGGGCGGCTATGACGACGCCGCCAAGCCGGGCATCGTCGCCATAGAAAGGCAGCGCAAAATGAAGGACCTTGCGACCAGTCTGCCGACCGATTGCGAACTCTCCGACTGTGAATTTGCCGGTTTTCAGTACGTCGGCGAAGTAGGGCCTTCCAGCCGCGGTCGATCGCTTGTAGTCAATGTTGGTGTCACAGAAGGCGTCGCCGTTCGTGTCGACCACGATGAAGCTGATGAACCCCGGATATCGTCGCATGATCCTGGCGAGGTAGGCGTTGCAGCCTTCCGTGTTCTTCGCCTTTATCGCCGGAAGCTCCGATAGTGCGATCAGGGCTTGATGCATTCCCTGGACGATCTGCCGCTGTTCTGCCGCGGCAAGCTCCGCCAGGTTGAGTGCCTGGTTTTGCACTTCGACTTGGCGGGTGCAACGGAATTGGAATTCATTGTAGGCTTGAATCGCGATAGCTGGGATCAATGCGATAGCCACCAGCAGGAATAGACGTGATAAAAGAGTCACTTGTTTGCTTACCTTCTGCCCGCGACCTGCGGTCCTGCAACGCCCCTCGACCCAGTGGCGCTCTGACGTCGATCGCTGACGAAATGCGATCTGCGATGCTCAGGACAATCATCTTGATCGCGACGCTAATCATGCCGTTGTGTAAATGACGCTTCAGACAAATCCTTCGGTCTCCGTTGTGCGAAACGATGCTCATTCGACGTCCTCGCAAGCGTGAGCAAGGGCACTGCCAGACGCGGCCTGTGCGGTCTTCAAATGTTGGCGAGCTCTGCTACTGGATCATGACGCGATCGGACTGAGAAGTTACATCTGTAACGACAGGAGCGACGCCGCCTTCGTGGCGATGGCCAAGCACGCGCTCGAATCCATCATGCATCTGCGGAGTTTGCCCTTCTGGATCGCCGATGGCGCGCTTGAGCGGCACGATATCGGTCAAAAGCAGGTAGGCTGTCGCAGGAGCTCCTGCCGCTATCGAATGCAAGTTCATGAAGGAATCCGCCTGTTGCAAAAGTCTTATATGCCCCTATTTTAGGGGAGTATGCCCCTATCGATCAAAGCGGGCCACGGATCGCCGTCAAGTGAGGGAGTATCCAGGATGAAACCGACTATCTTGATCGCCGGCGCTACAGGTGCGACCGGCCGCGTTGCCACCAAGCTTCTCCTGCAGCAGGGCTTTCCTGTGCGGGCGCTCGTTCACCGCGATGACGAGCGCTCCAGCAAGCTCCGAGCCGAGGGGGCCGAAATCGTCGTCGGCGACCTCCTCGACTTCCGAGCCGTACGCCGTGCGTTCGATGGGGCGCAGCGGGCATACTTCGTCTATCCGATCCGGCCCGGCATCACCCAGGCGACGGCGCAGTTCGCGCAGGCTGCGCTTGAGGCCAAGGCCGAGTTCATCGTCAATATGTCGCAGAAATCGTCTCGTCGGGATTCGAAAAGCGATGCTGCGCTTCAGCACTGGCTGTCGGAGCGCGTGTTCGACTGGGCCGGGACGCCCGTCGCGCACCTGCGCCCGACTTATTTCGCTGATTGGCTCCTCTACATGCGAAATATGATTCGCGCGGGCCGGATGTCAGTTCCTTTCGGCACGACGGGCCGCCATGCGCCCATTGCTGCGGAAGATCAGGGGGCTGTCATCGCCGCGATCCTGGCCGATCCGGCGCCGCACAAGGGGCAAATCTATCCCCTCTTTGGCCCCGTCGAGCTTACCGCTCCGGAAATCGCCGCGACCGTGGGTAAAATCCTCGGCAAGGAAATCCGCTACGAGAAGATCACCGCGCAGCAGTGGGCGCGCGAAGTCACCGGACAGGAGATTCCGTTCCTTGCACAGCATCTACAGGAGGTAGCGATCGACCACAACGACGGTATCTTCGCTGGGACGAATGACTTGGTCGAGAAGATCGCCGGTCGGCCGCCGATGACCGTCAGTGAGTTCGTCGAGAAGAATCGGGCGGCCTTTCAGTAGGCCGTCCGTCCACGTCAGCTCAACGAACGATAAACATTTCTCGACTTGAGGAACGGCATTTTCGGGATTTGGACGCGCGTATGCATGACCTGATTGGCTTTTCGATCGAAGCGCACGGCGGACTCGCTCGTTGGAATCAGCTCCGACAGATTTCCGCGAGCTTCATTCCTGGGGGGCTCAGTTTCAAGCAAAGGGGACAAGAAGCTTTCACCAGGGAGCGAACGAGGGTGACTGTGGACACCCGTGAGCAAAGAGCAGTCTACGTCCCTTTCCTCGGTTCTGGGCAAAGCGCGATTTTTGAGCCGAAGCGCACGGCCATTGCAGCTTCCGATGGCACGATTCTGGAGGAGCTGAATAACCCGCGCGAGTCATTCAGGGATATGGGAACGCCCTGGAGTGCGACCCAATTGGCTTATTTTGCCGGTTACGCGATGTGGATGTATCTCACCATGCCGTTCTCCCTCGTAGGGGAGGGGATCGAAACAGGGGAAATCGGTTCGTGGGCGGAAGACGGAGAGACCTGGCGTGCGTTGAAACTGAAGTTTCCCAAGTCGTTAGTCACCCACTCGACGGAGCAGACTCTCTACTTCGATAGCAACGGGCTGATCCGCCGGCATGACTACGCAGTGGAGATTTTTGGCGGCCGAAAGGCTACTCACTATCGCTATGATCACAGAGCGACAGAAGGCATCACATTCTCCCATAAGCGCCGGGTTTACCTTCCGGATGCCGAGGGAAGGCCAAAAATGGATACGGTGATGATTTCGATCGATCTCGACGAACTCGAACTTTTGCGCGTGGCGCCTTAGCGGCGCAGTGCAATAGACGGAGCGCGCCTCGCCACGTCGGGTGGCGGACTATGGGGTCAAGCTGGATTCATTGGGCGACGAGCGATTCAAACATCTCGCGGTCACGGGGATGTGTTTGAACGGCCATATGCCGCTTTCGGCCTATTCCGTCCCGATCTGGCCTGGACCGTTTTGCTCGATTGAACCTTCACCGAAGTCTCTTTCTCGCCGCGCTCGCCCAAACCGCACGAGAGAAGCTGGTCCATGAGTTTGTGCATGGCAAGGACGTTGGAAGCACCGAACTCAGTCTTGAATTCAGCCTGCGCACGTTCCCATCCCGGCCGCGCCAATTTAAACCGCTCCAAACCAGCCTCAGTTATGGAGATGAGGCGAACCCGCCGATCCTTCGGACCGATCTCGATCTTGATCAGGCCGTCACGTTCAAGCGGGCGAAGGTTATGACCGATCGTGGCGCGGTCCATGGTCAACATCTCTGCCAGCTCAAGCATCGACTTCGGTCCGCGTTGCTTCAGATGACCCAGAATCGCGTATTGCGTGACACGTAACCCGGACGCCGCGATATGCGCATCGTAGAAACGGTTAACATGGCGAGCAGCACGCCGCAGCTTTGTGCTGTTGCACAAATCAAGCACATCGACATCGCCAATCGCCATATTTGCATCTCCTGTCCGCGACTGATGCAAGCCCAGATAGGCGGCTGGTGCAAGATGGTCAAGCATGGGAGGAGGCTACCGACTTCGGCTCCATGTTCGCGCGAGCCCTGGTGATTGCTGGCTGCGAAATTGAACAAGGAGATGTCGCTCACGCACGGCCGCCATTTCCCTTGGCGCGGCGCAGCAGCTCCACCACTTGCCGATCCGAGATCTGGTTGAAATCCCGGTAGTGCATGCCGACTGCAAAGAACGACTCGGGATTCATCAGGCAAATGACTTCGTCTGCTTCGGCGTTCAGGGCCTCGAGCGTATCGGGCGGAGCGACCGGCACCGCGAGCACAAGCCGGCGCGCACCCGCCCTGGAGAGTGCCTTGAGCACGGCCCGCATCGTTCCACCGGTCGCGATGCCGTCATCGATCACGATCACGGTGCGGCCTGTGATGTCGACGGGCGGCTCGCTGTCGCGATAGAGGCAGCGCCGCCGCTCGATCTCTGCGAGCTGGCGGGATGTCTCCGCCTTCAGATAGTCGGCGCCGGGCTCGATGGCGCGAACGATCTCGTCGTTCATCACCACCTGCGGCTTCGCGCCATCGACCACCGCGCCCAGCCCGAGCTCTTCGTGTCCGGGCGCGCCGATCTTGCGCACCAGCACGACATCGAGCGGCGCGTTCAGCGCCTGCGCGACCTCGAATGCGACCGGTACGCCACCGCGCGGCAGTGCCAGCACCACCGGGTTGTCGTTCTTGAACTTCAGAAGCGTCGGCACGAGCCGGCGTCCGGCCTCGCGCCGGTCGGCGAAGATGCGCTCGTCGCAGGTTCCTGTCAGCGGCGATGACAGGAAACGGCGGAACCAGCGTTTGGCATGCTCGATGACCTCCTCAAGCGCGCCGGGTTCTTCAAACAAATGACCGGCTCGTGGCACGATGACCAAATCCTTCTCGCAGGAAAGCGCGGCGAAGGCCGCACGGTTGAGCGGAATGACCGGCAGGTCGGCGCCGCCCACGATCAACAGCGTCGGCGCGGTGACGGCGCGCAGCGCCTCGCCGGCGAGATCGGGCCGTCCGCCGCGCGAGACCACTGCGCCGACATTCTGCCGTTCGGCCGCGGCGACCAGTGCAGCCGCGGCCCCGGTGCTTGCGCCGAAATAGCCGACGGGCAGTGCCGCAAATTCGGGCCTGGCATGGACCCAGTCCGCGGCTTCTGCGAGGCGTGACGCCAGCAGACCGATATCGAAAACGTTGCAGCGGTTGCGCTCTTCCTGCTCACTGAGGAGATCGAGCAGCAGGGTGGCAAAGCCCGCCTCGCGCAAGCCCGCCGCCACCTGATTGTTGCGCGGGCTGTGGCGGCCGCTGCCGCTGCCATGCGCGAAGATCACGATGGCAGTCGCGTCCTCGGGTACGCCCAGTATGCCGGCGAGATGATGCAGACCAATGTTGACGTCGCTGATCTGCGCTCGTCCGCCCGTCATGATCAGTCCTCGGCAGGAAAAAGGGCCGCGCTGGGTTCCCTCTAAAACTGTAACTCAGGCCGGTGGTGGATGTTCCTCCGCCGCGCTCACGTGATACCCTCGACAGCGCGCAGCGCGGGTACCACGAAGTCGATGAAGGCGCGCACTGCAGGTCTCAGGAAGCGCGACGTCGGATAAGCCACGTAGAGTTCGCTCGCTCGAATCTCGTGCTGCGGCAGCACCTGCACCAGACGTCGCGCACGCAGTTCTTCCGTCACCAATGGAAGCTGTACCGGACCCAGGCCGCGGCCCGCCAGCAAGGCCGCAATAAGGACCCGCGCGTTGTTGGTCTTCAGCACAGGCTGGACTGGCACTTCGATGGTTCTGGCGCCGCTCAAGAGTGTCAGTGTTCCTCGACGAGACAGCACCGCGTCAGTGACGACGAGCGCGTGGTCGGTCAGTGCCTGCCAGCGCCGGACCGGACCATGCTCTGCCAGGTACTCAGGTGTCGCAACCAGGATGCGCTTGATGATGCCGACCTTGCGCAGGACGGTACTTTGGTCCGTCGGGCGTCCCATGCGAACCGCCAGGTCGATGTCTTCATGCACGAGGTCCGCCGCCCTGTTCTCCAGCGTGAGGTCGACCGATACGGTCGGGTGCTGCTTTTGGAAGTCCATGACGATGCGGTGCAGATGGCTTTCACCAAGGCAGACGGGGCCGTGAATGCGCAGCTTGCCACCGACTTCGCCCATATCACGGCGCACCATCTCTACCGTCGCATCGATGGCCGCCAGGGAGGTCCCGCCTGCTTCGTAGAGCATCAGGCCTTGCGGGGTTGGGCGCACCGCGCGCGCGGTCCGCTCGAGCAGGCGCGCACCGGTATACTGCTCGAGGTTGCGCAACAGCTTGCTCACCGCGGGCTGTGAGACGCCCAGGTCACGGGCAGCGGCGGTGATGGAGCCGCGCTCGACAGTGCGCACGAAAGCACGAAGGGCGGCGGTCAGATCCATTCATAACACCTGGTTATGCAGATCATTCGCTCATAGCGGATAGACGCGGTGCGGTCCATGATGAACATTCCGCGCAAGAACTCGGCCAACATGAGGTGCACGATGGAATTCGACCGGCGATCACTGTTGTTCGGAGGATCACAGATACTGCTCGCGGGCGCGGCTGCGACAGCGGCCGGACTTCAGTCCGTCTCTGCTCAAGAGAAGCCCGATAGCGCGGAGCCCACTAAGATACCGGCCGGGATGTCTAGTCGTTTCGTCGATGTGAATGGCATCCGCATGCACTACGTTGCCATGGGATCCGGCCCTGTCGTCGTTCTGCTGCACGGGTGGCCCGAGACGTGGTTTGCCTGGCGCGGCATCATGCCGCGACTGGCCAGGAAGTTCACCGTGGTTGCGGCTGACCTGCGTGGGTGCGGGCTATCGGAGCGCACCGAGGCTGGATACGACAAGGAGACGATTGCCGAGGACATACGCGCATTGATCGCGCACCTGGGACCCGGTCCAGCCCACGTGGTCGGCCACGATATGGGCGGCAAGGCGGCCTATGTCCTCGCCCACCTTTATCCGCAAGCCGTTTCCAAGCTGGTGCTCGTCGACTGCCTGCTTCCGGGAACCGAGAATTTGGACGCCTTGCGCGGCGGAGCCTGGCACTATGGATTTCACGTGGCGCCGGAGTTTCCGGAGATGCTGACCAGGGGGCGAGAGCGCGACTACATCCGCGCGCAGATTCGGGCCTGGTCGCACAACAAAATGGCCATTTCCGAGGATGCCATTTCAGAGTTCGCCTATCATTACGCCCGCCCTGGCGGAATGACGGCCGGGTTCAACTACTATCGAGCGCTGCGCCAGGATGCGAAGCTCGCCGAGACGCTGCGCGGACGCAAACTGATGCCACCTGTGATGACCATCACCGGGCGTCATAGCGCCGGCGACAAGCTCGCCGAATCCATGCGTGATCAGGCCGCCGATCTCACGAGTGTCGTCGCGGAGGATAGCGGTCATTTCGTTGCCGAGGAGGTTCCGGATTTCTTCTGCGAGAAGCTGGAGACATTCCTGGTGGGTTGAAGCTTGCTGACGTGGACAAGCGGCGCGAAATCTGACGCGTTACTGAAACGCGACCTCGGCGAAACTCCGGAGCTTGCGCGAATGCAGGCGCTCCAATTGTTGCTCCCGCAGTCGTTCGAGCGCCTTCAGGCCGATCTCGAGATGCTGGCCGACGCGCTGCCGATAGAACTCGCTCGCCATTCCCGCGAGCTTGATCTCGCCATGCAAAGGCTTGTCCGAGACGCACAGCAGCGTGCCGTAGGGCACGCGGAAACGAAAGCCGTTGGCGGCGATCGCCGCCGATTCCATGTCGAGGGCGATCGCGCGCGATTGCGACAGACGCCGAATGACCGAGCGATCGCCGATCTCCCAGTTGCGATTGTCCACGCTTGCGACCGTTCCCGTGCGCATCAACCGTTTCAGCTCGAAGCCTTCGAGCCCGGTCACTTCACCCACGGCTTCCTCGAGCGCGACCTGCATCTCGGCCAGCGCCGGTATCGGCACCCAGAGCGGCAGCTCATCGTCGAGCACATGATCCTCGCGCACATAGCCATGCGCGAGCACGTAGTCGCCGAGCCGCTGTGTATTCCTGAGACCGGCGCAGTGTCCAAGCATCAACCAGGCGTGCGGCCGCAGCACCGCGACATGATCGGTGATGTTGCGTGCATTGGACGGACCGGTGCCGATGTTGATCAGGGTAATGCCCCGATAGCCGGCCTCGACCGAGTGAAAGGCCGGCATCTGCGGCATGCGTTGCGGCGCGATCCCGGTCGTGCCGCCGCCAAGGCGCGCGTTGCGCGTGATCACGTTCCCCGGGCCGACGAAGGCGTCGGGGCCGATCGCGCCCGCAGCCAGACGCTTCTGGCTCAACTCGGCGAACGCATCGATGTAGAACTGGTAGTTGGTGAAGATCACGAAGTTCTGGAAGTGCTCCGGATCCGTGCCGGTGTAATGATAAAGCCGGCGCAACGAATAATCGACACGTGCCGCGCGGAACAGGGCCAGCGGCTCGGGAGCGCCAGGCGCGAGCTCGAGCGTGCCATTGGCGATGGCATCGTCCATGGTGGCCAGGTCAGGCACATCGAAGAGATCGCGCAGCGATCGCATTACGTTCGATTTGTCGCCGGGCGTGAGTGCAGCTTCGATGTTGATGTCGCGACGATAGGCGAAATGAATCGGGATCGGCTCGTTCGACTCGCCGATTTCCACCGGTACGCCGTGGTTGTCGATCAATCGCCCGATCTGCTCGGTGAGGTAGGTGCGGAACAGGTCCGGTCTCGTCACCGTGGTTTCATATACCCCCGGCCTTGCGACGAAGCCGTAAGCGAGGCGCGAATCGACCCGCACATAGGTCGAGGTTGCAATGCGCACGAACGGATAGTTGGCGCGCACGCGGGCCGTGAGCGGCCGGCCATTGGCATAGGCCTCGAAATGATCTCGCAGGAAGGCAGTGTTGCGCTCGTAGATTTCTTCCAGCCGCGCGACCGCTGCAGCGGCGTCGGTGAACGTGTCGGTTGCAATCCGCGGCGGGGTCAGCATGGTGAGGGCAGGGTACATTGTCGTTACTATGGCAGATTCTCAGGAGCAAGAAAGGGGGAGCGCCGGCACGCGGCTGCCCGGTGGCACGGCTTGCGGCCTCTCTTGCCTGTCCGTGATCGCGAAAAAGGTCACGGGCAGCTCGCATCCGTCGCGATCGTGATATCAGGGGATGGACGATACTTCGTGGAAGGAAGAAGCATGCGCCAGGATTTCTGGTTCCATCATCCGTTTCGGGTGCGCTATTCCGAGGTCGATGCGCAGGCCGTGGTGTTCAACGCGCACTACCTGACCTATTTCGATACCGCGATCACCGAGTATTTTCGCGCGCTCGGCTATGACTATCTCGGCGAGGTCGCCAAGACCGGCGTCGATTTCCACCTTGTACGGTCGGTCGTCGAATACAAGGCGCCGATCCGGTTCGACGAGGAGATCGATGTCTGCGTGCGCGTCGCGAGGATCGGCCGGTCCTCGATCACGCTGGCGCTCGCCATTTTCGCCAAGGGCAGCGACGATCTCCGCTCCACCGGCGAAATCGTGTGGGTGTGCACGGACCAGCGGACCCACAGCTCTGTTGCCGTCGCAGAGCCGTTGCGGGTTCTGATTGCAAGCCGCGAAAAGGCCCTCGCTCAGGTGTGATCCGCGGAGGCCGGCCGGCGCGATCCAGCCGGCGAACGTCACGCCCCAATCTCAGGCGAAAGCTGATCTGGGATCAGCGAACGACCGCGCAGCGCTCGCGCTTCAGCGTCTTCATCGCGGTGCCGTCGAGGTTGAGATGTCCCTTGACGAGGTCGGGCGGAGTCAGTGCCATCAACGCCACAATCGTGGCATCGGGCCATTCGGAAAACGGCTATGGAAATCGGAAAGACCATCCGCGAGGCGGGGCGGTATCGCTCTTTTGATACGCGTTCGATCGGAGATTGGGTTTTGTTGATGCGATGAGCCAGCCGCTTGATAGGGCAGCCGCCGCCCGAAGCCCGGATTGCGATCCGGCGCGCGCGCTCGACGTGCTGGTGACGGCTGCGATATTGCTGTTCACGAACGGCCAGACGAGCGAGCGCACGACCGAGTATGTCGAGCGGCTGGCGACAGCGCTCGGCTTTTCTGCGCGGGTCTTTCTGCGCTGGGACGGAGTGACCGTCGCGATCGAGAATGGCGGCGGAGTGGCGAGCACGACCGTCGAGGCGAGGCCGGTCGGCATCGAGATGGGAAAGGTCGCTGTCGCAACCAAGTTGATTGACGACTTCTGCGATCACCCCTCCACACCAGAACTGCTGCGCTCCGCGCTTGCCAGGGTGCAGGCTCGCCCGCCCGTCTCGCTCATTCGCTTCGCATCCTTCGCCGCCATCGGCGCCGCTGCGCTCGGCATCATCTTCGGCGCCGCGCATGTGGCAAGCCTGATCGTCATCGCTGTCAGCGCCGGCCTCGGCGCCTGCCTGCGCCGCTGGATCGCCGGATGGAGCCATAACCCGTTCGCCCAGCCGCTCGCCGCCGCGCTGCTCGCCGGCGCGATCGGCGCGCTGGTCGTCGATCTCCAGTTGTCCTCCAGCATGCAGCGGCTCGTTGCCGTCTGTCCCTGCATGGTGCTGGTGCCGGGCCCGCACATTCTCAACGGCACGATCGACCTTGCGCGTGGACGCCTGGCGCTCGGGATTTGCCGGGTGGTCTATGCCAGCCTGATCATCTTTTCGATCTGCATCGGCCTGCTCGCCGGACTGTCGTTCGGCGGGGCCAACCTGCCGGCATCGGCGCCGTCGCCGCCGGTCCCGTTGATCTATGACGTGATCGCTGCGGGTGCGGCGGTGTCCGCCTATGGTACCTTTTTCTCCATGCCGTGGCGGATGCTGCCAGTCCCGATCCTGATCGGGATGTTCGCCCACGGCGTGCGTTGGGCCCTCTTGGCCAAGGCCGGCGTCAGCCTGTCGGGCGCCGCCTTCATCGCCTGCCTCATTGTCGGAGCGATCACCACGCCTGTGGCAGAACGTCTCAGGTTGCCCTATGCGGGGCTTGCCTTTGCATCCGTGGTTTCGCTGATCCCGGGGGTGTTCCTATTCCGGATGGCGGATGGGCTCCTCGAACTCGTCGCGAGCGGAGGTAACGTTTCAGGCTTGCTGCAGGCAACGCTCGCGGATGGAATCAATGCCTTCCTGATCACTCTTGCGATCACCCTGGGGTTGATCTTGCCGAAGATGCTGATTGGGTATCGTTTCAACAAACCGTTTACCGGGAACGGCCGAAGCGCGTAGAATTTGAATCACGTCCCTGCGCAAGACATACGCTTTTGCAATCTGCGCATTATATTCAATGGATGCCGCTATCGTAACTGTCGAGCAGGTGATTGGGATGCGCCTATTATTGCTTATCAATTTGACGGCTGTTGCCGTGGCGGGAGTCGCCATGGCTCAGACCGAGGAGCCGCCGATGTCCCTTCCGCCCGTAAGCGTCGATCCGCAGCGGAATAATTTGCCGCCGGCTCTCGACCTCGGGCCGCAGCAGGGTTCAGGAAACAACGGCGCCGCCCGCGGCAATTCCGGAAACGCCGGCAATGCCAAAGGCGGCTATGACGATCTCAACAAACGCTTGATGGGCGAGGTCAACAAGGTCAATCCTCCGATCACGAATCAGCCGCCGCTCGACGCGCGATCGCCGGACACCCGTATTGGCGTTATCAACATACCGGGGGTTCGGCAGCAGTACGGGCAGAATTTCGGCATTTCGGCCCAGCCGTACCGCCCGCCGCCGCTTGTCTACTCGACCCCTTTGGGACGTCACTAAACGTTCACGCAGAGGGCGCCTGAGCGGCGCGGGTTGCTGACCTGCCGCTCAGGCTCGATCGAGGGCGTGCGCTTCGTGCAGGTGACAGGACAGTCCTTCACGCCCTGCAGGGATTCGATAAAATTCTTCGTGGGTTTACCGAGCGGCATACGTTGCGGCCGTGCTGTGCGTGGATACCAAACGGCGCCTGCTAGACGCTGATCGGTATTGAGAGGTTGGATGCCGGCCGCGCGCGCGGACAATCAGCGAGGTCATGAGCCCGCTGGAGCGCATCGCGCTCAAGCTCAAGGAGATCCGGCCGCCCAACTGGCGCGCGGGCTGTGTCGCGCCCGGCTTTGGAGGTTGCGGATATCTTCCGCAGCCATGGCGCCGAGCATGCGGCGCCGTCCTTCAAGCGGCCGGCATCCGAAACCCTTCACAGAAGCGGACAGAGAAACTCGATTCGTGATGAGGTATTTGTTCGCTAGACCACTGAGTTTCTCAGCGTGCCAATGCGATCAATCTGGCACTCAATAATATCCCCGGGTAGGCAGTATCGTGTCGCGCGGACTAATCCATCCTTGCCAGCCCAGACGCCCCCGAGTTCACTATCGGCCGACCATGCGGTTCCCGCCGGAGAGCCGGTAATAATCACCATGCCGGGGCGGAGAGTGAAGTTGATCGAGAAAAAGTGGATCAGTTCCGCGCAGGTCCAGATCATGTCGCTGGTCGCGCAATTCTGGCGCAATTCGCCGTTGATGCGCGTCGAGATCTGCAGACTCTGCGGATCGAGGATCTCATCCGCAGTAACGATGACGGGCCCGAGAGGAGCGCTGGTGTCGAAGGCCTTGCCACGCCCCAATTCGTACCAGACCGTGCCGTTCGGCGCCGTCCGCACCTGCCGATCCCTAGCCGTGACATCGTTGACGATAGTGTAGCCAAATACATGATCGAGCGCGGCTTTGACCGGGATGTGCCGGCCTGGCTTACCGATCACAACCGCCAGCTCGGTTTCGCAGTCCAGTTTCTGGGTTAGCGCGCCGTCAAAAATGATCGCGGAATCAGGTCCGACCACGGAGTCAGCTGTCTTCACGAAGAATTCTGGCTCCTTCCCAGACAGCGGCGTATTAGCCTTCTCGCTGTTGTGGGCCCGATAGTTGCTGCCAGCACAGAGGATCGTCGATGGCATGATCGGCGCATCAAGACGGACGGTCGAAAGCTCATAAGAGGCTTCAGAGGGAGCCGAGGACGCCAGCCGGTCCAACTCGACCGTGCCATCGACGCAGGCGCGGATCAATGAACGCATGTCGCGCCCGATATCACCGCAGACGCCGTGATGCCGCGCCGAGGCCACAACATCGATCACCAAATCCCCGGCGAGGATTCCGACCCTGCACTCTTGAGTGTCGATTTTGAAGCTGACCAGTTTCATCGCATATCCGTAAGCGTGTGATTAGGTTCGTGGAATCGGGGTTGGGGCGGGAGGCTTACTCTCCCCTGAACATCATCGCTTTCACGTTCTGCAGATGGATAGTCATGGCCGCACGCGCAGCAGCCGCATCTCTCCGGCGAATGGCATCGACGATCTCCACATGCTCAACCGTGTGCACGTCGCGCATTTCGTCAGTAAGCGTCTTCTTCTTCAGCGCTCCCCAATCGCCTTGATTGCGGATCTGGGTCACGATCACTGCGAATGCGGAGAACAGCGGGTTACGAGTCGAGGTTGCGATCGCGCAATGCAGCGCGTCGTCGCAATCTTCGAACTGCTGCAGACTCTTCGCCACACGGGATTGATCGATCGCGGCCTGCATCCGCTCGATATCGGCGCCGCCGGCGCGTGCGACCGCGAGCTCGGCGATCGCCGGCTCGAGCGAAAGCCGGAATTCCATCAGGTCGCGCGGGCTCGTCTTCCGCACTAGGTCTAGATCGAGGTTGGCGGATGCGGTCGGCGGTGCGCTCGCCGCTAAATGTAGCGCGAGCTTGTCGCTGACAAAGGTCCCGCGCCCCACCTCGCGGATGATGATGCCTTCCTGCTCGAGACTATCCAAGGTCTTTCGAACCGTATTGCGTGCTGCCATGAAACGCGCGGCAATCTCGCGCTCGGTCGGCAGCTTGTCGCCTGGTTTCAAGGTCTGCGTCGCAATGCCCGCCTGGATGAAGCGGCGGATCTCACGCGCCGCTTCTCGGGCACGCTCGCGCACATTCTCGTCGGTCGTGGTCTGCATATTGGTTCTCTTTTGGGCGTTATGCGCACCAATAACGCCTAGGGCCAGCCCAATTCTGAGGGATAATGCGAACCAATCGTGCGGCCGTCAATCACTTTGTTGGTCACAAAATGCGCATTTTATGCTAACATTTGCTACAAAAATATGCCTTGACAGCTGGCCGGACTCATACACCAATATGGTGCACGTTTTCCCGTATTGGTTCACATTTGGTTCATAAAACAAGGCAGGAGACTTCGATGAAGGGTAAGCAGACATACGTCGTGGGCAAGCTTTCGGGCGCCATTGCCGGCGACCGCAAGATTCCGCTGTCGGCTGTCACCAGCGGCAACGGCTTCGTCTTCGTCTCCGGATTGCCGCCGGTCGACCATGTCACCGGCGAGCTCGTGCGCGGCGACATCCTCGTCCAGACCCGGCAGTGCCTCGAAAACGTGAAAGCAGCTCTCGAAGTCGCCGGCTCATCGCTGGACCAGGTGCTCAAGGTCACGATCTACGCCGTGAACTGCGCCTATTTCAAAGACATCAACGAGATCTATGCCGAGTACTTCCCGAATGATCCGCCAGCGCGGACGTTCTGCACCGTCGGCGCATGGCCGTGGGAGTTCGACATCGAGATGGAAGCCATCGCACTGCAATCCTAACCCCGATCGACCAGAGAGCTCAGGAGGATGCCGACGATGAATCAGTCCGTCGAGTTGGATCGGACGACGCGTGAATGGCGCGATCGCCATTCGGTTCTCACCTTCACGGACGTGATCAAAAAATACTCCAGTGAGCGCGGCTCGGTCGTTGCCCTCAACGGAATCTCTCTCGACGTCAAGGAAGGTGAATTTCTCACCATCGTCGGCCCAAGCGGCTGCGGCAAGTCCACCCTCCTGAACATTCTAGTCGGCCTGGAAACGCCGTCGGCCGGCGCCGTTACACTCGACGGCGCCGGGGGCGTAGACCGCAAGACCGTGGGCTATGTGATGCAGAACGACAACCTGTATCCGTGGCGCACCCTGCGCGAAAATGTCGAGTTTCCGCTCGAACTGCGCAAGATTCCTGCTGAGGAGCGGCGCCGAATCAGCACGCGCTATCTGGAAAAGGTTCAGCTCGCCGATTTCGCCAATGCGTATCCCTACGAGTTGTCGGGCGGCATGCGACAGCGCGGCAACATCGTCCGTGCCCTGTGTTTCTCGCCGCGCATCCTGGTGATGGACGAGCCGTTCGGCCCGCTCGACGCCCAGACCCGGCTGTTGCTGCAGAACCTGCTGCTTGAGCTCTGGGCCGAAGAAAAGAAGACCGTCATCTTCATCACACACGATCTGCACGAAGCCATCGCGCTCGGGGACCGCCTGATCGTGCTGACGGCGCGGCCGGGCCGCATCAAGTCATCGCATCCGATCGATATTCGGCGCCCGCGCAATATCCGTCACCTGCATGAAAACGCAGCCTATCGCGAGCTTCTGAGCAAGGTCGGCGACGAGCTGGCGGAAGAAATCCAGGTTCAGGCGGGAGTGCATTGAATGTCCATCGAAGCGATCGACCTTCCCATGACCAACAAAGTCCAGAAGCCCGCCCTGTCCTATCGGTCCAGGATCAACCTGACCCGGCTCGGCCTGGTCGGCCTTGTGTTCGGGTTCTGGGAATATGCGTCGGGAACACTATTCTCGCCATTCTGGATCTCGAAGCCCTCGCTGATCGCCGGCTACATCTTCAAATGGGTCGTTCACGGCGACTTCTTCTATCAGCTCTCCTTTACCTTCGGCTCGATGATCGCGGGCTTCACGCTCGGTACAGTGCTCGGCCTGCTGGCGGGCGTCGTGCTGAGCCGCTCGCAATTTCTGTCCGACGTCCTCGATCCCTTTCTCGTCGCCATCAACGGCATTCCGCGCGTCGCGCTCGCGCCGCTGTTCGTCGTCTGGTTCGGCATCGACATGCTGCCGAAGATCATTCTGGTCTTCACACTGGTATTCTTCGTGATCTTCTACAACACCTATGCGGGCATTAAGAGTGTCGATCGGCGCTTCACTGACCTCGCTTTTGTCATGGGCGCCAATTCCAGCGAACTGTTCCGGAAAGTGATCCTGCCGGCATCGCTCCCGCACATCTTCCTCGGCATCAAGCTATCGATCCCCTACGCGCTGATCGGCGCCATCATCGGCGAGTTCGTGGCATCCTCGGCGGGCCTCGGCTGGAAGATACAGATGGAGACCAGTCTCTACAACACCACCGGGACCATGGCTGGCCTCATCGTCATGATGTTCATCGTTGTGACGATGAACGCGCTGCTCGCCGTCATGGAGCGCCGCCTGCTGCGCTGGCAGCCGAGCTCACGCTTCACAACGACCCAGACACAGTAAGAACGATATCCAACGCATAGGAGACTTCCATGATCTCTCGTCGTGCCTTCGTTTCCGGTTTTGGCGGCGCTATGGCCACCGCGGCTCTCCAGCCCTCCATCGTTCTCGCGCAAGCAGGCGGCAAGCCGCTGCGCATCACCCACGCCGTGACGTCGCTGGCCTATATGCAAAGCTACATCGCCAATCAGAACGGTTACTTTAATCAGGCCGGGCTGACTGCCCAGATCATCGACACCGGCGGCGGCGGCCCTGACGTTCAGCTCGTGCTCGGCGGGCGCGCCGAGATGACCGTAAATGACGGCGCCCAGATCCTTCCTGCGCTCCAGCAGGGACAGAAGCTGACCTGTGTGCTCAGCCTGCTCAATCGCTCGATCGTCAACGCGACGATCAGCAAGACGGCAGCGGCCAAATATGGCGTTACGGAAGCCATGCCGCTGGCGGACAAGCTTGGCCGGATGAAAGGCATGAAGATCGGCGTGACGCGGCCCGGTGCGCTGACCTGGCAGCTTGCCCGGTTCAACCTTGTGTCTGTGGGGCTCAATCCGGACAAGGATGCGCAGATCGTTGCAGTCGGCGGGCCGCCGGCACTGGCAGCGGCGCTCGAGAACGGCGCTGTCGATCTCATCTACATCTCGATGCCGATCGGCGAAAAACTGATCCGGGAAGGCAAAGCAATTTCCTTCATCAACAATGCGCGCGGCGAGGACCCAAAGCTCGCCAACTTCATGATGGAAGGATTGTGGACGACGCCGGATTATCTGGCGGCCAATCGCCCGACGATAAAGGCAGCTGTCACCGCCTACCAGAAGGCCTCGGACTTCATTCGCACCTCGGCTCCCGAAGCAGTGGTCGCGGCTTTGATGCCCGCGCTGGGAAGTCTCGGCGAGGCCGTACTGCTGGACTCCGTGAAGCGGATCCATCCCGCCGTGTCTGAAACCGGGAAGATCACGTCAGCCGAGTTCGACACGACACAGGCATTGCTCAAGATGAACGGGTTCTTGAACACGCCATTCGTCATCGCAGACGTCTTCGACGGCTCGTTCACGAAGGTGTAGTGTGGTGGCCGTCCCTTGGTGACAGGGTGTCGCACAGGGGCGCGGCCGCCGATTGGAAGGACGGGAGAGATCAGTGACCGACGCCGAGCATCCCTACAGTCTCGTTTACGAAAAGGATGGTGTCGCCTATGTCTCGGGCGCTACCACCATCGATTACGCTACCCATCTGCCGGTCGAGGGTGACGAGGCGGCCCTGGACACAGCGCTGAACGAGGTCGAGCGCCGCCTCGGGACCATCGGGCTCGACCTCGCTGCCGTGACCAAGGTAACCTATTTCCTTTCGGACATGCGACTGCGCTCCATTGCCAATGCGCAATTCGAAAAGCGCTTCGTACAGCCCCGCCCTGCGAGAACAGTCGTCGGAGTGTCTTCCATTCCATACGGAGGCATTGCGGTCATCGACGCGATTGCGCAGCGGTCACGGGCGCGTGTGCGGAGGCAAGCGCCTGGTGACGCGGACTGTTGATCGTCAACAACCGCCCATTGTTCGAATTGGCGAACGAAGTGCACCGCTATCGCAGCGGGCACATCCTCATTGTCAACGCCAACCGCAAGCCAGCTATCCGAGCGGGCTTCCTTGATTTCGTCTGATGATCTTGAGCGTGAGCAGGACGGCGCCAAGCACAAGAAACAGAACGCCGACAGTCGTCGTGCTGGTGGATTCGAACGTCACGCCAACTGCCGTCAGCAGGCATCCGATGATAACCGCGACCAACCCACCAAGCTTCTTCACCAGCAGAAAGTGCCAGCGAATTGCTCGCAAATGCGACAGGGGATGCGAAATGCTGCCTTAGCCGATCAGCGCCGCTTGGGGATGGAAGAATCACATCCCCCGCTTCTTCGGCCCGAGCCCCTCGAATTGCGTCTTCTGCTCGTCACTGAGGTACCAATAGAAATCGTCGACCGCGTCGTTCACGCTTCCGATCGCCTCTCGCATCGCTTCCAACCGCGCCTTTGCGGCCTTAAGGCGGGCCGGCGGGGTGAGCGCGTCCTTTGGCGGGCATGCGCTTAAGGCTTCCATCGTGGACATCGTGGTGTCCTGCACCAATTCGAGGGCGGCGCGCTCGGTATCGTTCAATTTTAAGGTGGCAGCGATGTCGTCGATGGGCCATTGCTGGGCGACGAGCTGGCGGTATTGCTTTTCGGCCTGTTGCTCGTCCTGCGGTTCGCGGCTCGCCTGGCAGGCGGCGTCCTGCATCTCCTTCAGCTTCGCGACCTCAGCGTTAGCGCGGCGGTCGCGTTGGGGCGCGTTGAGCCGCGCCTTCTGCTCATCGCTCAGGAGATCGTAGAATTTTTGGAATGGCGGCTGAACGGCCTCAACTGCGCTCAGCATCGCGTTGACGCGGCTCTGCATGGCCGCGAGCCGTTCGAGCGCGGTAGTTGCGGCCTGTGCTGGACAAGAGGCGCGGATGGTGTCGCCGGCGGAAGTCCAGGCGCTTGCGAGCTCGTCGAAGGCTGTGCGTTGCGCCTCGTTCGCCGCGACCACCCGGCCGATCCGTTCGAGGGGAAGGCCGGTCGTCTCGGCGGTGTCGCCGCCACAGAGCTCCTCCTGCACGGAGGGCGCTTTGCGATGCCGCCTCCCGGCGGGGCGCTCGGCCGCAAACGCTGAGAGATCGCTCGCAGCGTAAGGCGAGAAGATCGCAGCGTAGAGATCGCCGTAGCCATAGCCCCAGAAGCCGCTGCCATCACTGAGAAGCGCGTAGTCATAGAGATCGCTATAGGCGAACGGCCAGAACAGCGGACCGACCCAGCCGTACGAACCGTCGGCGTGCTGCCACCAGCCTTGCGCAGCTCGGCCGCCCTGCCAGCCGGCCAGCGCCGCGATGGCGGTGAGCTGCGCGCGCTCGCTCGGGCGGGTCGACTCGGCGGCGGGGCGAAGATCTTGCGGTCTTAAGGCAGCCATTCGGACGCGGCCGTGGCGCGCCGCCATACGTGCGTGACGGAGACCTGCGACCGACAGCATGCCGGCCATCGCGAAGCGCGCGACACCGACGGGGCCGCCAACGCGCAGGCGCAAGCCCGCCTCCGCCGCATTCGGCAGCGCTCCTAGAACGACCAGGGCAAGGCCAGCCGCAGCCATTCCAAGGCGGGACTTTGGCATGATCACTCCCTTGGCTTCCCTCCTCCGCGGGCGGGCCGCACCCCGTCACAAAGATGACTCGGAGCGAAACCGAAAGTTCCACCCGCGGTCGTTTTCCTTCGAGTGAACCACCGAAGTTAGATCGCGGCGCAATTTTCAACGGATGTCTTCTTAGAAATCGCTGATGCATTTTACGCGGGGCGACGCGAGGAACGTTTCATCACGGACGTCCGTAGTGGCAATGAAAAGCTACGCAGAAGCAGAGAAGTCCAGAGATCACCCATCGCAAGAGGGTTATTCGATTTTCGACTCTTACAACAATATCCCTCCTATAGCGGCACAAGACGGAAAATCGCCTGATGTCTGGGTCGGGTGAAAACGACATCTCACGTAGAGGGTAGCTTCCGGAGCAAACCGGACATTCGGCCAAACCCGCATGTCTCAGAAGGGCCAAGAGCGGAAACTCGGTGCTTGTTGCTACGCGCGAGGCGCTGCTTGCCTTTACTACCTAGGGGTATTTTGCTTCTTCGCGATAAAGGCAGCATCTACGTCATATGGCGTCGCGCTGGGTGGGAGCCCACTTTTTCTCACCACATGCCAGCCGAGCAAATAACCCATCACCGCGCCCCAGAGAGCCGATAATAGAGCGGCTACTGCAACGTCAGAAATGAGCTGGCTCAAGAGCCTACCGGTTAGTGCGTCGGACAGGCCAAAAATCATGATGCCAATGAATGCGAACAAAATCGGGACGGGGATCGTCGATCTTATAAATCTCACGGCGTCACCTCTATAGGGGGAAAGGCTGACGCATAGTAGTGCAAGAAAACACACTAACACTTGATGACTGTTAGGGCCTAAAACTCTATCGAATTGGCAATCTGAAGGTCGGGAAGCGCCGTTTGAGGTCTGCACCGGGTCAAAATGAGAAAAACTCAGCACGAGCAAATCTGGTCCGCTATTGCCCCGCAAAGCGGACCTCAATTACAGGTGCCACCACTTCGCTGATGGGCCAAGCGGACTAAAGCGGAATGAAGTTAGCTTGAATCGATTTGGGATTCCCAAATCAGGCGGTTTCTGATTCACCATGCTGGCTGGGCTGGAGGCCGGCATGGATGGGCAAGCCTTACTCTTTGGATTTGAGGAAGCGGGTCGTTGCGGC
>NZ_JCAMOR010000012.1:0-148425 GCF_059512385.1 Bradyrhizobium sp. Crot121 | reverse complement strand
TTTTTCCAGGCGACGATCGCCAAATCGCCCCAGCCCCACCTCCATCGACATACGACCGCTCTCCACAAGACCGCCTCCCGCCAGGGAATCAGTCTTCGCCGATCTTCGCAACAAAGATGTGTGCATTAGATAGCCGGTGACCGGGCTTTCTTGCCACCGTCACTTCGTAAGAAGCTTAGCGCCAGCGTCGGGGCGCCAGGACCACACGACTTCGCCGTCCGTGATGTGTGTGCTCGTCAGTCACACGCTTCACGTCCACCGCATCTCACCGCAACGTTCGTGACGATCGCGAGCCGCCCCTCATCTGGGTGAGACGCGCGGAGTTAAATCACTGATTTGCCCGACGACGGAAGCGGAATGTTTTTTGCGTGAGGGGTGGACGGGGCAAATCAGTTTGAAATTGCTCGCGAATTTTTCTCCGCCGTCATTCCGGGGCTTCCGAAGGACGAGCCCGGAATCCATTTCTCCGCCTGCGCATGCGGCCCGATGGATTCTCTGATGTGCAATTGCACATCGTAGCTCGCGCTACGCGCGCCCCGGAATGACGGCGAGAGCGGAGTGCGCCGCGCGACTACGCCGGGCCGTTGGGCACGTCGGAGAAGCGTGTCAGCCACGCCACCGGCCCGATGCTGGCGGCGATGATCAGGAGCGCTGCGAGTGCGCCTTCCTCGAAGCTGCCGCGGCTGGCGTACTGGTAGATCGAGGTCGACAGCGTCTCGACATTCAGCGGGCGCAGCAGAAGCGTTGCTGGCAACTCCTTCAGGCAATCGACGAACACGATGATGGCGGCGCCGAACAGGGCGGGCTTCAACAGCGGCAGGTGGATCCGGTGCAGAATCGTGGCCTGACCGGCGCCGACGGCGCGCGCGCTCTCGTCATAATCGCGTGGGATTTGCTCGAAGCCGGCTTTGATCAAGCCGGTCGGCACCGCCAGGAAGCGGATCGCGTAGGCCATCACCACGGCTGAGCCCGAGCCCATCAGGATCAATCCCGGCAGCGATCCTCCGGTCCACCCGGCGAGCGCGTTCAGGGCGTTGTCGACGGCCAGCACCGGCGCGAGCAGGCCAAGCGCGATCACGAGGCCGGGCAACGCGTAGCCGGCCTGCGAGATGTTCATCGCGATATGCTGCAACGGACTTGGCCGCCAGCGATGGGCGATGATGGTGGAGAACCCGAGCAGCAGCGCCAGCAGCGTGGCCAGGGTTGCAAACGCGACCGAGTGGAACGCGTGGCGCCACAGCGACGCATCGAAATTGGCGAGCAGCCCGCGCCTGGCGCTTTGATGCACGAGATAGAGCAGCGGCACGACGAAGCCGATCAGCACCGGCAGCAGGCATGTTGCGAATACCGACCACGCTCGAGCGCCGACCAGCGGTGTTCGCGGCGTGACCCGCGGGCTTTCGGCGGCGAGTTCGGCATTGGTATTGCGGCGGCCGTAGCGCTCCATGAGGACGAGCCCGGCGACGATGGCGAGCATCAGGCAGGCGAGCTGCGAAGCACCGGCGAGGCTGCCGCGGTTGAGCCAGGTCGTGAAGATCGAAACCGTCAGCGTGCGGATGCCGAGATATTCGCTGGCGCCGATATCGTTCAACGTCTCCAGCGACACAAGCGCCACGCCGACCGCAAGCGCCGGCCGCGCCATCGGCAGCGAGACGCGCCAGAACACGGTCCATTTGCCGGCGCCGAGCGTCTTCGCGACCTCCGCGAATTCTGCCGTCTGAAACTGGAACATCGCCCGCGCCGACAGATAGACGTAGGGGTAGAGCACCAGTCCGATCACGACAATCGCACCGGGCAGGGATCGCAGATTGGGCAGCCAGCCCACGGCGTCACGGAGCGGCAGCCAGATCGCGAGCGTGCGATGGACAAGGCCGAGCGGCTCGAACAAATCGGCGTAGACATAGGCCGCGAGATAGGTCGGGACCGCCAGCGGCAGCGGCATCAACCACAGCAGCGTGCGGCGGCCGCGGAAATCATAGCGCGAGATCAGCCACGCCGTGCCGGCACCGAGCAGAAGCGTCAGCGCACCGACACCGGCGAGCAGAAGCGCGGTGTCGATCATCGCCACGGGCAGCACGTAGTTGATCAGGTCGTGCCACACTTCCGGCGCCGGCTGCATGGAAAGCGAAACGATCGAGATGACGGGCGCGGCGACAAGCGCCGCAGTCGCCACCGCGATCGCCGCGGCGATTCGCCCGGCGTAGACGCGTCGTCGAGGTGATTGTCCGGACCGGCTGCTTCCCTTCACCTCTCCCGCTTGCGGGGGAGGTCGCCGTGCTCGTAGAGCGCGGCGGGTGGAGGCTCTCTCCACTGGGGGAGTGTGAATCGCGGAAGCACCACCGCCCCGGCCCTCCCCCGCAGGCGGGGGAGGGGGCGAAGCAGAGAGGTCAGTTGTCAAAGCCGACCTTGTCCACCAGCGTTGCCGCCGCCTTGCGGCTCGCGGCGATCTTCGAGATCGGCAGGCTGTCTGCATTCAGCGTGCCATACCCCGCGATGGTGGAATTGACGGCGACGCCCGTACGAACCGGATATTCGTAGTTCTGGTCGGCATACAGCTGCTGCGCCTGTTCGCCGGCGAGCCATTCGATCAGCTTCACGGCGTTGGCCTTGTTGGGCGCATGCTTGGCAAGCAGCACGCCGGACAGATTGACGTGGGTGCCGCCGCCCTCGAAGGTCGGCAGGAGGACGCGGGTCGCCTCCGCCCACGGCTTCTTGTCGGGATCGTTGTTCATCATCAGCGCCCAGTAATAGGTGTTGCCGATGCCGATGTCGCATTTGCCCGCGGCGACGTCGCGCGCGGCTTCGCGATCGCCGCCCGACGGCTTTTGCGCCAGATTGGCCTTGACGCCACGCAGCCATTCCTCGGCCTTGGCCTCGCCGTGCTTGGCCACGTAGGCCGCGAACAGCGCATTGTTGTAGATGTGCTGGCCGGAGCGGATGCAGATCTTGCCTTTCCACTTGGGGTCGGCGAGCTCCTCATAGGTGATCTTGTCCTGCTTGACGCGGTCCCTGGAGGCATAGATCACGCGAGCGCGCATGGAGATGCCGGCCCAATGCCCGTCCGGATCGCGATATTGCGCCGGGACGATCTTCTCAACCACCTCCGACTTGATCGGCTGGGTCACGCCGGCCTGTACCGCTTCGTCGATGCGGCCGATATCAACCGTCAAGAGCACATCGGCCGGGCTGTTGGCGCCCTCCGCCTTGATGCGCTGCTCCAGCCCCGAACTCGCCGAGACGACATTGACCTTGATGCCGGTGTCCTTGGTGAAGGCATCGAACAGCGGCTGGATCAGCTTGGTCTCGCGATAGGTGTAAACGTTGACTTCGCCATTGTCGGCCGATGCGGCCGAGACGGCGGGCAAAGTCAGGCACAGCGCCGCCGCTGACGCGGCGAGGACGCGAAAGTTGATCATGAGGCTGCTCCGGCAGGATGTCACGCGGTACCGGAGTGCCTAGCGCAGGCGACGCCAAGATGTCCGCGACCCGATGTCGCGAACGGCCTGATTTAGAGTGATTCCAGCGTAACGACTTAGAGCGATTCCAAATTTGGATTCCACGACTCTGCGGAGTGTCGTCGGGGCCGGGCATTTTCCTCCAGGCCTTGTTGTTCGCCTTGTTCGTCAGAACGCGGGATGGCAGTATCGCCCCCTCATGAGCAAAATCGGACAGGAGACCATGCCGCTCGTCCGGATCTGGGTCTATGACGGCATCCTCGCCTCCGGCGTGGCGGGAGCGATCGACGTCTTCACAGCGGCCAATGCGGTATGGGCAGAACGGCCTCACCATCGCGGGGCAAGAGCGCCGCTGCTGCAATGGCGGGTCGAGTCGCTGGACGGCAAGCCGGTCGAGACCGCTTCGGGCCAAGTCATCGAGGTCGACGGGCCGATCAGCGCACGTGCCGCCGTGGATGCGGTGGTCGTGCCGGGACCCTTCGTTGTCAACATCGAGCGCTTCTTCGAAAGAATCGACATTGTCGAACCGCTGCTCACTGCGCTGCGCCGCCAGCACGCGCGCGGCGCGCTGCTCGCCTCCTACTGTACCGGCAGTTTCATTCTCGCCGAGGCCGGCCTGCTCGACGGTGGCGTTGCCACGACGCATTGGGCGAAGGCGAAGGCATTCGCCAAACGTTACCCCGAAGTGGACCTCCGGGTCTCGGAAATCCTGACCGAGCAGAACCGCATCGTCTGCTCCGCCGCGGTGACGACGTCGCTCAATCTGGCGCTTCGCCTGGTTGAGAAATTTGCTGGCCTCGAAGTGGCGGCCGAAACCGGCAAGTTGATGCTGATCGACTCAAACCGCGTCTCGCAGACCTCCTACGCCAGCATGCCGAGCGCGCCGCAGCATTCGGACGCGTTGGTGGCACGGGCGCAGCGCTGGATGGAAAAGTCACTGCAACATGGGTTCAGCCTCGCCGAACTCGCCCAGCATCTTGCGGTCAGCGAGCGCACGCTCAATCGCCGCTTCAAGCTCGCGACCGGCGAGGCGCCGCTCCATTACCTGCAGGCGCTGCGCGTCGACGTGGCAAAGCGGCTGCTCGAAACCAAAGGCTTGAGCGTCGATGCGGTCAGCGCCCGTGTCGGCTACAACGATCTCTCCACCTTCCGTCGCCTGTTCAAGCGCGAAACCGGGCTTTCGCCTCGCGAATATCAACGCCGTTTCGCGCGGCGTAACGCCCGCGCTGCGCCGGCTGCGTAGCCGCGCCTGTCCGAATTTCCTCGAAAGATGGCGATACTGCCACTCTCGGCAGAACCGCTCAGCATCTAGACCTCGGCTTGCGAACGAGCACAGGAGGTCTTTATGCCGATGATCGATGTCACCATTCCGGAGGGCGCGCTGAAACCGGAAGCCGAAGCGCGGCTGATCAAGGAACTCGGCGATCTCCTGATCGGGCACGAGGGATTCGACCCCACCAATGAGGTCGCCCAAAGCGTGACGGTCGTGTACCTGCATCGGCCGGCCGCCGTCTATGTCGCGGGCCAACACTCGGCCTCGCCGCGATACCGTATCGTCCCGACGGTGCCCGAAGGGCAGTACACGGAAGCTTCGCGCAGGGCCTTGGTGAAGGACGTCACCGACGCCGTGGTGCGCGCCGACGGCGGCACGTTCGAGGACGTCGCGCAGCGCGTCTGGGTATTTCCCACCGAGATACCAGACGGCCAATGGGGCAGCCGCGGCGCGATACGCACGTTGCCGGACATCCAGGCCTTCATCGCCGGCGAGCACGAGCGGAAGGTCGGTGAGGAGCGATTGGCACGGCGGCGCCGCGTGAAGGCGCTCGAACTCTTGGCCGGCGCGGTCGATGCCGCGCGCAAGGGGATCGATTGATGTGTCGTCCTGCGGCGTCCCCCGAAGTGCCGACAATTTGGGCAGCGCGCCCAGCTAATGCGTTTCCCCTCGGGGAAGTCTGCGCCTAGTCTTCCTTGCGGGAGGTGGGGTTCGGATGCGGGCGATCCTGGATCATTGCGGCGGGGCAGTTCGGCGGCAGGTGCCGTCCGGCGCGCTCATCATCCATGAGGGCGGCAAGACCGGGCATCTGTTCGTGCTGATCGAAGGGCGGCTGGAGGTGATCAAGGGCGATGCCGTGGTCGCGGTGCTCGCTGAGCCCGGCGCCGTGCTCGGTGAGATGAGTGTGCTGCTCGATCAGCCGCACACCGCAACGGTGCGCGCTGCATCCGACTCGCTGGTCTATGAATTCGATGATGCGGCGGCCTTCCTGCGCGAGCAGCCGGAAGTGGCGCTGCTGCTGGCCCGGCTGCTCGCACAACGGCTCAACGTCGCCACCACCTATCTCGCCGATCTCATGCACCAATATGCCGACCATGGCACGCATCTGGCGATGGTCGGCGAGATCCTGCAGAGCATGATCAACCTGCCGCCGATGCAGGTCGCGCCAGGATCGGATCGGCAATCAGACCCAAGGATGTGAGCCAGGGCGGCGGGTTCTCGATCCGGGCGGCCGGCTGCAGCGATGCGTTGAGATCGATGGTCTGCTCCTCGCCCGGTGCCAGCCAGAACGCGCTGCCTTGGTCGATATCAAGTACGATACAAGTCGGCGGACGGCCGGGCATGCGGCCGGTGTTGAACACCCAGGTCGCGCCTAACCGATCGAACCACGAGCCATCAGGAATGAACGGCGACTGGTGCACATGGCCTGATATCACCATGGACGGCTGATGGCGCTCGATCCATTGCACCAGCTCGACATCGCCGAAGAAGCGCTTGCCGCCCCAGCTCGTCGGCGAGTTTGCGGGCGGCGCGTGATGCACCCAGATCCAATTCGCGGGCCGGTTGACGGCGGCGTTACGAAGCTGCGCGTCGAGCCGCTCCTTCACCTTTGGGCCGTCCCACCACGGGCACACCGTGAACAGCGTATCGCCGATCGTCAGATTGTCGCCGTCGCCGGCGATCCCGAGCTCCCTGACGTCAGAGACCCAGCGCGCGATCTTCTCGCCGTCGGGATTGCGTTCGTCGAGATCGTGATTGCCGGAGCAGAGGATGACGCGGGTGCGGGCTGCGAGCAGCGAAAGATATTTCTTCACCACGACGATCTGGGCGCGGAAATCGACGATCGATGAGATGTCGAGCGCATCGCCGGCAAAGATCACCAGGTCGAATTGCGGCGCCGCCGCGAGCAGCCAGTCGAACTGCGGCAATGAATAATGCAGATCGGCAACGACCAGGCAGCGCATGGGACCTCGATCAGGATCCGATGGGGTGAAATCAATTGCTCAGGAATTGGGCGCGTCAGGCGCCGATGCATTCACGTCGGGAAAATCGAGCAATAATTGTGCCGTGTCGCATCCCGCGAACGCGACACATCCCCGCAGCGCCGTGGGCGGGGTGCAGCGCAACGTAACCAGGGCCGCTCGCGAACGCGGATGCGCCTGTCCCGGGTTGCGCTGGGCTTCACCCGGGCTACGGGATCGTGCTCACGCCCGCGCGGTGGCGTGGGGGAACGCCACTTCGATCAGGGTGCCGGAGCGGCCCCCGGTCTTGATGTGGAATCTGGCGCGGTTTGCCTCGACCAAGGCCTTCGTCAGCGACAGGCTGACGGCGGAGCCCTCGGTGGTCTGGTCCGACGGCGCCGGCGTGCGGAACGGTTCGAGGGCTGCGGCGACCTCGTTGTCGTTGAGGCTCTGTCCGGTGTCGCGGACGCGCAGCATCACCTCGCCGAAATCGGACAATGCGGTCGAGACGATGACCTGGCCGCCCGCATTGGCGAGATGGATCGAGTTGCCGATCAGATTGAGCGTGATCTGGCGCAGCGCGCGCGCATCCGCCAGCACCGGCGGCAGCATATGCGCAAGCGAGGTGCGGATGATGATGCGCTCGCGGTTGGCCTGCGGCTGCATCACCGCGACGCAGCTTTCGACCATCTCATTCAGGTTCTGGTCGGTGAGGGCGAGATCGAGCTTGCCGGTCTCGATTCGCGAAAGGTCGAGCAGATCGTTGATGATCGCCAGCACGTGCTCGCCGGAGGCGCGGATGTCCTTCATGTATTCGAGATAGCGCTCGTTGCCGAGTGTGCCGAAACGCTCGCCGATCATCACTTCGGCAAAGCCGATGATGGCGTTCAACGGCGTGCGCACTTCGTGGCTGATCCGCGCCAGCATGTCGGCCTTCGCGATCGCCGCGCGCTCGGCGAGGCGCTTGGCCTCGCGCAGCTCGCTCTCGCTCTTCTTGGCCTGCGACAGATCGCGGAACACTGCAAAGAAGTTTGGCCCGTCGGCGCGGGTGCGGCCCATGGTGATCGACAGCGGCACGAGGCCGCCCTGGCGCACGCGCCCGAGCCCCTCGCGGCCGTGGTCGAGCAGGCTCGCGACACCTTCGCCCTTGATGCTCTCAAGATAGTCGAGCATGACGCGCTGGCTTTCGGGCGCAAAGAGATCGGCGAGGTTGCGCTGCACGAGCTCGTCGCCGTCATAGCCGAACAGCGCCTCGGCGCTGCGGTTGCAGGAATTGATGTTGCCCTCGGCATCGAACATCACGACACCCTCGGCCGCGGTGTCGAGGATGGCGCCGAGCTCCTCGGCATCGGCCAGTCCTGTCCCCGGCGGTACGTCAGGCGGAAGCGGCTCCGCCGCCATCGCTGCCGCAATGGCCGCGCCCTCATCGCGCCGCTCGGCGAAGATCAAGGCGAGCGCGGAATCGCCGTCCCAGGAGATCGTGTGAAGGTGCGCCTCGGCGCTCGGATGGCCGGCATCGCCATGCGGCGGGGCTGCTGCGATCCGCACCGGCGTGCCAGAGTCGGAGGTGCTGCTGGTGGCCGAGACGCCGGGCTCGACATAAAGCGCATCCAGTCCGCCGGCATCCTCAAGCGCGCGCACGCTCTCATATCCCATCCGCTCAAGGAAAGCGGGGTTGGCATAGAGCAGGCGGTCGAGCCGGTAGATCAGGACACCGGTCGGCATGAGGTCGAGCAGCGCGCGGTCGCGCCTGGCTTCGCCGCGCGGTGCCGGCTCGGGCTCGCTCAGCCATTCCGGCGCGACAGTCGCCGGCGCGACAGTCGCGGGCTGCTCCGCGCCCGGGGCCTCGAAGGCGGGTTCGTGCACTTCCGCAGGCGGTGGCGGCGCTTCGGCGATCGGCTCTTCGGTGGCCGATGGCGTCGGCGCTGCCGCGAGCTGGCTTTCGAGCCGTGCCGATAATTGCCGCGCCAGTTCGTTGAAGGCGTTGTTCTCGACCGGCGTCAGCGACGGCGGCTTCGGTTCGCCGGGCGGACGGAATGGCAGCACGTTGCCGGGCGCCTCCACCGACGTTTCCGTTGAGATGTCCTTGGGCGTATCCAAAATCGTTTCCAAATCGCTCTGTTGTGAAATCTCGGACGCGTTCGGCTCGGGCAGTTCGGCACTGGTTGCAGTTGCCGCAGCGGGCTCTGTCGGCGGCGCCGCGCCGGATGAGACCTCGGGGCGCGGCGCCTCTCGCACCTCGGATCGTTCAGGCTCGGCCGGAATTGTGTCGGCGGACAGTGGCTGGGCCGGCGGTCCACTGAAAAATTCGTAGCGGCGCAGCGCCTCCAGCCGCGCCAGACCGTCGAAATCGCGGCAGACGCCAAAGCCGCGATAGCCGGCGAAATTGCGCGCGCGGTCGAAGATCGGCAGGCCCGACAATTCGATCCTGAGCCGGCCGCCGCCATCGACCGGCCAGTTCAGCGTGATGCCGCTCCACGTGTCCTGGGTGGCAAAGGCCTTCATTATCAGGCCTTCGGGATCGAGGCCGAACCTGTCGGCGATGTCGCTCCACAGCCGGCCGAAGCCGGCCGCGGCCTGCACGCCGATCAGCCGGGTGAACTCGTCCGAGCCGAGCGAGAAGCGGCCTTCGCGGTCCATCTGCCACATGAAGCGCAGCGGGGTGCGGCGCGTATTCGGCAGCGGCTCGTCATGCCATGACGGCGTCTTTTCGGACGCGCCGGCCGGCGTGCGTCCATCCGGCGTCGTGTAGGACAAGGGCGTTGCGACCGGCGCCGACGGCTCGTCGGCGACCGGCGCGATGAAGGGCGAGGGCTCGGCTTCCTCGGGGTCCGTATCCAGCGGGTCGAACAGCGCGAATTCGGCGGGCGCTTCCCCTGACAAAGCGGGCTGCTCGTAGAACGGCTGCCTGGCCGCCGGGCCGGTCGCGGTTTCCGGCGGAGAAGGTGCGACCTCGCTCTCTGTGACCGCGGGCATCAGCAGCGCGATGAGGCCGACATCCGCGCCGCTGCCGACGCGCTGCAGCACCATGTGGCCGATGCGGAAGGAGGTTTCGACCCGGCCCTGCCGGAGCGCGTCTTCGCGCGCGGCATCAAGGCCGGCCTCGGTGAGATTTCGGAAGCCGAGCATCGCCCGGGCGGCGTCGCTGGCGCCGACGAACATGCCGTCGCGCGTGAACGCGGCGATCGGTATCTTGACGTCCCGGACCAGGCGGGAGAGCCGCTCGAGCAGGGGCATCGTGCGATCGGTCGCGCCGCTCGCGGCGGCGATCAGGACGGCATGCCGGCCATCGGCGAATTCGAGCCGCGAGCAGGCGCAGGTCGCGAGCATGCCAAGCGGTGCGCCGAAGCCGCGCAGCCGCTCCAGCCGCACCGCGCCATTTTGCGGCAGGCGGCCGGCGAGCTGCGCGACCTGCCGCCGATGCTGGTCGGCCGGCCCGAACACCTTTCCCACAAGTGCCGTGCCGTTCCCGGCGCCGAACGATTGCGCGCCGACCGGATTGGCCCACAACACCCGCTTGCCGTCGATCGACCACAGCCAGGTGGGCAGGGGGCTCGTTGCATGCACGGCCAGCCTGGGATCGCCGAGGCCCTGCAACTGGAATTCCGCACTATTCATCGCGACAACTTGACCGCACGGTTTCGCTTCTCGCTCGCCGATGGCTGAAAGAAATCGGCGGCCAAACGACGACAGCCTTAACAGACCGTTAGTATCGCAAGTGCGACGCGGCAGGTCCACGGCCTCGCCAAACGACCGACGATCCTAGCCGCGATAACGTTAACTCGCCCGAACGATCAAGCCTGCTTTGGCGTTGTACCTTGTAAACCTGCGTCAAAAGTTCACGACCGCAAAAAAGCTTCCGTCATTCGGGCGAGGTCTTTTAACGGTAGGCTGGTGCGACCCGAGCGGGGAAGGAAAGGGCCAAAAAGGCCTGGCAGAGAACAAGGAGTGGACCATGAGCAACGATGCGCCGGACCGTTTCGAGATTCCGAAGGACGTGCGATCGATGGCCGAGGCGAGCTTCGAGCAGGCCCGCAAGACCTTCGAGAAGTTTCTGGCCAACGCACAGGAGACCGCAGGCTCGCTGGAGGAGCGCAGCGCCACGGTTCGCGCCGGCGCCAAGGACATTTCGAGCAAGGCGCTCACTTACGCCGAAAACAACGTCAAGGCGTCGCTGGACTATGCGGAATCTCTCGTGAAGGCCAAGGACGTCAGCGAAGTGATGCGGCTGCACGGCGAATATGTGCAGGCCCAGATGCGCGCGCTGGCGCAGCAGGCGAGCGAAATGGGCCAGATCGTCAGCCGCGCCGCGATGGACGCGATCAAGCCGAAACCGTGAGGGCCCGGCATTTACCGCCAGTCAAAAACCCCTTGGGCTGACAAATGCGGCATCGCATTGATTTAACATTGCGTTGCACAAAATTGACATGATAAAGAGGTTTAACTTGTCCTGCCCAGGGACAGGGCATTCCGTGAACTAGGAACTAGGCAGCGTGATCCAATTCGACCGTTCTCGGTCCTTGCGGGCTGCGGCGTTCGCAATGGGGTCACCGGACTTTACCCCGTTGTGAAGGATGCATGCGATGACCAGTTCGACTGATCCGTTTTCCGCTTCTATCATTCCGTTCGAAGTTCCCGAGCAGATGCGCGCGTTCGCCGAAAAGGGCGTTTCGCAGGCGCGCGACAACTACGCCAAGTTCAAGGACGCCGCCGAGGCCCATAACGGCACCATTGAGGCGGTGTTCACCAGCGCCAGCAAGGGCGCGAGCGAATATACCGCCAAGGTGATGGAGTTCGTGAAGGCCAACACCACCTCGGCGCTCGATTTCGCCCAGGAACTGCTCGGCGCCAAGACGCCCTCCGAGGCTCTGGAACTGTGGACCACTCAGACCCGCAAGAGCCTCGAGGCCTTCAGCGCCCAGGCCAAGGAACTGACCGAACTCGGCCAGAAGGTCGCCAACCAGACCGCCGAGCCGATCAAGGCCAGCGCCTCGAAATATTACAAGCCGGCCGCCTGATCGAGGCAAAACCGCAGAAAGGCCCGGGCAACTGAGCCCGGGCCTTTTGTTTTGAGAGAGCTTTGGAGCTCTTTGGACGCGGGAAAGTCCCGCGTTCGGCCTTGCCAAAGCGGGGCGTTGCACCTAGTTTCCGGCCCATTCGCGAGGCCCCTTTGCGCGGCCTCGTCCGAGGATGCAGTTGTAGCTCAGTTGGTTAGAGCGCCTGTCTGTGGAACAGGAGGTCGGTGGTTCGAGCCCACCCAACTGTACCAATGCAGTTGAATTCTCCTGCATCTCCGGCATCTTACTGATAGACCTAACCTATTTGCGCCGCCTAAAATACAAAAGGCGCTACAAATGGCATTGCGGATGGTCGCTTTAGGTCGGGCTGCTGACGGTCGATGGTTTGCTCGAAAAGGCGTCCCCGAAGATGTGCGGGAGGAGTACGCGCGGCTCTACGGCGTCAGGCGTGAAGCTCATCTCAAGCTTCCTGCTGATACGCCTCGGCACGAAGCAAAGGCTCGCCTCGGGGAGTGGGAAGCTGAGATTGAAACCCGCATCGCCACACTGCGTGCTCAGCGGAATGGTGAAGGCCAGCCCCTCACGCGTGTCAACGCAATCGCCCTCGCCGGTCGTTGGTATAATTGGTTTGTGGCGCAGCACGAGGATGATCCAGGTCCCGCGAAGCGCTGGCGGGAATTGAGCGACATTTTCGTGTGGGTGATCAGGCTGCACGCCCCTGACAGCTACGAAGAGGACTCTCGGTCAGACCCGCAATGGGATTGGGCCAAGGAGCCGGAAGTCCGTGAGGCGGTAAGACCGCAGGTTGCAGAGGAGGCCCGCGTAGCGACGTTTCTGGCCAGCGAGGGATTGGCGCTCAACGCGTCCGCCTATGCCCTCTTCGTTGACGCAGTGAGTGATAACCTGTTGCCCGCCCTTTCAGTGTTGGAAAGGCGGCCCAATGGCGACTACTCGCACGATGATACCCCTGAAGGTTTCCCGCCATTCAGAGATGGACCCGCGCGCGGCTCAGGCGTGAGCTGCTGGGAATTGTTCGAGGCTTTCGTTACTGCGACAACGCCCGCACCTAACACGGTGACACGCTGGCGAGCCGTATTTCTCGAAATGCAACGCGAGTTTGCCGAGGTGGGGGCGGATGGGATCACCGAGGACGCCGCGCGCAAGTGGGTGCGTGGTCTAATCACAGAGAAGCGTGCGGCGATCACTGTCCGGGAGATTTGGCTTTCAGCCTCGCGTCGAGTGTTTAGTTGGGCGCGCGAGCACAAGCGCGTTCGCCAAAATCCCTTCAAGGAAGTCAAGGTTGACGTTCCCCGCAAGGTGCAGACGCGCGAGGACGGCCGCAGCTTCACCACCACAGAGGCCAGCATCATCCTGAAAGCCAGTCTTGCGTATCAGAAGCCCGTCACGCCAACCGAGAGGACGCGCCGTTGGGTGCCGTGGCTGTGCGCGTACTCGGGCGCGCGGTCAGGTGAAATCACTCAGTTGCGGGGCGGCGACATTGAAGACCGCAATGGCTTCTATGTGATGAAGCTGACGCCCGAGGCGGGCACGGTCAAGACGGGCAAACCGCGCGTTGTGCCAATCCACGAGCACTTGATCGCTCAGGGCCTCATTGAGATGGTGCAGCAGGTTGGAAAGGGGGCGCTGTTCTACAATGACAAGACACCCCAGAAGAAAAGCAACGACCCTTTGAAGCCATCGCGTTCTCGCGCCGATACTGCTCGCGCTCACCTGGGAACATGGGTTCGTGGATTGGGTGTTGATGATCCCGAACTCAGCCCTAACCATGCTTGGCGCCACCTCTTCAAGAGGATCGGTGATGAAATTGGGATGGCGGAAAAAATGAACGACGCCATCACAGGGCACACGCAGGCGACCGAGGGGCGGAAATATGGCCCGCCGACTGCGGTGGCCATGGCCGAAGCTCTCAAGAAATTCCCGCGCTACAAGCTGGATTGAACGTGTAACCCCTCGCCGGACAGGTCACGTGTCCAGCCGCTGGGGGGTTCTAAAGCGTACAGGCGGCGCCAAGGCAACCTAACGACCGGCAAGGGCACAAGGGCTCACCGGGACAAGAAAATTAGAGGAATACCGATGTTTAGCATCACGACAAATACTGCCGCGCACTAGCTAGGCCGCGTACTCATAAAGGTGCAGATGTCGGCTCTTGGGGTCTAAGCAGAAATTCTCTGCTCAATCAGAGTATTGCCGGTTTGACCCAACCTAGACATCGGTGTTGCATCGTAACCCTGCATCCATAAAGCGCTAAGGGTGTATCCTGATATTTTCTTTGTTGGTCGGTTGACGGAGGTGGTCATGCACCGGATCGTCAGGTTTGGTTTGTGCGCAATTTGCTTTATTGTTTGAGCTCGCTTGCTTCCTCGGAAATTGCACAGTGCGCAACGTGCACAAAGGCACGCAGCAAACTAACTGACGACTGTGGCAGCGGCTGTATCTGTTGGCCGGAACTCAAACGTTGTGTGGAATTTAAATCTAAATAGCCGCTTCCTTCCCACTGATATGCCGCTCGAGTGTCCGGCCGTTCAACACAGATACATCTTAGATGCGCCCGATGACCTCATTGCATCGGAAGGAAGTTTTGGACGGTCAGTGGTTGTGCTGGCGGTGTGGGAGCAGCCACGGCCTCGTAAACGTAGAACCGACCATTTCGCACTTCGGTGCGAGGCCCGTTTTTGCCGCGGCCCATTGCCACGAAAGTCGCGCACATTTCGAGACCCGACTTTACTGGGTCTTGGGTTTTGGATGAGGCGTCAATCAATTGCCCTTCCAGCTCGGCGGTGTCCCCAAGTAGAAGCCCATCCGCTGAACGCATGACGCATAGTCGGCAGATTTTCGTATCAGGTCCAGCTACTGACCCATCCTCTGCAACCAGATACGCATGGTCGCTGCACTCGTTGCCAGGGCCGTGTCGCGGCGGCGAGTAGGTGCCGAACCGCTTGAAAAACTGCACCGACTTCACCGGCCGTGTCGGTGGAATAACAATGCTCGGATACTTTTGGCCGCCGACTATCAAATCGATTTGTGTAACTGAGTCCAGTTTTTCGATCTTGAAAAACTTCGCATCCTTCTCCTTGATGTGACCAGTCCGTATCTCCGACCCCTCAGCCGTTCCGCCGAGAATGCGAAGTTCGTAGTCGACGGCCGGTGGCAGGTCCTTAACCGTCGGAGCCCAAGTCACAGTTAGCTGAAACTCCTTTTGGCTATAAGCAGCATCAGGGATTTCGACTTTGATCACTTGCGCTGCAAGGCAGTCTTTGTACATGGCCGCCCCTGTCTTCGACAAAGCAGTTCTAACGATCGACAATCGTACGTCGTCCTGGTAATCGAATCCACTTTGTTGCAGGAGAAAGGTCGAAAGCGACCTAGAGTCATCATAGCTCAATGACACTGGTGAATTATATATCTTGCCGCTGCCATCAAACTTCTGATGTTTCTGTTCGTCCTTCTTTTCTTCAATGACGGAGTAGCCGGACAACCGCGCTACGTGAGAAAAGTTAATCTTCTCGATGTCTTGGAACGTAAAGCTTTCGGGCTTGCATGCCTGTGCGTGAGGTTGTCCGGCAGCACCCAACAGAAATGCGGATGAAGCAGCAAGCAGAAGCATCGTTTTCATTGCAACCTCCCTCCTGATTTATGTGATGTGCGGAGCACACTACAGTTTTACCTTTTCTTAGAAGACCCGTCCAGAATCACAAAGGTGCGTGTGCAAAGTTCCCTGAGCCTCTCGACGTGAGCTATCGATAGGCGCACACCTTCACGGATCAAGGAAAAGGGCCAGCAGCATCTTCCCGGCGAGAGGCTCGGGCTTGATCACTTCGAGGGGCGGTCCTGGCAAAGCCTGCATCGTCACGCGCCGATGACCATGATCGCCTACGGCTTACTACAACACCGTCGCCTCGCTCAGGCGGGGCGGAAAAAAAGAATCAACGGACCGCCGCCGCAGCCAAGCTTGCCGCGGTACGCCACGCCATCGTCGATCTCATCCTTCGACCGTCAGCTCAGCGATGCCCATACTGCCGAAAACGAATCCGTGAAAAGCTGTAACTCAATCTGCCAAAGTAGTGCTAATTCCGCTCACCACGCCTGAGCATGCCAGCCATGGGAACCAAATCAATATTGCTACTCATGCTCTCGTGCGCGCTGCTCACTGCCTGTGAGTCACAACAGGAGAGAGCAGCCCAGAAAGCCGCTGCCGAGCAAGCGGCCCAAGTGGAACGTGAGAAGCATTGCGCTTCGTTCGGCTACCAGCGGGGTACGCCGGAATACAGCAAGTGCCTTGAGAACCTCTACATCCAACAGCAGCAGCATGAGGCAGTAGAGGAGGCTAACCGCCAAGCACGCCTTCAGGCCGCTGCACGGGGGATGCAACAGGCTGGGGCAGCGCTGCAAAGCATCAGTCCGCCACCGTCGCCGACGGTCCACTGCAACACGATGCCCAACGGCATAGGCACGAGTACGACCTGCTTCTGAAGCAAAAAAAGGCCGCACCCGGCTCCCTTAGCTGGGATACCTGATGCGGCCATTGTCTTGTCTGTGGGGCTATGCTGCCTTCACAAGGTAGCTTTTCGATCCCCGGCCGACGCCGGGAAGGTAGCTTACTTTCATCTCCCGGAGAGCCTGTGTGGTTGGGTGCTCGCTGTTGTTCAGTGTTTCACGTAACTTTTTAACACTGCTGAGCTGTAGGTCGCGCTGAATCATAGACAAGGACACCGGGCCAGCGTCCTGCTGCTCCATATAGGAGATGAGCCTGACGTGAGAGCTACCGACACGGGGCTTCTTCTCCTTCGGGGCGTCCAGAGCGAAGGCCCAGTCTGTCACCTTGATCCCCGGCATATCGGCCTTGATGTCGTCGAGCACCGCGTCACCCAACGCATCCTTGGGCAGTACAATAAAGATATCAGCAGGAGGGCAGTGGCCTTCAGCATCAATCACCTGTCGGCAGCGGATACGGTTGGCGGCTTGGATCACCGACACGGACATCTGACGTTGTTCCATCGTCTTCCGAACGTTCTTGTATTGCTTCCACTCCGGTGATTGCAGCCACTCGTCATCCTGTGCCCCTTGCAGCGCGCAGAACATGTTGGTGGCCCACGTCTGAGGAAGATAGGGCAATCCAAGGATCACCGCCGTATCGCAGTCCTGCCACGTATTCCGGCCGTCTACGGCCCCCCAGTGCCCTACGGAGCATTCCCTGAATGGCAATTTCTCAACCCAGCCTTTGCCGCCGTTCTTTGGCTTCTTCGTGATGACGGCCTCAACATCCTTGTGGACGCATAGGAACACCGAGCGCTCTGGACCTATGGCTTCTTCGAGACCCTTCTTGATGCGGGGCAGGCGCTCATTGATCCTGTCAGTCATGGTGTTCTTTCCGACGCCGCCGCCCCGAGCCACGTGAAGCGTTACGCTGCTGTAGTCCCGAGCATGGCTGGGGACGGGAATCAGCCTGTGGTGCTCTTCAAATAGGTCCCAGAGAAAGTTAGCTCTGGCGGTAGCGTCCAGCACCACAGGTCCGGGGGCCTCCAAGGGAACGGCTAGGGACGCTGTGTTGATCGAATGCCAATCACCTGACCGGGAGTAATAGGCGAACTGCTCAAGACACGTCTGCACCGTGGTGATGGTGTCAGCTACACGCTCGGCTAGTTGGGTTCGATCCTTGGTGCTGCTCTTGGCGTACACAATCTTATCGTATGGCAGCTTGCTCATCGCCAAGACGAAGGGGGCGAAGTCTACAGCAACCGGCGCTCCCCCTTCTCCCCAGATCAGAGCCATGGGACTGGCATGGTCATCAGAGTCGGCGAAGGCAACAAGCACGCGATGCACCTGTTCGAGAACGCCAACCTGCTGTGGAAATGCGGAGCGCAATTCCGGTGGAATGAGGTTGATGACAAAGCCTAGGTTCTCGGTGGTTGCGTTGCTTTCATCGACCACGTTCGCCAGCGCTTCATCGATAACAGTGAGGTGCCTGTTCCCACCACGCCAAGACACCAAGCGGTCCCAAGCTTTCCAATCGCGCCCCTTGGCCTCCCGCTTGGCTCTAATGAATGCCGTGTGGGTGATAACCACAACATCACTCGCGTGTAGCTGCTCAGGCGTAGCGTAGCTGTCGGAATGATGCACCACAGCCACATCACGTCCTGCCAAGGTGTTAATGTTTTCCCGTATCTTGTTGGCCTCCTCCTTCAGCCGCGTAACGATGAGGATACCTACGGGCCTTAGCGCGGTGCCATCAGCCTCGTGATTGAGGCCCACTTGCATGGTCGCGTAGACACAGGTGCCTTGGGTTTTGCCTGTGCCGGTTGGTGGCTGTAAGATGCGCCAAGGTGATTGAACACCGGTGGCAGATTCCACTGTTGCTAGCTGGAAGGTTTCGCCCATGATGCGCCATAGGCCATCAAGGCTGACGATGAGTGGTGCTCTAGCCCGACAGGCCGGGGCGTGGTCCAGTGCTGGTTCATCCGCTGGGCGAACTCAATAGGGCACACAAGGGCGAGAGCGTGCTGCTCCCGAAGAAGGGTGGTGGTAGGGGTCATACTGGGTGGTGTTCCTTATGGGACACGACAAGCCGATAGGTGCCCTTGGGGGGCAACCGGCGGTGGGCTTGTGAATGGGATTAGGGGATTGACGGCGGTCGAATACGACCTTGACGGAAAGCCACCCCTCGAAAGCCCTAATAAAGAAGACATTAGAGGGTTCAGGGGGTCCTTTACGGACGGGGGCAGGAATGTTTCAGCGCGTAATGGAGAGGGGTCCGCTTTTGAAGGGAACGGGACTTACCTGTCGATGTCCCCCTTAGATTTCGACTAGCCCAGCACAGAGAGCAGATTGCAGAAGCCTATTAGCAAGCAATTGATTGCTGCTGTTATCTCCCTCTGCTGTTTTCTACTAGCTTCTGCCAACAAGCTCATCGAGCACACCCTCAGCAGTGGCCAACTGTAGGACCGCCATGGGCTTTAGCCTTGTGTACCTCATGATGGTGGCCAGCGCCGCCAGCTTGGCCCGCGTCCCTGTGGGCCCCAAGGCCAGCTTAAAGGCTTCTCGGAGCATAGCCTCAGCCATCTCATCCTCGGTGTCCGGAACAGGGACGCTAGACTGATCTGCTGCTGTAGTCTGATCTGCTGCTGTCTCCGGAAGCAGCCCACCTGCCTTCATGGTCTGGATGATCTTATCGGCCTGTGCCTCAGCCACAGACCACATTCTCTGCGCCTCAGCCTTCCTCATCCCGTTTGGGACGCCGGTTCTGGTGAAGCGCTCAGGGTCAGCTTTGCGTAGCTCCTCCCTCTTGCTGTCCCGAGCAGCCATTTTTGCCCTGTATTCCGGGTCCTCCCATTTGGCCTTCATAGCCTCTGAATGCGATGCGGGATGTTTAGTCTTTCCCCTAGGAAGTCTGGCCATTGTGTTCTCTGTGTTCCTTTCGAGCGCGCCTTAGCGGCTGGGTGTTGTGTGTAATCAGGCGTCCGCAAAAGCGGATCGGTGAGTGAGTGCCGTAGAGGCTGAGGAGGGAATGGTAGCTATGGGTACCCTTGGAAGGCTTAGATGCCCTGCCCGTTTCCCTTTTGTGTCGGGACCTTCGCCAGCTAAGTGCCTGAATTTGTTGCTTTCGGCCGGGCTGATACTTGTCCTAATTGTCCGTACGAAATGCACTTATGGGGCGTAAGCATTTGATATTGAGGGCTCTTACAGCGCCGCTGAGGCGCGGCCGGTACTTCCAGCGACGCACACCACCCTGTTTACCTCGGCAGAGGCCAAGGGCCGAGCCGCTGGAGATTTAACGCCCAGGAAGGGGTCCTAGCGGCTGTAGGCCCTGTGGTGCCATAGGAAGCCCCTGGTGTGTCTATGGCCCTGTCGGTGTAAGGGGCGGACCAGCCACGGCCACCTGTACGAGCGCTTTTGGCCCTCCTAGGGGCTCCAATCGCCCTCTATCCTTTTATGTCAGGACGCTGGCCAGCTAAGCGCCTGAATTTGTTGCATTCGGCCGAATGATAACTGTAGGGCGTACGGGTTCCCACCGAGCCCCGGCGGGCCCCCACGGTACTTTCAGGAAAGCACCCCGCCCTGTTCAGCCGAGCAGAGGCTAAGAGCTTTAGCCCGACTTTTGCGAAATGGGGGGCCCCAAAAAGCTCAGCCAAGGGTCCCTATCCCAGCCGGAGTCCCTTGCGTGCCTTTCCGTTCTGCTCAGGCCCGCTCCAGAACGTTTGCCACCGACTGTGCGTACCAGCGCCCACCACGCGCCGTAGGGATGCCGCGCGCATTCAGGGCCTCCGCAATCTGCCGCAACGTGCTCGCACCGGCCTTCTGGGCCTCACGAATGATTGGCAGCACATTCGCAGCGTAGCGGTCTGCCTCGGCCTTCACGGCCTCCACGGCGCCCCTGCGAGCAACTTGGAGCTTAGGGTTGCCCAGGGTGACACCGCGAGCCTTGGCGGCCGATAGGGCCTGCCTTGTGCGGGTGGAGATGAGCGCGCGCTCCTTCTCAGCCAGTGCGGCGAACAGGTGGAGCACGAACGGATCAACATCAGGTCCAAGCTCAGCGACCACGAAGGGCACCCTGTGGGCCATGAGGCCGGAAATGAAGTGAACGTCTCGGCTGAGGCGGTCTAGCTTAGCTACAGCGACGTTGCACCTGAGCTTCTTTGCGGCAGCGAGGGCCGCCTTCAGCTGCGGGCGGCGGTCCAGAGCATCAGCACCCTTGCCGGTCTCCACCTCCACGAACTCGCGCACTACCGTGAGCCCCTCAGCCTGAGCGAAGTGAGCTAGCGTCTGCCGCTGCCCTTCTATGCCCAATCCTGAGCGCCCCTGTTGGGAAGTCGAGACACGGATGTAGGTAATTAAGGTGCGTTCGGTCGTCACAGCGGCCTCCGAAGGTCGTCTGTAAAGAACCTTATCGTCCATTTAGGATGTGTACAAACCGCATTTCGGAATCTCTGGGATTCCATTCTGCATAGCTCTCGCTACTGACGAATCTCAGGTAAGGGTTGTGTTTAGCTGTGAGGACTACGTTAGGAGGGGCTATGAACGTGTCGCCGCGCTTCGTACCGAATGAGCCAAATGTGTTTCGGGCAGACGGGGGCTTTTCTCAAGATGCCTCGCGCCTCCCGGTATCGATACGATGCCCGCATTGTCGCGAATTGGGCTCCTTCAATGCAATCGGAGCCGCGAAGGCATTCAACAAGCCGGGCAAAGTAGGGGGCAATACTGTCATCGGGACCTACTTTGCGACCATCAGGGTCTGTCCCAACCTGAAGTGCTTCGGTTTGGTTTTTGTGATCGAAGCAGGAAACGGAGTCGTCGAAATTGAACCCCCGCAGTTACTGGACTTCAACCCCGATGGCCTATCTCCGCGCCTCCAACAGACCCTGAAGGAGGCTGTCGCGTGCCACGCTGCGGGCGCGTATAGGGCCGCCGCAATGATGGTCCGTAGGCTCCTAGAAGAAATCTGCGACGAGAACAAAGCGGCGGGCGCAAATCTCCATCAGCGGCTTGCATCACTGCGGAGCGCAATCGTGCTTCCCGAGCCGCTATTCGAAGCGATGAACGAACTCAAAGCGCTCGGCAACGATGCGGCCCACATCGAGGCAAAGGTTTATGACAACATCGGAGCAGACGAAGCGGAGGATTCAATTGAGCTGGCCAAGGAAATCGTTAAGGCCCTTTACCAGCTCAAGGGGCTGATCGCGCGACTTCAGGCACGTAAGGCGGCGCCGTGATGCGATGCAAGGCGCCCGTCGCCCCAAGCGGCCGGAGTCCAAGCAGACGCGAAGGCACACGATACCGCCGCCCACAACCCCACGAGCATCCATCTTGTGGAGAGGTTGGAGAAGCTCGGAATGTATGAGCATCCTATCGAAGACGTGCATCGTCTATTGGACACGGTAGAAGTGGCTCTGAAAAAAATCGATCGAGCTCCAACACGGTCGTTGCAAGTCACTCAAATTCCTGAGTTGAGCGAAGTTATTCTGGAGTTGTTGGGCTGGACAAACACCGCGTACATGGAAAATACGCTGAACATTAATCCTAGCGTGCTGAACAAGTTCGTTAAAATGCGAGGCGTGGTGAGCAAGAATCTCGCTCGGGCAGTGGCAGACCGTGTCCGGAGCAATCTGAAGAGTATGGACCAAAAATTTGTGGCTCCCATACCGCCACAGCGTCCTAAGCGGGCAGTGTCGGAGATTGCTCCACTAACAATCGCCGGCGAACAATGGATCGCAATCAAGGACGCTTCCGAAACAAGGATGAAAATTGGCGCTGTTGCGTCCATCCTGGATAGCATCATCGAGCAGGTCAAGCATTCCAATCTTCAGCCCTCGGATCAGGTGCTGACTACGCTTGAACGACAGCAGCTTATTGCGATTTTAGAAACAACGCTCGCGGTTCTGAAGTCACCGATGGCCGAGAGGGGATTGCTAAAGAGAGCCAAGGCTGCACTTGAGCAAGGAGCTTTGAAATCAGTCGAAAAGGGCGCTCAGGAAGGGCTGGGTCAATTGATGGGTGCCGCAGGGTCGCGAGTGCATGACCTAATTTTGTGGCTCTTTACATAAAGCCGCAGTTGATTTTCATTCCACGGCAATGCTGCCGAATTAGACTAGGATTAACCGTGTCTGACAAAGAACAATTCCACCTCACGCAGGTATGCTGTCTCGCCGGTCGCGTCGTCCGTCTCTCTTGGGTGCGTCTTCAAAAACTCTTCAAGCTCCGCGAAATCATCGAACTCGAAGGGTACGTATAGTCGCACCAGAGTGACATTTGCGTCCTTGTGCCAGAGCACCGCCTCTTCCTGCCACGGACAATGCGAACACAACGCCTCGTAAATGGGGCTGCCTCTCCATCTCTGCTTACTGCGCCGCTTTCCCTCCACTTCAACTTGGCTGCTTGCTTCGTCTTGAACTGAAACGGATCGAGGGGGTGGCGAGCGCGATACCAGCGGAGATTTGCGAAGGTTGCGATAGACACGAGGAGAAGGAGCGTTGCGTAAAGCAGCGACATGACTAGCCCATCTTCGGCGCGGGGACGCCCAATCAACGGACGCGCCAGTGGAGCCTTCTCTCAAATACAAAAGCCTGATACAAACGCCAAATGACGAAGGGCAAATAAGCTAGGTTTTTCAAGGCTGAGTAGCGGCATCGGCGGTACCCACCCAACTGTACCAACCAAATCAAACAATTTGCGCTTTGTTCGCTTCCAATTTGGGTAGCGACCCGAATTAGGAATGAGCACGACAGCCAATGCGTGTTCAGGCGCGCGCTGATCTCGAAACGATACTCAACTTTCGCGCGTCTTATTCGAGTGAGACCAACGCGGTCCCGGCCATCCCAAGTGCACGCGCGGCTCCGGTGGATAAGTCTATGCAGCGTCGCTTTATGAAGGGACCACGGTCGTTGATCCGAACGTTGACGCTTCGACCGGTTGAGTGTGAGGTAACTGTGACGTGGGTGCCGAAGGGCCTCGTACGATGCGCTGCAGTCATCGCGTTGGGATCCATCCGCTCGCCCGATGCGGTTCGGCTGCCGATGTAGCCATAACGAGAGGCAACACAAGTTTCGGCAAATGCTGAGGCAGATAAACACGTGACCGCCAGGGCGGTGCATATTGGGCGGATCATCGTGTCCTCTTCCAGGATCCTGCCCGCTCCGCCAACTTTTCCGGAGCCTCTAGGTTCCTCCTGCCGCCGCGCTTTGGCTGTGATGTTCTGCACGGGTTTGTCAAGGAAGACGCCGCTCGCGGCCGGGCACAAAATCTGGATACGATCGGTGGAAGAGGGCGATCCGTCCTCACTTTCCGGAAGCGGTCCCGCCGACTGAGGCGAGGCGGTTCAGGAGTTCTCCTGCCTTGAACAGCAAGGCCCGTTCTTCCCTCGTCAGGCATCGCTCGATCGCGTCCGCGAGCCATTGCTCGCGACGGGTGATGTTCCTGTGAAGCACTTCCCGGCCGGCTCGGCTTAGGCGGACTCTGACCTTACGACGGTCCTTGGCGTCGGGCATCCGGATGATCAGTCCGTCCGCCTTGAGCTCGCGAAGCGCGGCTGCCAGGTTCGAGGATCGCATATTCTCGGATTCGCCAAGCATGGTTGGCGTGGCAGCGTCCCCGGCCCGCTCAATGGCTCCAAGCAACTGCAATCGCACCCAGGAGCGATCGTGAGCGTGGGCTTCGCGGCGCAGTCGGCGCGAGAGATTCATGAACTGGTTGCGAAACGTCGTGACTTCGTGGCGAGGAGTTCGGCTGCTCATATAGCTATACTAGTATAGCTATCTTTGGCATCACAAGGCTGCGATAGCGACTTTCATATAGCTATTACTGCATAGATATTATCGGAGATAAATGGCGCGCCTCGCGCTCGAGCTGCCAGCCCCAGCCCGCCCTAAGCGTCAGCGCGAGCGGCCCGCATGGGAGATCAACACGGCCAAGAAAACAATCAGGGAAATGCTGGAGGCGCGCGAGTTCATTGCCGCACCCGGCGTTTTCGATCTGGTATCGGCAAAAATCGCGGCCCAGACCAATGCGAAGGCGCTGTATATGACGGGGTTTGGTACCGTCGCATCCTATCTGGGATATCCGGACGCCGGCCTTGCGACCTATACCGACATGCTCGACCGGGCGAGCGCAATCGCGCAAGCCGTGGATAAGCCAGTCATTGCAGATGGCGATACCGGCTATGGTGGTCTGCTGAACGTGCATCATACCGTGCGCGGTTACGAGAAAGCCGGCGTGGCGATGATCCAGATCGAGGATCAGCAGATTCCAAAGAAGTGCGGGCACACGCCCAATCGTCACATCATCTCGACCCAAGAGATGGTGAGCAAGATCAAGGTGGCTTGCGATGCGCGTTCGTCGAAGGAATTCCTGATCCTGGCGCGAACGGACGCAAGAACGGCAGTATCGCTGGACGAGGCGATAAGCCGCGCGGTCGCATACTCCGAGGCCGGAGCCGACGCGATCTTCATCGAGGCACCGGAATCCGTGGACGAGATGAAGACAATCGGTGCCTCAGTCGACGCGCCGCTGGTCTCCAACCAACTTCACGGCGGCAAAACGCCGATACTTCCGCAAAAAAAGCTCGAGGAGATCGGCTTCAGCGCTGCCATTTACCCCACCGCGGGACTGTTTGCGGCCGCACAAGCGCTTCAAAGCGTCTATGAGGCTCACGCCGATGGAAGGCTGGTCGAGACCCCGCTCTTCGCCTTCCAGGACTTCGTGAAGATGATTGGCTTCCAGAAAATCTGGGACTTCGAAAACAGATACGCGGATCTCTTGGCAGCGGAGAACGCGTCGGCGCATGGCTGAGCCATCACGCGCGCGACGCATCGGCTAGCGGAGCAGGGCTGTCCGCCGTCATGCGACACCGGGAAGCGAGCGGTATTGCGCATGGTCGGACGCGCCGGAATGCCCAGCCCGCTTCCAGCTCTCGGTTGATCAACGGCTGCAACGCAACAACGCATGGTGAGTTCACGGTTGGGGTGGTATGGTGTTCTGCCTCAACTGCTGGAGTTCGATCATGCACTTCGGAATCAAGGGGCCGCTCGCCGGCGTCGCTCTCGCGGTTGGATTCTCCTCGCCAGTCATGGCCGATAACGTCAAAGAGCTAAGGGCCGCGGACACGAAATTCGCCTATGTCGAGGCCGGCGAGGGCGACCCGATCGTTCTCGTGCACGGCGGGCTTCAGGATTATCGTTTCTGGAACGGGCACCTTCCGGCGCTTTCAAAAAACCATCGCGTGATTGCCTATAGCCGGCAGAACCATTTTCCCAACGCAACGAGCAAAGACGGCCTGCCTGATGCCGCGGCCGACGTTCACGGCGAGGATCTGGCCGCCATCCTCGCTGAGCTCGGCATAAAACGCGCACACATCGTCGCGCACTCTGCCGGTGCACATGCCGCGCTGTTCTTCGCATCCAATCATCCCGAGATGGTGATAACGCTGGTCGTCAACGAACCGCCGGCCGCGGGGCTGCTCGCCGGGACGCCGGGAAGCGCAGAGATACTGAAAGAGTGGGCCGCTCGATTCGCGTCCACACGGGAAGCGTTCCGAAAGGACGATATCGACGCAGGGCTGCGCCTCTTTGCGGAAGCGGTTGGCGGGCCCGGCACCTACGACCGACGATCAGATGCCGATCGGAAAATGATGTCCGACAATGCGGCGTCAGCCGTTGCGGACGCGATAAGTTCCCGCCCACGTCCGGTGTTTACTTGCGAAATGGCAAAGCGCATTTCGGCGCCAACACTTCTGATGAATGGTGAGCGGAGCCCCGAGTTCTTTCATCGCATCGTGGACCAGTTGGAGAAGTGCCTTCCCGCGCGAAGGCGCATAACGATCCCCGGCGTCTCTCACACCGTTCCCGGCGAAAATGCTCCTGCCTTTGATGAGGCAGTCATCGCCTTCATAACAAGTCACTAGCTACTAACGACGCTGATTGAGAACGGCGCGGGCAGCCTGCTGTAGGCCACGTCTCCCCCTGGTCACGCGGGGCTCTCCGCGTGCTTGTTTGGCAACCAACATAGGAACGTGAGCACCGCTTCTGCGTTGGCACCGGACGGAGAAACGCGATGGACCCGGTTACGCGGTGTTTGCATTGCGGCAGGAGATTGGTCCCGGTCCTCAGCGCGAACGGGAGGACAGAACTCAAGTGCGTTTGGTGCGAGAAGGTGGATCCGGTGAAGACCGAGCCGGTGAGACGGGATGACAGACCGTCGACGGAAAGGCTCAATTCTCACCCCTTGAGGGCCCCTTAAACGAGCCTGCGCGGAGCGAGCGGTCTTCTGATGTGACGCCGATGCTCCGCGACATCAATCACCGAACTCGAACAAGTCCCAGGAAAAGTCGATCCCGCTTCCTGTAGCGCAGATCGTGCTTGTCCTGATCGTGCCACGGCACTCCGCGTGTGTCGGGCGCAACTCAAATTCATTCGCATCTGAGCGCTGCGATTGAAGTTGCAAGCCTTCCGTCGCCTCGGTACAGCACGTGGCCCACCACGCAACACGATCCGAGCGATGAACAAGCCACTGAACGTTGCGATAGGAAGCATTCTCGTCAGCGTTTTGGTGCTCGGTTTGAAATACCTGGCGTATTGGCTGACCGGGTCCATTGCGCTCTACTCCGACGCGCTCGAAAGCATCGTCAACGTCGTCACCGCCGTTGTTGCATTGTGGGCGGTTCGCATGTCGGCAAAGCCCGCCGACGCCAATCATCCGTTCGGACATCACAAGATCGAATACTTCAGTGCGGTGTTGGTAGGCGTGATGATCATCATCGCTGCGCTCCTGATCGTGCGCGAGGCGTATGACGGCTTCCTGCACCCGAGAAAACTGGCTGTCGTGCCGGAAGGGCTGCTCGTGAACGGGCTCGCCAGCATCGTCAACGCCACCTGGGCCTGGGTGTTGATCGTGCGGGGACGGCGCATGCGCTCGCCGGCGCTGGTTGCGGACGGCCGACATCTCCTGACCGATGTGATCTCTTCCGTCGGCATACTGATCGGGCTTGTGCTCGCGCTCGTCATGAAATGGGAGTTTCTCGATCCTGCGCTTGCCCTGATCGTCGCTGCGACAATCCTGTGGTCCGGTTGGGGGGTCCTCAAGGAGTCCGCCGGGGGCCTGCTGGATGAAGCGGTGCCTGAGGCAACGTTGAACGCGATTCGGCGGACGATTGCCGACCATGCAGCCGGGGCGCTGGAAGCTCACGACGTTCGCACGCGCCACGCAGGGCGCGTCACGTTCATCGAGTTCCACCTCGTCGTCCCCGGGCAGATGACGGTGTCAGAGGCGCACCGGATATGTGACCGTCTCGAAGCGGGCTTGCGGGCGGAGGATGAAGACAGGCGGATCACCATCCATGTCGAGCCGGAAGAGAAGGCCAAACACTCCGGCATCGTCCTCGTCTGATACCGGCTTGTCGCCTGAGCGTGACCTTATCGAGGTCGGGACATCAGGTGATCCCTAAGCGAGTGAATGAGTCTGCATAAACTGGCCATGCGATGAAGCTTTTGCGCAACACCCGCGCCTGATACGAATGTAACATTACTGGAAAGAATTTCTTCAGCGTTATCAGCAGCTAAGTCCATCCGCTGCAATTCCGGCACCTGTATCACTCCATCAAGCCATCATCCTTCCTTGTTCTGGCCATCTTACTGCTGACGCCGTGCCGCGCTTCGGCTGTGATGTTCCCATCACCTTGGCTTGCCAATCCAACAGCCTTCATCGACTATTTCCGCAGATCGATGACGAGAGGAACAATGACGATTCTCGGCTCCACTTATTACAGGTTCGGTTTGCTGTTGGCCGCGACGGTGATCGTCGCAACGTGGCCACGACCCGGCGCCGCTTACACGCCCGAGCAGCAGCAGGCTTGCTCGCCCGATGCGATGCGACTCTGCAGCGCGTTCATTCCTGATGTCGACATGATCACCGCCTGCATGGTCCGCAACAAGGCGCAGCTCTCGCCGCCGTGCCGCGTGTTCTTCAGTGCTGACCCGGAGGAACGACGGGAGCGCAGGCGTCGCGCAAGGTCCGCGGAATAAGGTGCGACATCGCGAAATCGCGAAGCAACGCGAGTCCGGCGTGAGTCGGACGAGCGCTGGTTCAAGTCCTGCGCGCGACAGACTGACGCCTTGCGGCGTTTTCGCTCGTCAACATCTTCTCACCAGAGGAGAATCCGGTGAGCGAACACGACAGAATGGAAATGGACCGGCACTTTGCCTGGTTCGAAGGCAAGCTGCCGCCGCGGCCCGCCAGGTTTGTCGGGTGGCTGCGCAAGCCGTCGTCGCGCTACGCGCGGATGCCGCTTGCCGTTCTGCTGATGCTCGGCGGCGTCTTCAGCTTCCTGCCGGTGCTCGGCCTATGGATGCTGCCGCTTGGACTCCTTTTGTTCGCGCAAGATGTGCCAGTGTTACAAAAGCCCACCGCGCGGACTCTCGGGTGGGTTGAGCGCAAGTGGACCGAGCGTCGGCGCGCAAAAAACGTGACGTGATTCGCGGCAAAAACGCGCATTCGCTTCTATTGCTGGTTGTGTGCACCGCAAGGTGTGACTCAAACAACAACATTTTCCGGCAATTTGCGGCTCACGCCCCATTGTCCGCAAATTTCTGCTTTCGCGAATCACCACGCTGATTCATTTTCGTGGTCTGGGGTCAATCTGGAGGCCAACGTAATGAACGTGATTGTTTTTGCTTCGCGTAAGGGGGGCTCGGGCAAAAGCACCCTGGCTGCTCATCTGGCGGCCCATGTACACAAATCGACCAAGCCTTGTCTGTTGATCGACGCGGATCCGCAGGGCTCGCTGACGCTGTGGCACAAGCTGCGCGGCACCAACGAACCGCCGATCAAGGCCGCCGTCAATTCCGTGAGCGGCATCGTGGCTGCGGCCAGGCGCGACGGGATCGAGTGGGTGTTCATCGACACGCCGCCGAACCTGTCGGCCGTCGTCGACGATGCCATCAAGAATGCGACCATGGTGATCATTCCGGCGCGGCCTGGCGTGTTCGACGTCAACGCAGTGCAGGAAACGATCCAGACCTGCCGTTCAACGCGCAAGCCCTATGCGGTCGTGATCAACGGCGCGCCGGCTCAGCGCGATGGCGCCGAGAGCCCGATCGTCACGATCGCGCGCGAGTCGCTGGCGAAGTTCCGTGCACCGGTCTGGAGCGGACAGATCACCAACCGCGCCGATCTGTTGATGGCGCTGAGCCATGGTGAAGGCGCTCGTGAATATGATGCCGAGGGGCGCGCGGCCGCCGAGATCGGCCGGCTGTGGGCCGCGATCGAACGTTCGATCAAGGCGATCCGCGGCGCGGCATCGGCCAGCGGCGCGATGCACAAGCAGGCGGCCTGATCAACGACAGGCCTCCAGACTGACAAAAACGCGCGGCCCCCCGCGCGTTTTTGTTGGTGCTTGGTTGTTGGTGACGTACCAACACACTCCGTCATTCCGGGGCGCGCCTCTTGGCGCGAGCCCGGAATCCATTTCGCCGCGCGGTCTGCGGATGAATGGATTCCGGGTTCGCGCGATGCGCGCCCCGGAATGACTGAGTGCGTGGTGGCGTTTACGCCACCATCAGCATGTAGAAGATGATGACTGGCGAGAGGGTGAGGATCACCGACCAGATGCCGAGCGCCCAGAGGATGTCGCCGGTCGTAAATCCTTGATGGTCTAAAACTGGATCAAATTCTTTGTGCACGATGCGCCCCGTATTCTTTGGCGGGGCGATGGATAGCTGAAGCCTTTTAAGGTTCCGCTCGCAGTTTCGCTTGCATTTGACCACAGGTGCTACCGCGGATTAACCACGGCGCGGCGGCCTCTTCTTGCGCGTGTGGAGAGAACTGATCCCACCCGGTTTGCGCTGACGCGCAAACCGACCTCCCCTTTTCAAGGGGAGGTGACCACGCAGCCGCTGACTCCCTGCGCTCCTTCCCCTGAAAGGGGGAAGGCTGGGATGGGGGTCTGCCGCGATTCACGCTGTCTGAGGGGAAGCGAGAGCATCACCGATCGGCGCGGCCGATCACGTCCATCAACTCGGCGATCTTTTGGCGCTGGTCGGCCTTGTCGCCGGAGGAGATCGCGTGCTCGACACAATGGGCGACGTGGTCGCGCAGCACTTCCTCCTCAACCCGCCGCAGCGCGGCGCGTGCGGCGGCGATCTGGGTCACTACGTCGATGCAATAGCGGTCGTCCTCGACCATCTTGGCGAGGCCGCGGATCTGGCCTTCGATTCGTTTCAGCCGTTTGAGGCAGGAACTCTTGATCTCGTCACGCATAGGGTTCATATACCCCCATAGGGTATCAGGTTCAAGGGCCGGAGCTCGGCCCGGGAAGAGTTCGCTATGGCAGAGGCAGGGCACGGTCACCCGCATGAGGGGCACGCGCATCATCATGGCGCCCCAGTGGCTAGCTGCTGCGGCGGCAAGCACGGCGCCGCGGACGAGGGCGGCGCGCTTGCGACCGATCCCGTCTGCGGCATGAAGGTCGATCGTGCCACCGCCAAGCATCGCGTCAGCTACAAGGGCGAGGATTACGTCTTCTGCGGCGCGCGCTGCCGCGAACGGTTTGCCGCCGAGCCGGAGAAATTTTTAAAGCCCCGCGAGAGCGAGCCGGCGCTGCCCCCCGGCACCATCTACACCTGCCCGATGCATCCGGAAGTGAGGCAGGTCGGGCCGGGCTCCTGCCCGATCTGCGGCATGGCGCTCGAACCGGAAGAGGTGACACTCGACGACAAGCCCGATCCGGAGCTCGTCGACATGACACGCCGGTTCTGGATCGCGCTGGTGCTGACGCTGCCGGTGTTCGCGATCGAGATGGGCGGCCATGCCTTCGGCCTCGAACTGGTGCCGATGGGATGGGCGAACTGGATCTCGTTCGCGCTGGCGACGCCGGTGGTGTTGTGGGCCGGCGCGCCGTTCTTCGTGCGCGGCTGGCAGTCGCTGGTGACGCGCAATCTCAACATGTTCACGCTGATCGCGATGGGCGTCGGTGTCGTTTATGTCTACAGCGTGGTCGGCACGCTGGCGCCGCATCTGTTCCCGCCGGCGTTCCGCGACATGCACGGCCAGGTCGCGGTCTATTTCGAGGCTGCCGCCGTGATCACGGTATTGGTGCTACTCGGGCAGGTGCTCGAGTTGCGGGCGCGGGCGCAGACTTCGGGCGCGATCCGCGCGCTGCTCGGGCTGGCGCCGAAGACGGCACGGCGCATCACCGACCATGGCGATGAAGACGTCGCGATCGAGGCGATCGCGGTTGGCGATCGCCTGCGTGTGCGTCCCGGCGAAAAGGTGCCGGTCGACGGCATCGTCATCGAAGGTCACGCGGTGCTCGACGAATCCATGGTCACCGGCGAATCGATGCCGGTGTCCAAGAACGAGGGTGACCGCGTGATCGGCGGCACCGTCAACCAGAGCGGCGGCTTCGTCATGCGCGCCGAGAAGATCGGCCGCGACACCATGCTGGCGCGGATCGTCGACATGGTCGCGAAGGCGCAGCGCTCGCGGGCGCCGATCCAGCGGCTCGCCGATCGCGTCGCCGGCTGGTTCGTGCCCGCGGTGATCGCGGTCGCGGTGCTGGCGTTCGCCGCCTGGGCGGTGTTCGGGCCCGAGCCGCGCTTCACCTTCGGACTGGTCGCGGCCGTCACCGTCCTGATCATCGCCTGCCCTTGCGCGCTTGGGCTGGCCACGCCGATGTCGATCATGGTCGGCGTCGGGCGCGGCGCGCATTCGGGCATCCTGATCCGCAACGCGGAGGCGCTGGAGCGGATGGAGAGCATCGACACGCTGGTGCTCGACAAGACTGGCACGCTTACCGAGGGCAAGCCGAAGGTGGTCGGCGTGATCGCCGCGAAGGAGTTCGACGAGACCGAACTGCTGCGCCTTGCCGCCAGCGTCGAGCGCGGCAGCGAGCATCCGTTGGCGCTGGCGATCCTGAATGCCGCCAAGGAGCGCCAGCTTGCACTCGCCGAGGTTAGCGGCTTCACCTCACCGTCCGGCAAGGGGGCGACCGGCGCGATCGAAGGCAGGCAGGTCGCGCTCGGCAATGCCATGCTGATGGGCGAATTGAAGATCGCAACCAGCGCGCTCGATGCGGCGGCGGAGACCGCGCGGCAGGACGGCGCGACCGCGATCTATGTTGCGGTCGACGGGCGTGCGGCCGGCGTGATCGCGATCGCCGATCCGATCAAGCCATCGGCCAGGGACGCGCTCGCGGCACTGCGCGGCGACGGCCTGCGCGTCGTGATACTGACTGGCGACAATGCGACCACCGCGCGCGCGGTGGCGAAGCGGCTCGGCATCGAGGAGGTCGAGGCCGGCGTGCTGCCGGACCGCAAGAGCGAGGTGGTGGAGCGGCTGCGCGGCGAGGGCCGTGTCGTCGCGATGGTCGGCGACGGCGTCAACGACGCGCCGGCGCTGGCGGCCGCCGATGTCGGCATCGCCATGGGCGGCGGCACCGACGTCGCGATCGAGAGCGCCGGCGTGACGCTGCTCACCGGCGATCTCCGCGGCCTGGTGCGGGCGCGGCACCTGTCGGTCGCGACCATGCGCAACATCCGCCAGAACCTGATGTTCGCATTCGTCTACAACGCCGCCGGCGTGCCGATCGCGGCCGGCGTGCTCTATCCGGTGTTCGGCATTTTGCTATCACCGATGATCGGCGCCGCCGCGATGGCGCTGTCCTCGGTCAGCGTCATCGGCAACGCACTGAGGCTCGCAAGAGCGAAGCTGGATTGATTGTCGCTGCACCTCCCCTTGAAAAGGGGAGGTCGGTTTGCGCGTCAGCGCAAACCGGGTGGGGATCATCTCTCTCCACTTGGGCCTGCGCCCGTGGCTTGACCCCCATCTCGACCTTCCCCCTTTCAGGGGGAAGGGGAAGAGGGCTACGCGCTTGCCAGCAGAGTTAGCGCGCGACGCTCGATCTCGCGATCCAGCTGCGCCGCAAGCTCCATGCTCACCTCGACCATCGGCAGTCGCACTTCCGCGCTGTCGATCAAACCCGTGCGCCACAGCCAATGCTTGGCTGGCGCCGGGCTCGGCTCGACGAACAACAGGCGCGTCAAGTCGGAAATGCCTTGCCACGCTGCCGATGCGGCCTCGCGCTTGCCCTGCCTCAGCAGCGATCGCACCGAGGCGAATGCTTCGGTTTCGACATGCGCGGACAACAGGATCGCGCCGTCGGCGCCGTCGCTGAGCGCGTCGAAATATTGCGCGTCCTCGCCGGTCAGCACGCGGAAGCCGGGCGGACGTTGCGCGAGGAAGTCGATCGATTGCGCGCGGTCGGCGCAGCAATCCTTCATGCCGACGATGTTCGGATGCTCTGCGAGCGCGAGCAGCGTCTCGTTGGTGATGTTGACCGCGGTCCGGTAGGGGATGTTGTAGATCAGGAGCGGCCAGGAGGCGTGATCGGCCAGCTCGGTGAAATGCTGCAGAAGGCCGCGCTGCGACGGCCTGACGTAATAGGGGCTCGCGATCAGGTAGAAGTCGATCGGCCAGGCCGCCGTCTCGTCCAGCACGTCCTTGATCTTGGCGGTGCTGGCGCCGGAGAGGCCGAGACAGATCGGCAGGTAACGGCCGACATCGTTGATCTCTGACCGTACCACCTCCACAAGCTGTTCGAGCTCGCAGATAGCCAGCGACATGCCTTCGCCTGACGTAGCGCCGAGGATCAATCCGTCGACCGGGCCGCTTGCGTAGTGTCGCACCAGACGGCGCAGCGACGGCTCGTCGAGCTTGCCGTCGCGAAATGGCGTGATCAGGGGCAGCCACAGGCCCTGTAGTGGGTCGGATAGATCAGTCATGGTCCTTCTCCTTGAGTAGCGTGAAACGCCGGAGACGGGACCAATAAAAAACCCCGTCCAGGCGGCGGGGTCTTCGGGATCGGTTCGGTCGATGTAACTCTATCGCGCGCGTCGATCTCGGCTCCCCGCATGGGGAGCTTTTTTCGACGACAAAGCTGCGCACGAATTCGTGATCATGTCGCGATACTGCTGGGACAGCCGGAGGTTGTCAATGCACGGTTGAGGGCAGAAGGCGAAAAGAAGCCGGGCTCGATCGAGCCCGGCTTAAGGTATTGGCCACGTGAGGCCGACACAATCACCTTCCAAGAGGGATTACTGAGCTTCCGCACCACTGGAGGAGGGGGACATAAGCGTAGCGCGACCGCTCAGCGCACAAGCACTATGATCCCCATCAGTGCCATGCAGCAACCGTCCGAGCCGCATGTCAGACATGCGGAGTCCGGGGCCTCTATGAAAACAGGCCGATCACGAGGGCCAGCGCTGCGCCTTGCTGACCACGAAGTCGCGGAAGACCTGCACGCGCGCCACCGTCTTCAGCTCTTCCGGATAGACGAAGTAGGTGTCGAGCTGGATCGAGTCGGACTCGCCGAACAGTTGCACCAGTCGGCTATCTTCCTCGACCAGGTAATCCGGCAGCGCGGCGATGCCGAGGCCCTGCTGACAGGCGCGTACCAACCCCAGGATGTTATTGACCTTGAAGTAGGGTTCGCGCGGACCCGAGCCGTTGCGGCCGGCATCGATCAGCCAGGCGCGGTTCTGCAGATGCGTCGGGACCTGGGAGTCGCCGAGCATGATGATGCGGTGCGAGTCGAGATCGTCGAGCGTGCGCGGCGTACCGAAGCGCTTGATGTATTCCGGCGAGCAATAGGCGTGGAAGCCGATCGAGAACAGCTTGCGCTGGATCAGGTCGGGCTGCGTCGGCTTGCGGGTGCGGATCGCGACATCGGCTTCGCGCATCGAGAGATCGAGATCCTCGTCGGTGACGATCAGCGAGATCCGGATGTCCGGATAGAGCTGGGTGAATTCGTCGAGCCGCGGGATCAGCCAGTTGATACCGAGCGCCGGCGGCGTCGTGATCTTGAGGTCGCCGCTCGGCCGCTCCCGGCTGTCGGTGAGCTTTGCCCGCGCCGCCTGCAACTGCATGAAGACGTCATGGGCGGTGCGGAACAACAGGTCGCCCTGCTCGGTGAGGATCAGGCCGCGGGCGTGGCGGTGGAACAGCGAGACCGAAAGCTCCTGCTCCAGCGCGCTGACTTGTCTGGAGACCGCCGACTGCGAGAGGCCAAGCTGCTCGCCGGCATGCGTGAAGCTTCCCGCTTCCGCCGCCGCGTGAAACACCTTCAGCTTGTCCCAGTCCATGTCCGTAAATCCATCGCGTGTTCTAGCCATGATCATTCCGCCGCCGCGCGATCGCTCGCGCGCAAAGCCAGGAAGCGTTCAGCCTCAAGCGCTGCCATGCAGCCGAGGCCGGCGGCCGTCACCGCCTGGCGATAGGTTTCGTCCGCCACGTCGCCGGCGGCAAACAGCCCGGGCACGGAGGTCGCAGTCGAATTGGGCGCCACCTCGACATAGCCGGAGGGTTTGAGTTTGATCTGGCCTTTGACGAGATCTGTCGCAGGCGCATGACCGATGGCGATGAAGACGCCGTCGGCCGGCACTTCGGTCAGTGCGCCGGTCTTGACGTTCTTCAAGCGTACATGGGTGACCTTGGTCGGGTTCTCAGCGCCGAGGATCTCGTCAATGGCGCTGTCCCAGACCACCTTGATCTTCGGATGCTTGAACAGGCGGTCCTGCAGGATGCGCTCGGCGCGGAAATGATCGCGGCGATGCACGATGGTGACCTGCGAGGCGAAGTTGGTGAGGAACAGCGCTTCCTCGACCGCGGTGTTGCCGCCGCCGACCACGATGACCTCCTTGCCGCGATAGAAGAAGCCATCGCAGGTTGCACAGGCCGAAACGCCGAAGCCCTTGTACGTCTCTTCCGACGGCAGCCCGAGCCAGCGCGCCTGCGCGCCGGTGGCGAGCACGACGGTCTCGGCAAGATAGACGTCGCCGCTATCGCAGGTCAGGCGGAACGGCCGCTGCGACAGGTCAAGTTTGGTGACGAGATCGGTGACGAGCTTGGTGCCGACATGCGCGGCCTGCTTCTCCATCTGTTCCATGAGCCAGGGGCCCTGGATTACGTCGGCGAAGCCCGGATAGTTCTCCACATCGGTGGTGATGGTGAGCTGCCCGCCCGGCTGGATGCCCTGGATCAGCACCGGCTCCAGCATCGCACGCGCCGCGTAGATCGCCGCGGTGTAGCCGGCCGGACCGGACCCGATGATGACGACCTTGGCATGGATTGGAGCAGGCATAGCGAATCCCTTCTCAGGGGCGATTTTGTCAGGACTTGTGCGGAAAGCGCCTGGAAAGGCATCGCGGCGGCGCCGCCAGAGTCAAATCCAACTCTAATATATCTGGGTAGCTATGCAAGAATTGCAATCCATATCAGCGGTTTTTCCCCGGGACCGCGTCAAATCTCGCACTGCACGCGCAATAAAATTGCGCCCTTCGAGCCGACTGGGTTATGAGAGTTGCCGTCAGAACCACCAAATCCTCCAAGCCTTGGGAACCAGACCCGCGTGTCTAAGAATCTTGATGAGATTGATCTTCGGATTCTCGCCGAAATCCAGGCCGATGGCCGAATCACAAATGTGGAATTGGCCAAGCGCGTCGGCATTTCGCCGCCGCCCTGCCTGCGCCGCGTCCGGGCGCTGGAGGAAGCGGGCTATATCCTGGGCTATCGCGGATTGCTCGACCCGCAGCGGCTCGGCTTCGATGTGACGGTGTTTGCCGCGGTGCACCTGTCGAGCCAGGCGGACGCGGATCTGCGCGCGTTCGAGGATTTCGTGCGCAAGGAACCCTTGGTGCGGGAGTGCTGGATGCTGTCGGGCGAGGTGGATTTCATCCTGAAATGCGTGGCCCCTGACATGGCGACGTTCCAGAACTTCGTCACCCACCTCACCGCCGCGCCTCACGTGCGCAATGTCAGGACATCGCTGGTGCTGCATAATTCGAAATATGAGGCCGCCGTGCCGCTGGATGTGAAAGCGGCGAGGTGAGGTGGCGATAACGATCGGTAGCCCGGGTGAAGCGGAACGCGCAACCCCGGGGCCACTCGTCGACGCTGATGCAGGTGCCCCAGGTTACGCTGGCGCTCCACCCGGGCTACGAAGGCTAAAGTCTACTTCTTCCTTGCGGCGTCGATGCTGATGGGGCCGCCGCCGGCGGTTGCGAGATAGAGGCAGGCGAAGCAGAACAGGATCGCTGCGGTGCCGTTGTTGAGCAGCGGGAGAAACACCGGCGCGGACGGGTTCTTGAACATGTGCCCGAGGAAGTAAGCGAAGGCCATCTCGCCCGACAGGATGAACGCGGACAGCCGAGTGAACAGGCCAACCATCAAGAGCGCGCCGAGCACGAGCTCGAGCATGCCGGCGGCCACGATCAGCGGCGGGATGTCGGCGAAATAGGGGATGACCGGAAATTTGAAGATCTTGGCGATGCCGTACTGAAACAGCAGAAGCCCGGTGATGAAGCGAAACAGGCTGAGCGCGAGCGGCTGCCATTTCGAGAAAATCTGGTCCATATGTTCTACCCCCTCTGGTGCATGACCGCGGGCATCGTCCGCGGCGAATGGTCGTCTCGCGATGAAGTGCCGCTGCCCACAGCCGGTCAGCTCGATACGCAGAACTGCGCGCGCAGTTCCTTGTGCCGAACCAAAAAATCGGCGCCGTTACCGGAATGTCCCCTCGCGATAGTTATGAAGCATAATCAAGTGTACGTGTCGCAGACGAGGGAAATGCGACAGCGGTTCCACTCACAATCCCGTTAACGGAATATAAACCGTAACCTGTAGCCGGGCGGAGCCATCGGGGCGCGCGTTCGCGCGACCCGATGGCTCCCACCGGGCTACAGCAAGAAAAAAGCCGCGTCGGGAGAACGCGGCCTCTTTTGAATGCGCGAAATGGAATAGATCTAGCGCCACTCGACCTTGGTGATCTCGTAGGCCTTGGCGCCCCCGGGCGCCATCACTTCCACGGTCGTACCCTTGGTCTTGCCGATCAGCGCGCGCGCAAGCGGCGAGGTGATGGAGATGCGGCCTTTCTTGGCGTCCGCCTCGACCTCGCCGACGATCTGCCACACCGCTTTCTTTTCGGTATCCTCATCGATCAGCGTAACGGTGGCGCCGAATTTGATGGTGTCGCCCGAGAGCTTGGTGATGTCGATGACGTCGGCGCGCGCGAGCTTGTCCTCGAGCTCCGCAATGCGGCCCTCGTTATGGGACTGCTCTTCCTTGGCGGCATGATATTCCGCGTTTTCCGAGAGGTCGCCATGTGATCGCGCCTCGGCGATATGCTCGATGATTCGCGGACGATCCACCGACTGGCGGTGCTTCAATTCGTCCGTGAGAGCCGCATATCCGGTCGCGGTCATCGGAACCTTTTCCATCATCTCTCATCCTTCAAATCGGGGCGAACCGCAGCGGAGCGCGGGCAGGCGTTGCTTCGGTTGCGCTAGACTCCGGCCATCACGGCTCAAAACGCCAGCCCGCCCGCTTAGTGATTCGCGGCCCCTGAGGGGCCGAGACACATCCAAACGGGCGGTGAGTTCCAGCCGTATCGGCTTCATTACCAACCGTTTAGCGGGCCCTGGGAACAAATCTCGGGCCGAGGCTGACGGTCAGTTCTCGGAAAAGTAACTCTGCAGCGTCCGGACCTCAAGGTCCCCGTCCCGGTAGGCACGGATGCCCTGGGCGGCCGCTACAGCGCCTGAAAGAGTGGTGTAATACGGCACTTTATGCAAGAGGGCAGCGCGCCGCAGAGAACGGCTGTCGGCGAGTGCCTGCGGACCCTCGGTGGTATTGAACACCAACTGGACGTCGCCATTGGTGATGGCGTCGACAATGTGCGGCCGCCCCTCCAGCACCTTGTTTACCTTTTCTGCCGGCACACCCTTGTCGGTGAGGAAGCGCTGGGTGCCCGACGTCGCCATCACCTTGAAGCCGAGCCCATGCAGCAGGCTGACCGCATCGGTGATGCGGTTCTTGTCGGTCTCGCGCACCGACACGAACACCGTGCCTTTGCGCGGTACGCGCGTGCCGCCGCCAAGCTGGCTCTTGGCGAAGGCGACTTCGAAGGAGCGGTCGATGCCCATGACTTCGCCGGTCGAGCGCATCTCCGGCCCGAGCACGGTGTCGACGCCGGGGAAGCGCGCGAACGGAAACACCGATTCCTTCACGCCGACATGCTCGAGCTTCCTCTTCTTGAGCTTGAAGTCGGCGAGCTTCTCGCCGGCCATGATGCGCGCCGCGATCTTCGCGACCGGCGTGCCGATCACCTTGGCGACGAACGGCACCGTGCGCGAGGCGCGCGGATTGACCTCGAGCACGTAGATATCGCCGTTCTTGATCGCATATTGCACGTTCATCAGCCCGACTACGTCGAGGCCGAGCGCAAGCTCGCGGGTCTGCCGCTCGAGCTCCTCGATCGTCTTGGCATCGAGCGAATGCGGCGGCAGCGAGCAGGCGGAATCGCCAGAGTGGATGCCGGCCTCCTCGATATGCTCCATGATGCCGACGATGAAGACGTCCTTGCCGTCGCAGAGGCAGTCGACATCGACCTCGGTCGCATCGGAGAGATAGCGGTCGAACAGCAGCGGGTTCTTGCCGAGTACGGTGTTGATCTGCCCGGTCTTGTCGTTCGGGTAGCGCGCCTTGACGTCGCCCGGCACCAGCTCGGGCAGCGTCCCGAGCAGGTAGTCGGCGAGCTGGTTTTCGTCGCGGATGATCTGCATCGCGCGGCCGCCGAGCACGTAGGATGGGCGCACCACGAGCGGCATGCCGAGATCGGCGGACACCAGGCGCGCCTGCTCGACCGAATAGGCGATACCGTTCTTCGGCTGCTTCAGGCGGAGCTTGTCGAGCACGCGCTTGAAGCGGTCGCGGTCCTCGGCGAGATCGATCGCATCCGGCGAGGTGCCGAGGATCGGCACCTCCGCGGCCTCGAGCGCGCGCGCGAGCTTCAGCGGGGTCTGGCCGCCGAACTGCACGATCACGCCGTGCAGCGTGCCGTTCTTGCGTTCGGTCGCGATGATCTCGAGCACGTCCTCAGCGGTGAGCGGCTCGAAATAGAGCCGGTCGGCGGTGTCGTAGTCGGTCGACACCGTCTCCGGATTGCAGTTGACCATGATGGTCTCATAACCGGCATCGTCGAGCGCGAAGCAGGCATGGCAGCAGCAATAGTCGAACTCGATGCCCTGGCCGATGCGGTTCGGGCCGCCGCCGAGGATGACGACCTTTTTCTTGTCCGACGGCGCGCTCTCGTCGGCAGCGAGACCTGCGAACGGGGCCTCATAGGTCGAGTACATATAGGCCGTGGGCGAGGCGAATTCGGCGGCGCAGGTGTCGATGCGCTTGAATACGGGGCGGACGCCGAGCGCGTGGCGCTTGGCAGTGATCTCACCTTCCGTGGTGTCGGCCAGCACGGCGAGCCGCGCATCCGAAAAGCCCATCGCCTTCAGCATGCGCATGCCGTAGCCGTTCGGCGGCAGGCCGTGGGCGCGGACCTTAGCTTCCATCTCGACGATGCCCCGCAGCTCGGTGAGGAACCAGGGGTCGATCTTGCAGGAATTGAAGATCTCCTCGTTCGACCAGCCGAGCCGCATCGCTTGCGCCACTTGCAGCAAGCGGTTCGGCGTCGGCGTGCCGAGTGCGGCGCGGATCGCATTCTTGTCGTCGCTCTGACCGAGGCCCTCGATCTCGATCTCGTCGAGGCCGGTCAGCCCGGTCTCCAGTCCGCGCAGCGCCTTCTGCAGGCTCTCCTGGAAGGTGCGGCCGATCGCCATCACTTCGCCGACGGATTTCATCGAGGTGGTCAGCGTGGTGGAGGCGCCCGGAAACTTCTCGAACGCGAAGCGCGGGATCTTGGTCACGACATAGTCGATCGTCGGCTCGAACGATGCCGGCGTCGCACCGCCGGTGATGTCGTTGGCGATCTCATCGAGCGTGTAGCCGACCGCGAGCTTGGCCGCGACCTTCGCGATCGGGAAGCCCGTCGCCTTCGAGGCGAGCGCGGAGGAGCGCGAGACGCGCGGGTTCATCTCGATCACGACCATGCGGCCGTCGGCGGGGTTGACGCCGAACTGCACGTTGGAGCCGCCGGTCTCCACCCCGATCTCGCGCAGCACCGCCAGCGAGGCGTCGCGCATGACCTGGTATTCCTTGTCGGTCAGCGTCAGCGCTGGCGCCACCGTGATGGAATCGCCGGTGTGCACGCCCATCGGATCGAGGTTCTCGATCGAGCAGATGATGATGCAGTTGTCTTTCTTGTCGCGCACCACCTCCATCTCGAATTCCTTCCAGCCGAGGACGCTTTCCTCGATCAGGACTTCGTCGGTGGGGGAGGCGTCGATGCCGCGCTCGACGATCTCGATGAATTCCGCCTTGGTATAGGCGATGCCGCCGCCGGTGCCGCCCATGGTGAAGGACGGGCGGATGATGGCGGGCAGGCCGATATGGTCGAGCGCGCGCAGCGCGTCGGGCAGGGTCTTGGTCTGGGTCGAGCGCGGCGTCTCCAGGCCGATCTTGGTCATCGCCTCGCGGAAGCGGCCGCGGTCCTCGGCCTTGTCGATGGCATCGGCCGTGGCGCCGATCATCTCGACGTCGAATTTCTCGAGCGTGCCCTGTTTGCGCAATGACAGCGCGCAGTTCAGCGCGGTCTGGCCACCCATGGTCGGGAGCAGCGCAAAGCCGCCCGGGATGACGTGGCGCTCCTTCTCGATGATCTTGGCGACGATTTCGGGCGTGATCGGCTCGATATAGGTGGCGTCCGCGAGCTCCGGATCGGTCATGATCGTCGCCGGATTGGAATTGACCAGGACGATACGGTAGCCCTCTTCCTTCAGTGTCTTCACCGCCTGGGTGCCGGAATAATCGAATTCGCAGGCCTGGCCGATCACGATGGGACCGGCGCCGATGATCAGGATGGTGGAGATGTCGGTTCGTTTGGGCATCGGCTCTCGCGGAACAGGAATTTTCGGGCACAAAAAAAGGGCGCGCTACCGCGCGTCCCTATCGCCACAGCGTGAGGGATGCCCTCGCGCGCGGCTGGTCTTTAGACCAGATTTTTGGCGTGCGAAACCCCGAAAAAGTCCCCGTCAACCGGCAATTTTGTAGAGTCTGAGCCGTTCCTGCCGGGCGCGTCGCCACAGCACGGCAAGTGCCGCAGCGACGCTGGCACCGCCGACCCAGCCGAGGTCGGTCGGCCCGAGCGCCGAGAGCACCGCGCCCCCGGCCGCCCCGCCGAGGGCGAAACCGAGATACATGCTGGAGGCGTTCAGCGAGACCGCGATCATCGCGGCCTGCGGCTCGATCCGGATGATGCTGGCGATCTGGGCGGGATAGAACGCCCATCCCGAGATCGCCCAGCAAAATACCAGCAGAAGCACGATGTAGCGCGCCGCTTCGGGAGCGGCGGTCTTCAGCGTGACCGACAGCAGAATCAGCGCCATCGACATGCCGGCAAGTCCGAGCGCCGAGGTCGGCGTTGTGCCAAATCGATCCGCCAGCGTGCCGCCGAGCATGTTGCCGATCGCGGCGGCCGAGCCGAACACCAGCAGCGTCAGGCTGATATCCGAGGCGTCGAAGCCGAGCTTTTGCAGTGGGACCGAGAGATAGGTGAAGACGGTGAAGCCGCCGAGCGCCCACAGCACGGTGGTGCCGAGCGCATGGAGCACGGCGCCGTGCCGCGCCACCGCGAGCCGCTCGCCGAGCGTTGCGGTGCTGCTCGGCAGGCCACGCGGCAAGCCGAACAGCAGGCCAGCCAGTGCGATGGCGCCAAGGATCGCCACCATGACAAAGGTCGCGCGCCAGCCGAACTGATGCCCGATCAGGGTGCCCAGGGGAACACCGACCACGGTTGCGACCGTGATGCCTGAGGTGACCAGCGCAACCGCCCGGGCACGCCGTTCGGGCGAGGCAACGGCAACCGCAACGCCGAGCGCCGTTGGCATGCACAGGCCGGCGCCAAGCGCCATCAGCACGCGCGAGGCCAGCAGTAGCGGAAACCCGGGAGCGAATACGGCCACCAGATTGCCCGCGATGAAGCAGGAAAGCGCCAGCGCAAGTACGTTCCGGCGGTCGAAATTGTTGAAGGCGACGGCCAGGATCGGTGAGCCGATCGCGTAGGCAAGGGCATAGGCCGTCACCAGTTGGCCGGCGGCCGCGACCGAGATCTGAACGTCGCTGGCGATCCCTGGCAAAAGACCAGCAATCACAAAGGCTTCAGTGCCGATCGCAAAGGCGGCAAGCGCCAGCCAGAACACGCTCATGATGGTCCCCGATGTTCAAGGTTTATTGAACTATCGAGCGAGCGGTGACGAATGTCAATTGGTTCAATGATAATTGAACATTGCGACAGCAAACCCGCGTGGTTATGTTGGGTCATGAGCCGAACGCCTTTGCACCCCACGCGGGATCAACTTGAATTGCCGATGGTGTTGGACTGCCTGAGCGATCCGACGCGGCTCGCGATCGTCTACAACCTGGCGAAATATGATTCCGCGAGCACGGAGCTGCGCTGCGGCGACTTCAACGCCTTCAGCGGCAAGTCGAACCTCGCCTATCACTTTGCGAAATTGCGCGAGGCGGGGCTGGTGCAGACCCGCATCGCCGGGACCACGCGCTATATGAGGCTGCGCCGCGCGGATCTCGACGCGCGCTTTCCCGGTTTGCTCGATGTGATCATCGCCTCGGCCGCGCGGGATGCCGACCGGCTACAATTTCCTGAATGCGAAGTGGTGGCTGCGAGCTGACTGGCTCGCGAGCGGAAGCCGCAAAGCGGCGAAGGTTGGAGGCCCGGCCTGGATTTGAACCAGGATAAAGAGCAATGCACTGCTCCCGCGTCGACGCGTTCCGCCACCGGGCCGAGGCGATCATTGCCCATTTCGCAGGCGCTAGCCATCCTTAGCCCGGATTAACCCTAACGGTTGCGTTGCACGATCACGCGTCGGGACGATGCGCGACGAACGTCATCCGCCATGGATTGTGGCCGATATTGCGGGGGGCGCGGGAGGCTTTGAAGCCGGCGGCCGCGAGCTTCTTCAGCATTTGCTCCTCGCCGTAACGCTCCAGGCCGATCCGTGTGCGCAATTGCCGATAGTCCGACAGCGCCGTGCTGATCAGCCCGAGCAGGGCATCCTTGAGGAAGCCGTGGCGGGCGCCGAAACCCAACAGCGCGAGAACGTCCCTGCCCATGCCGACTTCGGGTCGCAGGACATCGCCGAGTATGAGGCGCCCGGAGGGTTTGAGCAGGCGGCGAATGACGGCGAATGCCGCGTCCAGTTCCTCCGCCGTCATATATTGCGCGACCGAATTCATGATGACCAGATCGACCGAGCCTTCGGCCATCTGCCGCACCTCATCCAGCGAACGCACCCGGATCTTGGTGTTGGGCGCAAAGCGCGCGATCAGCCGTCCGCGCACGCCGGGCGCGGGCTCCGCGAGATAGAGCGTGGCGCAGGCATCCGCGACCTCTGCTGCGGACAGCGCTTCGCCGCAGGCATAGTCGAGCACGACGGCGTCGGGCGAGGAGATATAGGCAATGATATCCCGCGCAACGATCCGGAAATGCAGGTCGCGATGCAGCTTGCTGACATAAATCGTATGCGTGGAATCGTAATAATCGATCCATTCATCCATCGGCAGTGGGCCCGGCAAAAACTTGGGGTTCCGGCATAGGAACCGGCATCCGTATGATGCGTTAGAGGGGCCGGCGACCAGGAGTTCGGGCCGCCGGTGTCCGGTGTCCTAACAGGAAGGTTCAACGTGAGCAAAGCCAAGCCTGATCCAAAATCCGACAAAATCTCCCCCGACCTCGATACCCCGACCGACCTGCCCAACGAGGCGGTCACGAAGGTCTCGGCAGCGCTCAATACGCTGCTCGCGGATGCCTTCGCACTCTACCTGAAGACCAAGAATTTCCACTGGCATGTCAGCGGCCGGCATTTCCACGATTACCACCTGATGCTGGACGAGCAGTCGGACGCAATCTTCGCCACCACCGATCAACTGGCCGAGCGGGTGCGCAAGATCGGCGGGACCACGCTGAAATCGATCAGCCAGGTCAGCAAATTGCAGACCATCAAGGACAACAACGAGGATTACGTGCCGCCGCGCGAGATGCTGCGCGAATTGATGGAAGACAACAAGCACGTCGCGGCCGCAATGCGGAAGGCACGCAACCTCGCCGACGAGCACGGCGACGCTGCGACCGCAAGCATCCTCGAGACCTTCATCGACGAGACCGAGCGGCGCACCTGGTTCCTGTTCGAGGCCAGCCGCCAGGAAGGCAGTAATGCGGCATAGCACCAAAGACGGTGCGCAACGGCGACGAAGAGTGCGGAACGGCAGCGGGCTGCCTCGCCGCCGTTTGAGCTTATAACAGGTTAATTGGCACCTTCAGATATTGCTTGCCGTCGGCGTCCGGCGCCGGAAGCTTGCCGCCCTTCATGTTGATCTGCAGCGAGGGGATGATCAGCTTCGGCATCTGCAGCGTCTTGTCGCGCGCTTCGCGCGTGGCGACGAATTCGTCCTCCGTGATGCCGTCATGGACGTGGATGTTGTGGGCATGCTGCTCGGCCACCGTCGTCTCCCAGCGGATCTCGCGGCCGTTCGGGCCGTAATCGTGGCACATGAACAGGCGGGTCTCGTTCGGCAGCGACAGAATCCGGTGGATCGAGCGGTAGAGATCGCGGGCGTTGCCGCCCGGGAAATCCGCGCGCGCCGAGCCGCCGTCCGGCATGAACAAGGTGTCGCCGACGAAGGCCGTGTCACCGATCACATGCGTCATGCAGGCGGGCGTATGGCCGGGCGTATAGAGCGCGAAGGCCTTCATCGCGCCGATCTCGTAGGTGTCGCCGTCCTTGAACAGGCGGTCGAACTGGCTGCCGTCGCGCTGGAATTCGGTGCCCTCGTTGAAGATCTTGCCGAACGTCTCCTGCACGACCGTGATCTTCTCGCCGATGCCGATCTTGCCGCCGAGTCTGCTCTGGATGTAGGGCGCGCCCGACAAATGGTCGGCATGAACATGGGTCTCGATCAGCCATTCCGGCTTGAGGCGGTGCTTCGTGATGAAATCGATGATCTTGTCGGCGGATTGGTAGGCGATGCGGCCGGCCGCGTAATCGATGTCCATCACGGAATCGATCACGGCGCAGGCCTTCGATGTGGGGTCCTTGACCACGTAGCTGACGGTGTTGGTCGCCGGATCGAAGAATGCGGTGACCTCGGGCTTCACGGAGAGGTCGACGGTGTGAGGAATGTCGGACATGGGCTGCTCCTCTACTCGTAAAGTGATCCGGCAAGCGCCGGCTGCCGGTCGGCGAGCGCGCGGGCGCCGGCCATCCCGACCAGCATGGCAATCATGAACTGGATCGACGCCGACGATCCATAACCAAGCGCCACGAAGGCTGGACCGGGACAGAAACCGGCGATACCCCAGCCTACCCCAAAAATCGCAGGTCCGACGATCACGCGCAAATCGAAATCGGTTTTGGTTGGCAGATGGAATGCACCCGCAAGAACCGGTCGCGGCCACCTCAGCACAACCCTGAAGCCGATAAACGTGATGGTGACGGCGCCCAGCATCACGAACAGGAGACTGGGATCCCACGATCCCGTGCGAATCGCCGCGAGGTCGAGGAAGTTCAGGACCTTCGCCGGATTGGACATGCCGGAGACCAGGAGCCCGAGTCCGAATGCCAGGCCGATGACGAACTGGATCAGAACAGACATGCGGGACCTCATGCGAGATGCCGGATGACGAAGGTCGTCGCAAGTCCCGTCGCCATGAAGACCAGTGTAGCGACAATGGATCGAAGCGACAGCCGCGATATGCCGCAGACGCCGTGGCCGGAGGTGCAGCCGCTGCCCCATACCGAACCGAAGCCAACCAAAAGGCCCGCGATCGCCAAAAGGATACCGCCGGTCTCGATGGCTTGCAGCGGAAGGCTGCCGGTCGCAACCCGTACCACGACGGGCGCGGCGACGAGCCCGGCAATGAAGGCGAGACGACCGGGCCATTCCTGATCGTTGAACGGCGGAAGCAGGCGGGCGGCGATGCCGCTCACTCCTGCGATCCGCCCGGCGAACGCCATCAACGCCACGGCGGAAAGGCCAATCAAGGCTCCGCCCAGCAGCGCGGTCATCGGCGTGAAGGTGGTCGGCATCTTCTTGCTCCCTCGATGGGCCGTCACTGAGACGGGGGCGGCGTCCGAAAGTGCGGAGGCTGCGAACCGGATCCGTCATCCGCCAGCCGTCTGATCAACTCGCCCAATTGATTGCGCGAGCCAATCTAGAGCATGATCCAGAAAAGTGGGCACCGGTTTTCTGAAAAAGATCAAAGCGGGATGACGATTCGAAGAAAAGTCATCCCGCTTTAGTGGGTCTTGAGACGCCGCCGACGCCCGATCGAGATTTACTGTGCCGACAATCCCAGCGTTGCCTGCGTCTTGACGACGGGCGGAGGATTCCATTTTCCGGTCAGCGCCTCGGACTTCGGACTGTAGAGGCGCATGGTCAGGTTGAAGGGGCCCTTCGGCGCCGGAAGCCAATTGGCTTCCTTGTCCTTGCCCGGGCTTTCGTTCTGGAAGTAAAGATCGAGCGAGCCGTCCGCGTTATACTTGAACGGCATCCAACTGCTGACTGCGAAGCGGTTCAGCACATTGCCGACCTGGAAGCCTTCCGGATCGTACAGCGTGATCGACCAGAACGCGTTGACCGGCGGGGCGGCATTCTTCTCGAACGCGATGGTGTACTTGCTTGCGCCGTCGAGCGGCTTGCCGGTTTCGTCGCCGAGATTGAGCGGATAGATGGCGTCCTCGGGCAGATTCGCGCCGAGCCCCAATTGCGAGACGATGGCACGCTTCAGATAGTAGTTGCCGTAAACACCCATCGTATCGGTGTTCATCGACCAGCCATTGGCAACCCGCGCAAGCGTCGGCACCTTCCAGGCCATCAGCTTCTGCGCGTCCTGCGGGGCGGTCTCGAAGGCGCGCTGCAGGACAGGGTCGATCCTGCCGATGTCGAAGCTCTTGCCCGGCTCGATGCCGATCTTCTTCATCTGCGCGATGATCGGCTGATCGGTGATATGAGGCGGGTGAAGCTTCAGCAGTTCGGCCGCATAGGCGAAATACACGCCGGCCGTCATCGTATCGACCTGGACCTTCGGTGGCGTCGTCATGTCGACGCTTGGGTCGGGCTTGAATTCGACGGGTTTGGGCGTCTTGCCGAATTCTGAAAGCGGCGCGACCTTGTAACCCGCCTGGATCTTGTGAACCGCATCGTAGTCTGCCGGGCCGTCGGTCTTGGTACGGCCGATCACCCAGACATAAGGCGTTGGTGCGTCGATCCGCTGCGTGTCTCTCGGGAGCTTGAACTCATCGATAAATCTGTCACGCAGATCCGGTCGCCAGCCGGGAGGCGTCAGCAGGAAGGTGCCCGCCTTGGTGCCCGTCGTTCGCCACCCCGGCGAGGCAAAGACATCGCTCCACATGTCCAGCATCGGCAGCAGGTAGTAGCGCCCGTCGGTATCGGGTACCGAGACCACCACAGGCTCCTTGGTCATGTCGAGCCATGATACGGAATAGAGCGTGTCGAAGTTGGAGCGCACCACGCCCTTGAAATTCGCCGGCGGATATTCTGATACGTTGACGAACGTGTTCATCGGTCCCTTGAAATCGGTGGTGCCGTTGGTGAATTGCTTCCGCGTCACGTCCATCGACAGGATAGGGTAGAAATAAATATAGGCGTCCACCGCGATGGCGTGCGCTTCCTGCTCGGTGATTGCCGGCGCCGCTTGTTGCGCAAGCGCAGCGGGCACAGCCGCCGCGCCCAGGCCGAGAGACAAAGTCAGCGTCAGAATTCCTCGAAACATATCGACTACTCCTCAACTGATGTGTGCTGTCGTGATTTATGGGGGCAGGCCTCTACAATCGTTGGATGCTTCGACTTCGAAGTCTTCGCGTTCAGGCAAGGGATGTCAGGTGTGCAAGAGGGGGTGTGCAGGGGGTGTGCAGCATAAGACGCCACACGACGCCCGCGGGGCAGATTATTGAATCAAATGCTATAAAGTCCGATGTCGAAGAACGACTGTTTCAACTACCTCCACGAGTACAATCTAGCACAAGCGTGAATGTGAACCAGTCGGACCATCGCTAGCTCGTTGCGCTGTGTGCCCGCTCGTGGGCATATCCCCGCGGGCACTTCCCGCATCTTTCGGTCCTGCTGACCCCATGGGGACGCGCGATGGTGCCACTTGGCCCGCACGGTCAGCCGCGCTTCCACAACCTCACCAGCGGCCCATTCTCGCCCATCACCGGATCGGTCTTGGGTGTCGCGACCTGTGGGATCGTCTTCAGCGCCTTGGCGTGATTTTCGGGCGTCGGTCGCGTGATCTCCATCGGCGGTCCCGGCGGATAGGCGCCGACCACGCAGAAATCATCGCTCGCGGCAATCAATTGGTGCCCGGTGCCGGCGGGCAGGATCGCGACGTCTCCGGCGGAGATCTCCAGCACCTTGCCGCGATCGCCGCCGAACTGTACGCGCGCATGTCCTCGTGAGACGCCGAGCACCTCGTGCACGGTCGAATGATAGTGCAGGTAATCGTAGACGCCGTTGCGCCACATCGCGCCCCAGCCATTGGCGCCGAACAACCCTTCGATAGTCTTCTCCGGATGCTCGTTGTCGACGTCGACGGTCGCCTTGTAGACGAGGAACGGCAGCCGATTGTTCGGCACCAGGCCGTCATCCTCGAAGACGATCGTGAGCGGCGTTGTATCGGCCTTGACGACGGACATGGGAAGCTCCCGTAGGATGGGTAGAGCGTGAGCGAAACCCATCGCGATTGCCGTGAGCCACCAGATGATGGGTTTCGCTTCGCTCTACCCATCCTACAACGTCATTTCGGCCGCCTACGTTCCTACGCCCGCTTCTTGTCGCGCATCATGGCGGCGAAGCGCTTGAAGAGGTAATGCGAGTCGCGCGGGCCGGGCGACGCCTCCGGGTGATATTGCACGGAGAACACCGGCTTGCCGTCGAGCTGGATGCCGCAATTGGAGCCGTCGAACAACGAGATATGGGTCTGCGTTGCGCCGGCGGGCAATGTCGCCTGGTCCACAGCAAAGCCGTGGTTCATCGAGGTGATCTCGACCTTGCCGGTGGTCTCGTCCTTTACCGGGTGATTGGCGCCGTGATGGCCCTGGTGCATCTTTTTGGTCTTGGCGCCGACGGCGAGCCCGAGCATCTGATGCCCCAAGCAGATGCCGAAGGTCGGCGTACCCGACTCGATCACCTTCTGGATGACGGGCACGGCATATTTGCCGGTCGCGGCGGGATCGCCGGGGCCGTTGCTCAAGAACACGCCGTCCGGGTTCACCGCGAGGATGTCTTCGGCCGACGTGGTCGCCGGCACCACCGTGACCTTGCAGCCGACGCCGGCGAGCAGACGCAGGATGTTGCGCTTGATGCCGTAGTCGACAGCGACCACGTTGAATTCAGGGGTGGTCTGCCGGCCGTAGCCCTTGTCCCATTCCCAGGGCGTCTCGTCCCAGGTGAAGCGCTGACCGGAGGTCACCATCGGCACCAGGTCCATGCCTTCGAGGCCGGGCCATTCCCGCGCTTCTTCCTTGAGGCCGTGCAGGTCGAACCTGCCGTCTTTTGAATGCGCGATGACGGCGTTCGGCATGCCCTTGCTGCGGATCAGCGCCGTGAGCGCGCGGGTGTCGATGCCCGACAGGCCGATGATGCCGCGCGCTTTCAGCCATTGATCGAGATGGCGGGTGGCGCGGTAGTTCGACGGATCGGTAATGGCGGTGCGGAGGATCACCCCGCGCGCGCCCGGCGTTGCCGCCATGTTCACCGTCTCGATATCTTCGTCGTTGGTGCCGACGTTGCCGATATGCGGGAAGGTGAAGGTGATGATCTGCCCGGCATAGGAGGGATCGGTCAAAATCTCCTCATAGCCGGTCATGGCGGTGTTGAAGCAGACTTCGCCGACGGCCTGGCCTTCCGCGCCGAGGCCAAAGCCTTCCAGCACGGTGCCATCGGCGAGCACGAGGAGCGCGGTCGGTTTGTGGTCCGGCCAGGCTGAAGCGTTTTCGGATGTGGTCATGAGCCCTTTACATAGTTCCCACATCCTGCCGCGTCAAAGCGAAAGGGCGTCCATTCACACGGGTTTTGCGCCTATTTGACTGGCGGTTCCGGGGTTTTAAGCTAGGGTTCCCGCCATAACCTCGTTTCCCGGCCAAATTGCCCGTTTCGGAGCCCGCATGGACAACACGATGCCGATCCTGCTCGTCCCGGGCCTGGTTTCGTCGCCGCGGATCTTTGTCCCTGTCGTGCCGGCGTTGTGGCGGCTCGGACCGGTCACGGTCGCCAACCACATCCGCGACGATCATATGGGGGCGATCGCGCGCCGGATCCTGGCGGAAGCGCCGCCGCGCTTTGCGCTGGCCGGGCATTCGATGGGCGGCTACATCGCCTTTGAGATCATGCGCCAGGCGCCGGCGCGGGTGGCAAAGCTGGCCTTGATCAACACCCAGGCCCGCCCTGATACGCCGGAGGCCTCCGAGCGCCGCCGCGGCATGATGGCCCGCGCCAAAAGCGGCGATTTCCGCAGCGTATTGGATGAACTGTTTCCCGGCTTCGTGCACCCGTCGCGGCGCGAGGATGCGAGCCTGCGCCAGCTCGTCCACGACATGGGCAACGATGTCGGGGTCGAGGGGTTCATCCGCCAGCAGACGGCAGTGATCAGCCGCCCCGACTCGCGGCCGACGCTGGCCTGGATCAGGTGCCCGACCCTGGTGCTGACGGGCGACGAGGACCATACCATCCCGAATTCGCTGTCGGTGGAGATGGCGAACCGCATTCCCGGCGCCAAGCTCGTGATCCTGCCCAATTGCGGGCATCTGCCACAACCGGAACAACCCGAGGCGACCGCGAACGCGCTGGTCGAATGGCTGCGGAACTGAGGTTGTTCTCGCGGAACGAACGGCCTAGATGGAAGGTTTCATCATTCAGGGACACGGCCATGCTGCGCGACGACATCAACAACGCGGTCAAGGACGCCATGAAGGCGAAGGAGGAGCGCAAGCTCTCCACGCTGCGCATGGTCAATTCGACCATCAAGAACGCCGATATCGACGCGCGCGGCCAAGGCAAGCCGCCGCTTTCTGATGCCGAATTGCTCGGCGTGCTGCAGAAGATGATCAAGCAGCGCCAGGAAGCGGTCGAGCTCTACGACAAGGGCGGCCGCGCCGAGCTCGCCGCGCAGGAGCGCGAGGAGATCGCGGTGATCTCAGCCTATCTGCCGAAGCAGATGTCGGAGGATGAGGTGAAGGCCGCGATATCAGCCGCGATCGCCGAGACCAATGCTGCCGGGGTCAAGGACATGGGCAAGGTAATCGGCGCATTGAAGGCGAAGTACACCGGGCAGATGGATTTCGCGAAGGCCAGTGGCCTGGTGAAGGCGGCGCTGGGATAGGGCTTCGAACGGACCAGTTTCAAACCGACGGAGGACATCATGGCCGACCAGCAAGCCCAACCCTCCGGTCCCGATCTGTCGCAAGGCGTGGCGCCCTCCGACTTCTCCGGCGCCACTCTGCTCGGCCATGTCGGCGATGACGACGTGCTGCTGGTGCGTTCGGGGTCGGACGTCTTCGCGATCGACGCCCGTTGCAGCCATTATCACGGGCCGCTGGCGGAAGGCCTCGTCGTCGGCGAGAGCGTCCGCTGTCCCTGGCATCACGCCTGTTTCGATCTGCGCACCGGCGAGGCTGCACGCGCTCCGGCGTTGAGCACGCTCGCGGTGTGGAAGGTCGAGCACGAAGGCGAGCGCATCTTTGTCCGCGAGAAGCGCGAGCAGCCCAAGCCGCGCGTGAAAGGCGCGATCGATGCGCCCGGCCGCATCGTGATCGTGGGCGGTGGCGCGGCGGGATTTGCCGCCGCCGAGATGCTGCGACGACAGGATTATCACGGCAGCATCACGATGCTGAGCGGCGAGGCCGCGGCGCCTGTCGATCGGCCGAACCTGTCGAAGGACTATCTTGCCGGCAGCGCGCCGGAGGACTGGCTGCCGCTGCGGCCTGACGATTTCTATTCTGACGCCGCGATCGATCTGCGGCTCAAGACCAAGGTCGCGTCGATCGATCCGGCTGCGCACCAGGTGGTTCTCGCCGATGGCAAGGCCTTGCCCTATGACCGGTTGTTGCTGGCGACCGGCGCGGAGCCGGTGCGTCTATTGATACCGGGCGCGGACCAGCCCCATGTTCATCTTTTGCGCTCGCTGGATGATTGCCGCGCGATCATCGCTTCAGCGAGCGGCGCGCGCCGCGCGGTTGTGATCGGCGCAAGTTTCATCGGGCTCGAGGTCGCGGCCTCGTTGCGGGCGAGGGATATCGAGGTCCACGTCGTCGGGTTGGAGCAGCGGCCGATGGAGCGCGTGCTCGGGCCCGAAATGGGCGACTTCGTCCGCAGCCTGCACGAAGAGCACGGCGTTGTCTTTCACCTCGGCGATACCGTCACCGCGATGGACGGCAAGCGCGCGAGCCTGCAGAGCGGCGGCGTGCTCGAGGCCGATCTCGTCGTGATCGGCGTCGGCGTGCGGCCGCGTCTCGCGCTGGCCGAAAAGGCCGGGCTTGCGATCGATCGCGGCGTCACCGTCAATGCCTATCTCGAAACCAGCAGCGCCGGCATTTATGCAGCGGGCGACATCGCCCGCTGGCCGGATCCGCATTCCGGCGAGAACATCCGCGTCGAACACTGGGTGGTGGCGGAGCGCCAGGGCCAGACTGCCGCGCGCAACATGCTCGGTCAGCGGGAAGTGTTCAATACGGTGCCGTTCTTCTGGAGCCAGCATTACGACGTGCCGATCAACTATGTCGGCCATGCCGAGAAATGGGACGAGATCGACGTTGACGGCGATATTGCCGCAAAGGACTGCGTGGTGCGCTACAAGAGAGGCGGCCGCGTGCTCGCGGTGGCATCAATCTATCGGGATATTGCGAGCCTCGCGGCTGAGCTCGCCATGGAGCGCGGCGCGTTGGCGGCGTAGCCTGACCTCAGTACAATGCCGTCATGCCCGGGCTTGTCCCGGGCATCCACGTCTTTGTAGCTTGAGCAAGTGTCTTCGTGGATGGCCGGGACAAGCCCGGGCATGACGAGAATTGATCACTTCGGCTGCAGCTTCAGCGCTGCCGAGTTGATACAGTAGCGCAGGCCGGTCGGGCCGGGGCCGTCGGGGAAGACGTGGCCAAGATGGCCACTGCATTTCGAGCACAGCACCTCGGTGCGCACCATGCCGTGGCTGTGGTCGGTCTCCTCGTCGATATGGCCTTCCGTCGCCGGCTGCGTGAAGCTCGGCCAGCCGCAGCCGGAATCGAACTTGGCATCGGATTCGAACAAGGTCTGGCCGCAGCCGGCGCAGACATAGGTGCCCTGGCGGTGCTCATGCTCGTATTCGCCGGTGAAGGGACGCTCGGTCGCTTTCTCGCGCAGCACCGCATATTGCATCGGCGTCAATTCCTTGCGCCATTCGGCGTCGCTCTTGACGACCTTGTCTGGGGTCTTGGTATCGGACATGAAGGCTCCTCTCACTATACCGTCATTGCGAGCGAAGCGAAGCAATCCATGCCGCAGCACGTGGAGAGATGGATTGCTTCGTCGCTTCGCTCCTCGCAATGACGGAAACTGTGGCGCTTAATTCGTGACCTTGGTGTTGCCGACCAGTGTCGGCTTCTCGATGTAGTTTTCCGCGAAGATCTTCTTCAGGTTCTCGACCTTCGGGATGTCATTATACGCAATATAGGGTTGGTTGGGGTGCAGCGTCAGGTAGTCTTGGTGATAGGCCTCCGCGGGATAGAACCCCTCGAGCGGTCCGACCTTGGTCACGATCGGTTTCTTGTAGACCTTGGCGGCATTGAGCTGGGCGATATAGGCCTCCGCCACCTTCTTCTGATCGTCGCTGGTGGCGAAGATCGCCGAGCGGTATTGCGTGCCGGTGTCCGGACCCTGGCGATTCATCTGCGTCGGGTCGTGCACGACCGAGAAGAAGATCTGCAGGAGCTTGCCGTAGGAAACCTGCTTCGGGTTGTACTTGATCTCGACGGATTCCGCGTGTCCGGTCGTGCCGGTGGAGACCATGTTGTAGTCGGCGGTCGCCTTGTTGCCGCCGGCATAGCCGGAAACCGCGCTGACGACGCCAGCGGTGTGCTGGAACACGCCCTGCACGCCCCAGAAGCAGCCGCCCGCGAGCACCGCGGTCTGGATGCCATCGGTGGCCTTTGCGTCGAGCGTCGGGACGGGAATGATCACGGCGTCTTCAGCCGCCCGCGAGGGGGCTGCGGCAAGTGCGGCGATGGCCAGCGCGCCGAGGGCGGCAGCGCAGAGCGACAGGCGGCGGAACGGGCGATTGGACATGGTTTCCTCTTTGGATGGGAGGGCCTGGAGCCAGTCTAGAACGGAAGCCGGGTTTCGGAAATCGGGCGGTCTTCCCCTGGATGCCGAAGATACGGGCTGAGGAGGGGGGTGTTACGGCCGGATGGACACGAGTCTGTGAACCAGCCCCGTCATTGCGAGGAGCGGAGCGACGAAGCAATCCATGCCTCCGCAAGGGGATAAATGGATTGCTTCGCTTCGCTCGCAATGACGGGGGAGAGGATCACACCACCACGGAGAGCCGCTTCGCCGCGCGCGTGATCCCCGTGTACAGCCACCTCGCGCGGCTGTCCTGGAACGCAAAACTTTCGTCGAACAGTACGACGTCGTCCCATTGCGAGCCCTGCGACTTGTGCACGGTGAGCACATAGCCGTAGTCGAATTCGTCGTAGGGCTTGCGCTGTTCCCATGGGATGGTCTCGATGGCGCCGCCGAAGCATTCGCCGCGCACGGAGACCTTGGTGACCTTGTGGCCGAAATCCTCGTCCGGCATCACGCGCATGGTGATGATCTTGGATTTCGATTGCGCGCGCGCTTTCACCCGCCACAGGCCGCCGTTGAACAGGCCCTTCTTGCGGTTGTTGCGCAGGCAGACCAGCTTGTCGCCGGCGACCGGCAAGGGATCCTCGATGTTCTGCCGCTGTCGCATCCGCATGTTGTAGGCGCGGCGGGTGTTGTTGCGGCCGACCAGCACCTGGTCGGCATTCATGACGCGCTCGGGATCGAGCTCGTTGCGCGGCACCACCTCGCTCTCGCCATGGCGGCCGATCTCGAGCTCGCGGCCTTCGCGGATGTCCATCGACATCCGCACGATCGGATCGTCCTGCGCCTGGCGATGCACCTCGGTCAGCATCGCGTCGGGCTCGGCATTGGTGAAGAAGCCGGCGCCCTGGATCGGCGGAAGCTGCGCGGGATCGCCGAGCACGAGCAGTGGACAGTCGAACGACATCAGGTCGCGGCCGAGCTCGGCGTCCACCATCGAGCATTCGTCGATCACGATCAGCTTGGCTTTCGATGCCGGCGCGTCGTCCCACAATTCGAAAGTCGGCTGCTCGACGCCGGATTCGCGGGCGCGGTAGATCAGCGAATGGATAGTGGAGGCGTTCTCGCAGCCCTTGTTGCGCATGACCAGCGCGGCCTTGCCGGTGAATGCCGCGAATTTCACCTCGCCGTCGACGCCGTCGGCGATATGTTGCGCCAGCGTCGTTTTGCCGGTGCCGGCATAGCCGAACAGGCGGAAGATCGGCGGTGTGCCGTTCTTACCCGGTTTTGCCTTGAGCCAGTCGGCGACGGCTTTCAGCGCGGAATCCTGATGCGGCGTAAAGGTGGTCATGGGTCTCGGCGGAGGAGAGGACAAGCGGGCGATCGCCCGCCGACTCAGCCCCTCAACCTAGCCATTCAGGCTGCCGGCGCAAGGTGCCGGCCGGCCGCCCCAGGATACCCAAAGATACCCAAGCCTATTGCCAGCCGGGAACGCCGCGCATATCCGGCAGGTGGTGAGCGATACCCTTGTGGCAGTCGATACAGGTCTTCTCGCCCGTGAACAGAAAGCGCTGATGCGCCACGCTCGCCCGCGGCGACTGCTTGGTGATGTCCATCGATTGCGCGCTGTGGCAGTTGCGGCATTCGAGCGAATCATTGGCCTTGAACCGCGCCCATTCATGCAGCGCGAGCTCGAGCCGATTGTCGACGAACTTGTCGCGGGTGTCGATGCTGCCGAAAAGATGGCCCCAGACTTCCTTGGAGGCCTGCATCTTGCGGGCGATCTTGTCGGTCCAGTTGTGCGGGACGTGGCAGTCCGGGCAGGTCGCGCGCACGCCGGAGCGGTTGGTGAAGTGGATGGTGGACTTCAATTCGGCAAAGACGTTGTCACGCATCTCGTGACAGCCGGTGCAGAATTTTTCGGTGTTGGTCAGTTCCAGCGCGGTGTTGAAGCCGCCCCAGAAGATCACGCCGGCGACGAAACCGGCAAGCACCAAGACGCCGAGCCCGAACACCGAGCTCGGCCGGATCAGCACGTCCCATAGTTCGAGGGCAAAACGCCACGGCCGCGCAAACCAGCCTTGGCCTGGCGGAGCCTTGTCGACGTCGCTCATCGAGGGCCACCGGGTGCTGGGCGATTCAGGATGGTGTCGATGTCGACGAAATCATTGGTCACCGGCGGCGTCGTGACGTTCTGCGGAACGTGACATTCCGTGCAGAAGTAGCGGCGTGGCGACACCGAGGCGAGGAACTGGCCGTCGCGGTCCATGAAATGGGTGATGCTCACCATCGGCGCCTGCGATTCGCCGGTGCGGGCGCGGGCATGGCAGGACAGGCATTTGTTGCCGTTCATATCGACCTGGTAGCCGTCGATCGAATGCGGGATCACCGGCGGCTGCTCCGGGTAGTTGCGGATCTCCCGTTCAGCGGTGTTGCGCATCGGCGTCATCGGCGGCGCCGGTCCCTCCTCGTTGAGCGGGGCGGGACCGCGCAGGCCGGACGTGACGCCTTGCGCGAGCAGCGAGCTTGAAGCGGCGACAAGCGCAATGGCAAGAACAACGATAGCGGACTTTCCGATCATGTCGTCGTCACCTTCTCGATGCGCACAGCGCATTTCTTGTAGTCGGTCTGCAGCGAAATCGGATCGGTCGCATCCAGCGTCACCTTGTTGATGAGCTTGGATTCATCGAACCAGGGCACGAACACCAGGCCGCGCGGCGGCTTGTCGCGGCCGCGGGTCTCCAGCCGGACGCGGATGAAACCGCGGCGGGATTCCACCTTGACCTCGTCGCCGCGGCGCAGCTTCAGATCAGCGGCGTCGTCGGGGTGCATGAAGCAGACGGCTTCAGGAAATGCCCGGTAGAGTTCGGGAACGCGGCGGGTCATGGTGCCGGAGTGCCAATGCTCCAGCACGCGGCCGGTCGAGAGCCAGAACGGAAAGTCCTTGTCGGGCGATTCCGCCGGCGGCTCGTAGGGCAGTGCGAAGATCCGCGCCTTGCCGTCGGGGAAGCCATAGAACTGAACGCCGGTGCCCTGCTGGACGTAGGGGTCGAGCCCCTCGCGGAAGCGCCAGCGGGTCTCCTGGCCGTTGACGACAGGCCAGCGCAATCCGCGCACCTGGTGATAGGTGTCGTACGGCGCGAGGTCATGGCCGTGGCCGCGGCCGAACGAGGCATATTCCTCGAACAGGCCCTTATGGACGTAGAAGCCGAAGGCCTTCGACTCGTCATTGGCGTAGCCGGCCTCGATGTCGGTGACCGGGAACTTGTCGACCTGGCCGTTGCGGTAGAGGATGTCGAACAGCGTCTTGCCGCGATACTCCGGCATCTTCGCGATCAGCTCTTCCGGCCAGACTTCCTCGACCTTGAAGCGTTTGGAGAACTCCATGAGCTGCCAGAGGTCGGAGCGCGCCTCGCCCGGCGCCGACACCAGTTGGTGCCAGGTATGCGTGCGGCGTTCGGCGTTGCCATAGGCGCCTTCCTTCTCGACCCACATCGCCGTCGGCAGGATGAGGTCGGCGGCCAGCGCCGTCACGGTCGGATAGGCGTCCGACACCACGATGAAATTCTCGGGGTTGCGATAGCCGGGATAGGTCTCCTCGTTGCCGTTGGCGGCGGCCTGCAGGTTGTTGTTGACCTGGATCCAGTAGGCGTTGAGCAGCCCGTCCTTCAGCATTCGGTTCTGCAGCACGGCATGATAGCCGGGCTTGTCGGGAATGGTGCCTTCCGGAAGCTTCCAGATGTGCTCGGCCTTGGCGCGATGCTCCTTGTTGGTCACGAGCATGTCGGCCGGCAGGCGGTGCGAGAAGGTGCCGACCTCGCGCGCGGTGCCGCAGGCCGATGGCTGGCCGGTCAGCGAGAACGGGCTGTTGCCGGGCTCGGAGATTTTTCCGGTCAGGAGGTGGATGTTGTAGACGAGGTTGTTGCACCAGACGCCGCGGGTGTGCTGGTTGAAGCCCATGGTCCAGAAGCTCGTGACCTTGACCTTCGGATCGGCATAGAGCTCGGCGAGTGCCTGCAGCCGGCTGAGCGGGACGCCGGCCATGTCGGCCGCCTTCTCCAGCGTGTAGTCGGAGACGAACTTGACGTATTCGTCATAAGTCATGTCCTGGGCATCGCCCGCCTTGGCGCGGCCGGTCGCCTTCTTCTCCAGCGGGTGGTCGGGCCGCAGGCCGTAGCCGATATCGGTCTGGCCGCGCTTGAACAGCGTGTGCTTGTCGACGAAATCCTTGTTGACCCGTCCGGTCTTGACGATGTGGTTGGCGATCGCGTTGAGCAGATAGAGGTCAGTCTGCGGCTTGAACACGAGTCCGATGTCGGCGAGATCGAACGAGCGATGCTCGAAGGTCGAAAGCACGGCAACGCGCACATGCGGCGCCGAGAGGCGGCGGTCGGCGACCCGGGTCCACAGGATCGGGTGCATCTCCGCCATGTTCGAGCCCCACAGCACGAAGGCATCAGTGGCCTCGATGTCGTCATAGCAGCCCATCGGCTCGTCAATGCCGAAAGTGCGCATGAAGCCGACGGCAGCGGAGGCCATGCAATGCCGCGCATTGGGATCGATGTTGTTGGAGCGGAAGCCGGCCTTGAACAGCTTTGATGCCGCGTAGCCTTCGAAGATCGTCCACTGGCCGGAGCCGAACATGCCGATGCCGCTCGGCCCGCGCTTCTTCAGCGCGGCCTTGAACTTCTCCGTCATCACATCGAAGGCCTCGTCCCATGAGACTTCGGTGAAATCGCCGTTCTTGTCGTACTTGCCGTCCTTCTTGCGCAGCAAAGGCTTGGTCAGGCGATCATGGCCGTACATGATCTTGGAGAGGAAATAGCCCTTGACGCAGTTCAGGCCGCGGTTGACTTCCGACTTGATGTCGCCGTGGGTGGCGACGACGCGGTTGTCCTTGGTCGCGACCATCACGCTGCAGCCGGTGCCGCAGAAGCGGCACGGCGCCTTGTCCCACTTCATTTCGCTCTCGGCGCGTTCGGTGACGAGGTTGGCGGCACCTGCCGCAACCGGCATGCCTCCGGCGAGCGCCGCCATTGCGGCGGCTTCCAGTTTCAGGACCTGGCGGCGATCCAGCTTGGGGGCGGTCATGGCATTTCCTTCCCTTCATCAAGGGGCGGCCGATCACGTGTCATCACACGTTATCGGCGTCGACGGCGTGGAACACGAGCGAGGCGGAATAGACGTTGGGCAGCGCGGAAATCGTGTTGAGGGTCGCGCCGAGCGAGCTTGCGTCGGGCGCATCCACGACGACCACGAGCTTTCCCTTCTCATCGCGGCCGTAAATCTCGCAGCCGCGCAGTGCCGTGATCGCAGCTTCGGTGGCATCGAGCCGCTCAGGCCGGGTTTGCACGAGGATGCTGGCGATCTCGCCGCCGGGCGGCGGCACGACAGGCTCGGCCTGCAGGACGCGCCCCGTGATGAGCGCTCGGCGGTCGATGGTGGTCTGAGCTCTGATCATGTCGGGTGTTCCTTGAGAAATCGGCTGCTCAATGTGGCGGGGGAGGGCCCGGCGGGCCCGCGATCATCTGATAGATCCACACAGCAAGTCCGTAGCTGCCCACCGTGGCCACGGCCAAAGCGGGCATCACAACTGCCGTGAGAAAAAGAAATGCGAAGATCTCCATGCGCCTACGGCGCGGCCTCGCGCTCGCATCGTCGCTGGTTGCCGACATACGTCGTCTCGATTCGATTTGGATTGTGTGGGGGAAGGCCTCGTTGCCTTCCGAAAAAAAGTAACGTCGCTGGGATACTTTAGCACTGATCTAAATCAATGCGCGCCAAAACTATACTAGCTCGAAGCGGATTCGGCGGCGCCGCTACCCGCAAGGTTACTGTTTGGTTGCGGCGCGCGTCTTCCGCCATCCGGAATTGGCAAAGGCTGGACTTCGCGCGCCCCGGCAATACACTGCAGCAAACAAACAAGACGTACGGGAGCGACGCCATGAAATTCGGCATCTTCTACGAGCTGCAACTGCCGCGTCCGTGGAACGAGGGCGACGAGCTCAAGCTTTATCAGGACGCATTGACGCAGCTCGAGACCGCCGACCGGCTCGGCTACGACTATGCCTGGGTCGTGGAACATCATTTCCTCGAGGAATACTCGCACTCGCCGGCGCCGGAATCGTTCCTGGGTGCGGCAAGCCAGCGCACCCGCAACATCCGGCTCGGGCATGGCATCTTGCAGCTCACGACCAACCATCCCGCGCGTGTCGCCGAGCGGGTCGCAGTCCTCGATCTCCTCAGTAACGGGCGCTGCGAGTTCGGGATGGGCGAGAGCGCCTCGATCACCGAATTGACGCCGTTCGGCCGCGACATGGAGACCAAGCGGGAAGTGTTCGAAGAGGCGGTCGCGGCGATCTTCCCGATGTTCACCAAGATCGGCACCGAGCATCACGGCAAATATTTCGATATCCCCTTGCGCAACGTGGTGCCGAAGCCGGTGCAGAAGCCGCATCCGCCGCTCTGGATGGCGTGTTCGCAATTGCCGACCATCGAGCGCGCCGGGCAGCACGGCTTCGGCGCGCTCGGCTTTCAGTTCGTCAGCGCGGACGCGGCGCATGCCTGGGTGCATGCCTATTACAACGCGATCACCAAGCGGCTGAAGAAGCTCGCCGACTACCAGATCAATCCCAACATGGCGCTGGTGTCGTTCTTCATGTGCGCCAAGACGGATGAAGAAGCGCGCGCCCGCGCCGACGGCGCCACCTTCTTCCAGTTCGCGCTGCGCTATTATGGCGCGTCGCAGAACCGGCAGCGGCCGGCGCCGGGCACCGTCAACATGTGGGACGAGTACAACAAATGGAAGCGCGACAATCCGGAAGCGCAGGAAGCCGCATTGCGCGGCGGTCTGATCGGATCGCCTGAAACCATCCGCAGGAAGCTGCGCCGCTTCCGCACCTCGCACATCGACCAGGTGATCCTGCTCAATCAAGCCGGCAAGAACACGCACGACCATATCTGCGAGTCGCTCGAATTGTTCGCCCGGGAAGTGATGCCGGAGTTCCAGCACGATCCCGAGCACGATGCATGGAAGCAGGGCGTGATGAGCGGCGAGATCAAGCTCGAGGAGATCGACACCGAAGCGTTCAAGGATCGCTACGGCAAACTGTCGATCAACCCTGGCTCGCAAGCGGAGAAGGCAGCAGCGAGCGGCTGACAAATTTGAAGGCAGCGCCACACTCCACCGTCATGCCCGCCAACGGATCGGCGCGAAGCGCCGCCCGATGACAGGCTCCGGCGGGCATCCAGTGCGCCGCGGCATTTCGGCTCACGCTCTGGCGCCGGTGGTTACTGGATCGTCTGCTTTCGCGGACGATGCCAGCGGAGAGCTGTCCGCATCCCGATTTCGTGAAGGAAATATTTCGCTACGCACAATCCGCGGCTTGAAAGAAACCGCGCGTCCGGTGCCCGATGGCAGTGCGGGCATCGCTATTTTTTCGGGGTCCTCGACAGCCTCATTCGTGCCCCCCATCATTCCCTGACGCCGCATGATGGCGCGCGGATAACGCGCTCGATCGTCAGGAGAATTTGGTAGTGAAGCGTCGCGAGTTCCTAACACTGTCGCTCGGCTCTGCCGCCGTCGCTGCTTTGCCCTTGCGCGCGCAGGCCGAGGCGGCGCTAAAGGAAATTCGTGTCGGCTACCAGAAAACCGGCGTGCTGGTTATCGCGCGGCAGCGCGCAACCTTGGAAAATCATTTCAAGTCGGCCGGCATCGAGGTGAAATGGGTCGAGTTTTCCTCGGGCCCGCCGATGATGGAAGCGATGAATGTCGGTAGCATCGACTACGGTGCGGTCGGCGACTCGCCACCGGTATTTGCGCAAGCTGCCGGCGCGGCGATCGTTTATGCCGCCGGCCAGCCGATCACCAACGGCCAAGGGATATTGGTGCCTCAGAACTCGGCCATCCGCACGATTGCCGATCTCAAGGGCAAGCGCATCGGCTTCACCAAGGGTTCCAGCGCGCACAATATCGTGGTGCAGACGCTGGAAAAGGCCGGGCTCACCTATAGCGACATCACCCCGGTCTACCTGACGCCCCCGGATGCGGGCCCGGCATTCGCCAATGGCAGCATCGATGCCTGGGCGGTCTGGGATCCCTATTTCGCGATCGGCGAGACCAAGCAGAACGGCCGCATCCTGATCAACTCTTACGAGATCACCAAGACCAACTCGTTCTTCATCGCCAACCGCGACTTTTCGAAAAACCACGGACCGATCCTGCAGCAGATCAACGACGTCATCGCGTCGACCGCGACGTGGGCGGAGGCGCACCGCGACGAAGTGGCCAAGTCGCTCAGCACTGTGACCGGCGTTCCGCTCGACATCCAGGCCGTCGCTGCCAATCGCGCCGCGTTCAAGATCGGACCGGTCACCGACGACATCGTCGCGACCCAGCAGGGCGTTGCCGACCGCTTCTTCAAGCTCGGCCTGATCCCGAAACAGATCGCGATCCGCGACATCGTCTGGCGCAACCCCCAGAGCTGAGTTCATTTCCACGCAGAGGTCATCATGCGACGTATTATTCAACGCTGGATCACCAGCGCGGTGGTTTCAGTCAGCATTGTCGCTGCCGCCGTCAGCGCGTCCTACGGGCAGGAGAAAACCGTCCGCGTCGGCTTCCAGAAATACGGCAAGCTGGTTCTGCTCAAGAGCAAGGGCACGCTCGAGGAGAAGCTGAAGGCGGTCGGCTACAAGGTGGTGTGGACCGAGTTCCCGTCCGGACCGCCGCTGCTCGAGGCGCTCAATGTCGGCGCGATCGATTTCGGCAACACCGGTGAAGCGCCGCCGATCTTCGCGCAGGCCGCTGGCGCGCCCATCCAATATGTCGCCTATGAGCCGCCGGCGCCGAAAGGCGAAGCGATCCTGGTGCCGAAGGACAGCCCGCTGAAGTCGGTTGCCGATCTCAAGGGCAAGAAGGTCGCGCTGAACAAGGGCTCCAACGTCCATTATCTCCTGGTAAAGGCCCTGGAGAAAGCCGGCGTCAAATATTCCGAGATTGAGCCGGTGTTTCTCGCGCCCGCCGATGCGCGCGCCGCCTTCGAGCGCGGCTCGGTCGATGCCTGGGTGATCTGGGATCCGTTCCAGGCCGCGGCGGAAGCTGCGACCGGCGCGCGCACGCTCGCCGACGGCACCGGCGTTGTCTCGAACTACCAGTTCTATTTCTCCTCGAAGAAGTTCCTGGAGAGCGATGCGAAGATCGTCGATCTCGTGCTCGCGCAACTGAGCGAGGTCGATGACTGGGCCAAGGGCGACATCCACGCGGTCGCCGAGCAACTCGCGCCGTCGATCGGCCTTTCGGTCCCGGTGGTCGAGGTGGCGTTGAAGCGCCAATCCTACGGCATCAAGCCGCTCACCGATTCCGTGATCGCCGACCAGCAGCAGGTGGCGGACACGTTCTTTGCCCTCGGCCTGTTGCCGAAAGCCATCAAGATTTCAGACGTCGCGCGGAGGTCCGGATCGTGACTCAGCAACCCAACGCCAATATCCTCTGGTTCCTGCCGACCCATGGCGATGGCCGTTATCTCGGCACCTCCATCGGCGGACGCGAGGTGAACTTCAACTATCTGCGCCAGATCGCGCAGGCGGCCGACCAACTCGGCTATTACGGCGTGCTGCTGCCGACGGGACGAAGCTGCGAGGACTCCTGGGTGGTCGCTTCCGCGGTCGCGCCTCAGACGGAGCGGCTGCGCTATCTGGTGGCGGTGCGGCCCGGCCTGCAGTCGCCAGCCGTCGCTGCACGCATGACCGCGACGTTGGACCGGCTGTCGAACGGTCGGCTCCTGATCAACGTCGTCACCGGCGGCGACCCCGTCGAGAACAAGGGCGACGGCATCTTCCTGGCGCATGACGAGCGCTACGAGGTGACGCGCGAGTTTCTCAACGTCTATAACGACCTGCTCGCTGGCAAGACCGTCAATGTCGAGGGCAAGCACATCCGCATCGAGGACGGCCGGCTCTTGTTCAAGCCGATGCAGTCGCCGCGGCCGCCGCTCTATTTCGGCGGCTCTTCGGATGCCGGCATCGATGTTGCCGTCGATACCGTCGACAAGTATCTGACCTGGGGCGAGCCGCCGGCGCAGGTGGCCGACAAGATTGCGCGTGTGAAGGCGGTTGCCGACAAGCGCGGCCGCAAGATCTCCTTCGGCATTCGCTTGCACGTGATCGTGCGCGAGACCAATGCGGAAGCCTGGAAGGCCGCCGACGAATTGATCCAATACGTCACCGACGACACGGTGGCCGCGGCGCAAAAGATCTTCTCGCGCATGGACTCGGTCGGTCAACAGCGCATGGCAGAGCTGCATGGCGGTCGCCGCGACAAGCTCGAGATCAGCCCCAACCTGTGGGCGGGCGTTGGCCTCGTGCGCGGTGGCGCCGGCACCGCGCTGGTCGGCGATGCCCAAACGGTGGCGGCGCGGATCAAGGAGTATCAGGACCTCGGCATCGATACCTTCATCATGTCGGGCTACCCGCATCTCGAAGAAGCCTACCGCTTCGCCGAACTGGTGTTCCCGCTGCTGTCGCTTGAGCATGGCGGCAACGTGACGCCGATCCGCGTTAACACCGGACCGTTCGGCGAGACCATCGGCAACGAATATCGGCCGCAAAAGCAGGTATCGGAATCATGAGCCTCATCGACAGCCTCCCGCGCGTCCGCGCGCCCAAATTGCCGCGGGCTGACGGCCTGATCCCCTGGATCGTGCCGCTTGCCATTATCGTCATCTGGCAGCTTGCCTGCGTCACCGGGTTTGTGCCCGCGCGGGTGCTGCCGGCACCGACCGACGTTGCGCTGGCGGGATGGAAACTGCTGTTGTCAGGCGAACTGGTCCGCAACATCTGGGTCAGCTTCTGGCGCGCGAGCATCGGCTTTTTGATCGGCGGCGGCATCGGCTTCGCATTCGGCCTCGCCAACGGCCTGTCGCAACTCTCGGCGAAACTGACCGACACCACGCTGCAGATGGTGCGCAATATCCCGCATCTGGCGCTGATCCCGCTGGTCATCCTATGGTTCGGGATCGACGAGTCGGCAAAACTGTTCCTGGTGGCGCTCGGCGTGTTCTTCCCGATCTATCTCAATACGCTGCACGGCATCCGCACCGTCGATCCGCAACTGATCGAGATGGGCCGCATCTATGGCATGACCGACGGCGAATTGTTCCGCCGCGTGATCTTCCCCGGCGCGCTGCCCTCGATTTTCGTCGGCCTGCGTTTTGCCCTCGGCATCATGTGGCTGACCTTGATCGTGGCCGAGACAATCGCGGCCTCCTCGGGGCTCGGCTACATGGCGATGCAGGCGCGCGAATTCATGCTGATCGACGTCGTCGTGCTCTCGATCCTGATCTACGCCCTGCTCGGCAAGCTCGCCGACAGCGCCTCGCGCGCGCTGGAGCGGCTGACGCTGTCCTGGCATCCGGCCTTCCAGAAACACTAAGGAACTGAGGAAGAAATGCAGGAAGTCCTTCGTTTTCGTCCGCTCGAGGCCGAGGCTGTCGCGCGCGAGGATTTTGCCGAGGAGGCGCGTCAGTTCCGCCGCAGCCCCGACATGCCGTCGCGCGGGCTGTCGCTGACCATCCGCGGCTTGCGCAAATCCTTCGGCGACAATGAGGTGCTGCGCGGCATCGACCTGCACATTCCGGCCGGCCAGTCGGTCGCGATCGTGGGCCGCAGTGGCTGCGGCAAGAGCACATTGCTGCGGCTGATCGCGGGGCTGGAGAAGCCGACCGCCGGCAGCATCGGTTTCGGCGAGCAGGCGCGCGCCGAGGATATCCGCGTCATGTTCCAGGAGCCGCGGCTCCTGCCATGGGCGCGCGTGCTGTCGAATGTCGAAGTCGGCCTCGGGCGCGAGCGATCGTCCGCCGATGCGCAGGCGCGCGCCGAGAAGGCACTGGTCGAGGTCGGCCTCGGCGACAAGCGCGGGCAATGGCCTTCGGTGCTCTCGGGCGGCCAGAAGCAGCGCGTCGCGTTGGCCCGCGCGCTGGTTAGCCAGCCCCGGGTGCTGGCCTTCGACGAGCCGCTCGGCGCGCTGGATGCGCTGACCCGGATCTCGATGCAGCGGCTGCTCGAGCGAGTCTGGCGCGATCAGGGCTTCACCGCGATCCTGGTGACGCATGATGTCTCGGAAGCGGTGGCGCTGGCCGACCGGGTGCTGGTCATTGAAAATGGCCGCATCGCACACGATTTCAATGTCGACATCGCGCGCCCGCGCGAGCGCGGCTCCGCCGAACTCGCGGCGCTCGAGGGCGCGATCCTGAAGAATCTCCTGGAAGGCACCGAAGACACTTCCGACGATCTGTGAGGCCCACATGAACTCCGCCGTCCGCAACATCGCGATCGATCCCGTGGTCACCTCCGACGAGTTTCGCGGCGCCATGCGCCATCTGACCGGCGGGGTCAACGTCATCACGGCGGGGCGCGGCAAGGACATCTCCGGGATGACGGTGACTTCCGTCTCCTCGTTGTCGGTCGAGCCGGCCTCGCTGATCGTGAGTCTCAATCGCGCCGCGTCGTCCTGGCCGCTGGTCAAGCGTCACGGCGTTTTCGGCGTGAACATCCTGAGTTCGGACCAGGTCGAGATCGCCGAGCGCTTCACCGGCAAGGGCGGGCTGAAAGGCGCCGAGCGCTTTGCCGGCGCCGAATGGACGACGCGCGCCTCCGGCGTGCCGCTTCTGGTCGGCGCGCTGGCGGCGATCGATTGCGAGGTCGAGGATGTCGTGGAGCGTCATTCGCACGCAATCGTCATCGGGCGCGTGCTCGACCTGCAGGTCTCCTCGCGCACGGGAGCGCTCGCCTATTGGCAGGGGCGCTATGTCGCCGTCGACCAGGACGAGGATGCCGCCAAGCTGGCCGACGTCAGCGTACCCACACGCGGTGTGCATCTGCGTTAAGGGTCGATGACTTCTCTTTGAAGCGGAATTCCGGGTGAGGGGAGCCTCCGCGAGCGCAACTGCTATCGTATTCGCGGAGACAGCCCCTCACCCCAACCCTCTCCCATAAGAACGGGGCGAGGAAGAACGGCCGTCATCGCTTTTGGGAACGGACACGCCAGCCGTGGCGTTTTGCCTCCTCGCGCAATAGAAGGCATCAGTCTTCTATCGCCGGAAGGGAACGAAGCGCGTCATGGGCTCGATGAAACGTCTTGCAACCTGGGTCTTCTACGGCATCGGTGCGCTCGCGATCGCCTATCTCGCGCTCTATGCCTATGTCGCCTTCACTGGGCGCGACTTTACGCCCGGTGATCCCATTCACATCTTCCGCAAGCCGGACGCGCCGAGTTATTCGTAGCTCCATGCGTCATTGCGAGGAGCGAAGCGACGAAGCAATCCATGCCTCCGCGTGCGGCGCTATGGATTGCTTCGCTGCGTTCGCAATGGCGGTGGTGGCGATTACCCGGCCGTCGCCAGGCGCTGATAGTCCGCCGTGCCCGATCCCGCGGGCGGGATCGGCAGGCCGCCATCGGCATATTCGTTCAGCTTGTTGCGCAGCGTGCGGATCGAAATGCCGAGGATGTTGGCGGCATGGGTGCGGTTGCCGAGGCAGTGCTTCAGCGTCTCCAGGATCAGATCGCGCTCGACGTCGGCAACGGTACGGCCGACCAGCGCGCGCGTCACCTGCTCGGCGGCGAGGGTGGCGTGAGCGACCGCCGGCGCGGTCTTGGCGAGGTCGAGGCGGTCGCCGTCCGGAGTCACGATGGCGTCGGGGCCGATCTCGTCGCCCTGCGCCATCAGCACGGAGCGGTGGATGGTGTTTTCAAGCTCGCGGACGTTGCCCGGCCAGCGGTTCGTGGTCAGCACCAGCCGTGCCTCGGATGACAGCGGCCGCGCCGACACGCCATTGGCCTCGGCGTATTTCTTCGCGAAATGCTGCGCCAACTCCAGGATGTCGGCCGGCCGGTCGCGCAGCGGCGGGATCTTCAGGTTGACGACATTGAGGCGGAACAAGAGGTCCTCGCGGAAGGTGCCGGCGCGCACCGCGTCTGCGAGATTGCGGTTCGAGGTCGCGATGATGCGGATGTCGACAGGCACCGGCTTGGCGCCGCCGACGCGGTCGATCACGCGCTCCTGGATCGCGCGCAGCAATTTCGATTGCAGCCGCACGTCCATTTCCGAGATTTCATCGAGCAACAGCGTGCCGCCGGTGGCTTCCTCGAACTTGCCGATACGGCGAGCGATCGCGCCGGTGAACGCGCCCTTCTCGTGGCCGAACAATTCGGATTCCAACAGATGCTCGGGGATCGCGGCGCAATTGATCGAGATGAACGGCCGTTTGGCGCGCGCCGAGCGGGAATGGACGTAGCGCGCCAGCACTTCCTTGCCGGTCCCGGATTCGCCGGTGATCATCACGGAGGCGTCCGAGCCCGCGATCTGCTGCGCCAGCTTGATCACACGGCCCATGGCTTCGTCGCGGTAGACGAGGTCGCGGGAATCATTTGCGACCGCGGCGAGTACGGCGGCGATCAATTCCGGCTCCGGGGGCAGCGGGATGTATTCCTTGGCGCCGGCGCGGATCGCCGCCACCGCGGCGCGGGCGTCATTGGAGATACCGCAGGCGACGATCGGCACGTGGATGTGCTCGGCTTCCAGGCGCATCACGAGGTCGCGAATGTCGAGGCCGACATCGACCAGCAGCAGGTCGGCGCCCTTGCCGCCGCGGAGCACCGCCATCGCCTGCTCGTTGCCTTCCGCGTGCGTCACGGAGGCGCCGTTGTCCATCGCGATCTTGGTGGCGGTCGTGAGCTGGCCCTTGAGGGTGCCGACGATGAGAAGCCGCATGAGTGTCTCCTGTCTCCCGCGCGTCCGTCGCGCGTCTATCGGTTAAAGGCTAGCTACGCTCTGCCTTGATGATTTCGGTCATGGTCACGCCGAGCTTGTCCTCGACCAGCACCACTTCGCCGCGCGCCACCAGGCGGTTGTTGACATAGATATCGATGGCCTCGCCGACCCGGCGGTCGAGCTCGAGCACGGTGCCGGGGCCGAGCTTCAGGAGCTGGCCGACATCCATCTTGGAGCGGCCGAGCACGGCCGAGACCTGCACCGGCACGTCGAAGACGGCTTCCAAGTCGGAGGCGATGCGCGAAGCATGTTCGTCCTCGTTATAGCCCACATCGTCGTCCCTTGGCGCGTCCGCCGAGTTGAGGTCGGGGAGCGGGACATGTGTGTCGGTGTCACTCATCGTCGATCCTTTGGCTCAATCCTCATGGCCGTTGGTCACGGGACGCCATGTAGCGTCCGACAAGTTCGTTGATCTTGGCGTCGATCGTCGCGCGTTCCAGCACGATGCCGCCGTCGGCCCATTCGATCCGGCAGTCGCCGATCGCAATGGTCGGCTCGGCCAGGATCACGAGGCGACCCTGAAAGCCGCTCTGCGCGGCCAGCCGCTCGATCTTATCGCGCGCGCCCTCGTATAGCGCATCATTGATGCGGACCACGATGTGAGGTGTCGAGACCAGATGCGAGAAGCAGTCGGACACCAGCGCCGTGATCTCGCCAAGCGGTTCGCGCGCGATCATTTCGCCGCACAATTTGCGCGCGACCGAGACCGCGACGTCGACGGCTTCGGTCTCCATCCGCGCCTCGATGCCGGAAAAGCGCGACGCGATGGTCTTGATCGCAAGCCCGATCTCTTCCAGCGCGAGCGCGGCGCGGCGGTCGCTCTCCACCTTCGCTTCGTGCTGGGCGGCATCGTAGCCGTTGCGATAGGCGCGCGCTTCGGCTTCCGCGACCTTCTGGGCGATCTCGGCGGCGGTTGCGGCGCGCTCGCGCGACTTGGCGGGGACCGAGAAGTCGGTATCGAACAGGAATTTTGCGGGCGCGGCCATCAGTACACCAGTTCGTCGTCGGCGCGGTTCTTGGTCAGCATGATCTCGCCCTTGGCGGCGAGGTCCTTGGCGAGATTGACGAGCAGCGCCTGCGCCTCGTCGACGTCGCGCAGGCGCACCGGTCCCATCGCCGCCATGTCATCCATCAGCATCTTGCCGGCGCGCGAGGACATGTTGCCGAGGAAGAAGTTGCGGACCTCCTCATTGGCGCTCTTCAGCGCAATGCCAAGCTTCTCCTTGTCGACATGGCGCATCAACGTCTGGGCCGAGCCTGAATCGAGCTTGACCAGGTCGTCGAAGGTGAACATCAGCGCCTTGATGCGTTCGGCGGATTCGCGGTTTTCCTCTTCCAGCGAGGTGATGAAGCGCGTTTCGGTCTGGCGGTCGAAATTGTTGAAGATCTCGGCCATCACCTCATGGGCGTCGCGGCGGCGGGTCTGCGACAGGTTGGACATGAATTCGGTGCGCAGCGTCTGCTCGACGCGCTCGATTACTTCCTTCTGCACAGCCTCCATCCGCAGCATGCGGCCGACGACATCGAGAGCGATATCCTCGGGCAGGATCGCCAGCACGCGCGCGGCGTGCTCGGACTTCAGCTTCGACAGCACCACGGCGATGGTCTGCGGATATTCGTTCTTGAGGTAGTTGGCGAGCACCTCTTCCTGGACGTTGGAGAGCTTCTCCCACATGTTACGGCCCGCGGGTCCGCGGATCTCGTCCATGATGCCGCTGACGCGGTCGGCCGGCAGATATTGCTGCAGCAGCCGCTCGGTGGCGTCGAAATTGCCCATCAGCGCGCCGGAGGCCGACATCCGCGAGACGAATTCGAGCAAGAGGTCCTCGACCACGTCGGCTTCCACGGTGCCGAGCGTCGACATTGCCATCGATAGCTCGCGCACCTCGTCATCGTCGAGCAGCGACCAGACCTTGCCGCCGTATTTCTCGCCGAGCGCCAGCATCAGGATCGCCGCGCGCTTCGGGCCGGAGATCGGCTTGCTCTTCGGACGGTCGCCCTGACGGCTCGACAGGGTCGAGATGACGCTCGTGATATCGTTGGCGTTTGCGGTTTGCGGGACGCTGGCCATCTCAGGTCTCGGCAGGCTCAGTCAGCCATTGGCGAACAATGGAGACGGTTTCGTTCGGATTGCGTTCGGCGAGTTCGCCCACGCGGTTCACGGCCTGGGCATGGACCTGGCCCTGGATCTGGGCGACGTCGATCATGTGCGCGGCGCCGCCGCCGGTCAGGAGCGCCTGGCCCTGTCCGCCTTCGCTGCCGGCTTGCGCGCTGGTGTCGACCAGTGCGGGCACCGAGGCCTCGGCACGGCCGGGTACGACCTCGTTGGCCAGGATGCGCTTGACCAGCGGGCGGATCACCATGAACAGCACGACCAGGCCGAGCAGCATCATCACGCCGAGCTCGATCACATACATCACGTCGTCCTTGGTGAACTGCAGCATGCCGAGGAAGCCGGTGGGCTCGTTGAGCGGGGCCACCGAGGGCGCTTCGGCAAAGCGCAAGTTGACGACCTCGACCTGATCGCCGCGCTTCTGGTCGAAACCGATCGCCGAGCGCACCAGGGCGGCGATGCGCTCGAGCTGCTCCTTGGGGCGGTCCTGGTAGACCATCTCGCCCTTTTCGGTCTTGGCGTAGCTGCCGTCGACGAGGACAGCGACCGAGATGCGGTTGACGCGGCCGGCTTCGGTCACCTCGGTCTTGGTGGTGCGGGAGATCTCGTAATTGTTGGTCTCCTCGCTCTTCTTGCTCTGGTCGCGGGCGCGCGCGGCATTGTCCTGATTCTGGTTGCCGGGCAGCTCGTTGTTGACCGTGACCTGACCGCTATTGTCGGCGGAGAGGCTTGATTCCTCCCGGGTCTGGCTCGAGCGCAGCACGCGCCCTTCGGGGTCGAACTTGTCGGAGGTCTGGGTGATCTTGTTGTAGTCGAAATCGGCCGAGAGCTGGACGCGGGCGCGACCCTGGCCGACCACGGAGGACACGATGTCCTCGACCTGCTTGCGCATCCGTTTCTCGAAGGCGGCGCGGCGCTCGTCGCCGACGGCGTTGTCGGCATCGCTGGTGGCACCGTCGGCGAGCAATTGGCCGGCCTCGTCGACGATCGACACCCGCTGCGGCTTCAGCCCGTTGACGGCCGAGGCGACCACGTGGCGGATGGCGCGGATCTGCTGCGGCTCGAGGGTGCCGCGCACCCGCACCACGATGGAAGCGGACGGCTCCGGCGTCTCGCGCGAGAACAGCGGCCGCTCCGGCAGCACCAGGTGCACGCGCGCGGCCTGGATACGGTCGATAGCGCGGATGGTGCGGGCGAGCTCGCCTTCCAGGGCGCGCAAATGGTTGATGTTCTGGACGAAGCTCGTGGTGCCGAGCGCGTCCGACTTGTCGAAGATCTCGTAGCCGACGCCGCCGCCCTTGGGCATGCCGCCCTCGGCGAGCTTCATGCGCAGCCGCATGACCTTGTCCTTTGGCACCATGATGACGGCGCCGTCATTGCGCAGCTCGAACGGGATCGCCTGCCGCTCGAGCTCCTTGACGATCGCAGAGGAGTCCTCGACGCTCAAATCGGTGAACAGGGTCGTCAGTTGCGGCGTGGTGACGCGCAAGATGACGAACGCGAAGAAGCCGATGAGCGCGGCGGTGACCGCCACCATCGCCGCCAACCGGGCCGCGCCCAGGCCCTTCAGGAAAGCAACCAGACTTTGCACCAACCGCCCCCAGGGATTCGGCCCTCGGAGGGTCCGACTGGGCAATTATTGCCTAGGGTATGGTTTCCATCCGGTTAACGACGGTTAAGAACCGCGGCAGAAAGTAGGACATGAAAAAAACCGGCTTCGCAAAGCGAGGCCGGTTTTCATCAAATTCGATTGGTTTCGAGGGCTTATTGTCGATATTGCTGGATCCGGGTGGTGCGCAGCCCGGCCAGCCCGTGCTGATCGATGGAAAATTGCCAAGAAAGGAATTCGTCGACCGTCAGCGTGTAGCGGCTGCAGGCTTCCTCCAGGGAAAGCAGACCGCCGCGCACCGCGGCAACAACTTCAGCCTTCCGGCGAATGACCCACCGTTTTGTACCGGGCGCAGGCAAGTCGGCAATGGTTAGCGGACTGCCGTCGGGCCCGATGACGTATTTCACCCTCGGGCGATGGGGTTCTGTCATGGCGTACTCACAAACTCTCGACCACTGAACTCACTCTGCCAACCTACGCGTGTCGGCTTAAAATTTGCCTAAGCGCAATCCTGCAATACGAATCGTTGGAAATGCCGGTAGGGTGGCTCCGCCCCGGCACCTGTCCCAGTGTGGGAAAGCGGCCCCGGCCGGAGCCGACGGGCGCCTGGTGGGGTCCGAATCACAACCCAGTGGAAGCGAGGTCGCCCGTGGGCGAGATTGTAGTGCCGATCCTGCTCTGGTTCGCGGCGATCGGCTGTGGCCTGCTTGCCGGGCTCTATTTTGCGTTCTCGACCTTCGTGATGAGGGCGCTCGGCCGCATCGAGCGGGCATCCGGCATCGCGGCCATGAATGCCATCAATGTCGACATCGTCCGCTCTCCGTTCATGCCGCTCTTCCTCGGCACGACGCTGGTGAGCGCGATCCTCGCCGCCCTTGCGGTCTTCCGCCTGGGCGAGCCCGGCGCGGCGGCGATGCTCGCCGGCGGGGTGCTCTACGTCGTCGGCATGTTCGTCGTGACGATGATCTTCAACGTGCCGCTCAACAATGCGCTGGCCGCGGCCGATCCGGCGAGCGCTGAGGCGGCCTCCCTATGGATGCGGTATCTCAAGGAATGGACCTTCTGGAATCACGTGCGGACGATCGCCTCCACCGCGGCCTGCGCCCTTTTCATTGCCGCCATCGCGGCGGATTAGAGCATTTTCGAGCGAAGTGGGTACCGGTTCGCGCGAAGAAAACGCGTCAAACAAAGAATCTAGAGCTATTCGGTTCTGATTCATCAGAACCGAATAGCTCTAGGTCGATCCCGACCCATCGCCGGAGCCTGCATCAGAATCCTTGCCGCCAGTGCTCGGGCGGATCACCCGCTTGATCTGGTCGGTTGTATAGGTCTGGCCACCGATCGAGAGCAGTGGCGGGGTGGCGGTCAGGTCGACGGAATCGACAATGCCCTGGACTTCGGTCGAGATCGCGACGTTGTTGCCGGAGGCGTCCTTGCCGGTTGCGGTGAGCGTGTAGCTGCCCGGCGGCCATTGCGTGCCGTCATTGCCCTTGCCATCCCAGACGAAACTGGAGCCGCCCGTCTTCAGCGAAAAATTGCCGGAATAGGCGGTCTGGCCGGTCGAATCGGTGATCGTGATGGTGGCGCTGCTCTCCTTCGGCGAATTGATGTTCCAGGTCGCCGAGCCGTTGAAATTGGCCTTGCTGCCGTCGACCGCGACGGTATTGCCGACATAGATCAGCGCCTGCGTCGACTGCGCGCTCTTCTCCAGGGCGACGATCGAGCTCAACTGGTCGTTCATCTTGAGCTGCTGCTCGACGCCGGCGAACTGCACGAGTTGCGCCGTGAACTGGTTGGTGTCGAGCGGATCGAGCGGGTTCTGATTCTGCAGTTGCGTCGTCAGCAGCGTCAGGAAGGTCTGGAAGTTGTCGGCAATGCCCTTCGTCTGGGTCGACGCGGTGTTATTGCCCGAGGCCGTCCCGGTCCCGGGTGCCGATACGACCGGCGACGGCATGGATACGTCGGTTGCCATGGTGCGCTCCTCTAGACTCTAATATCGACGCCGCCGTTCGCGCCGAGCATGCGGCCATAGCTCCGACCGGCGACGGTCGCCGGCACGCTGTCTTCTTCGCTGACGATCAGGCGATGTGCATTGGGATTGGGCTGATTGCCGCCGTTCTGTCCGGACGACGACTGGTCGCGCAGGCTGAACTGCAGTCCGCTATTGCCTGTTGAGAGGCCGGCATTGTCCAGCGCGCGCTGCAGTTGGTTGGCGTCCTGGCGCAACATCTGCAGCGTTTCCGGCCGCTCGACGGTCAGATGCGACGTCACCTGACCATGGGTGTCAACATGGATGCGAACATCGATGCGCCCGAGCTCGGGCGGATCGAGCCGGATTTCGAAGCGGCTCTTGCCACTCTTGGCCGAGGCCGCGATCTCCAGTGCGAGGCCGCTGACCGGCACCGCATTGCCATGGGTTGTTGCCGCGGTCACGGTCAGTTGCGAATTGGCCGCCGGCGTTGTGGGCGTGGATGGCATCTGCGGCTGGATCATGGCGGCCGCCTGCGCAGCGTTGTCGGATGCGGCGGCCAGCGTTTGCGCGGTGTTCGCTGCGCCCGACTCCACATGGCTTGCCGCGTGCGCGGACGGCGTCTGCGCGGAATTGCCTGAGGCGTCCGCTTTCACCGCGTCAACAAAGGCGTGCTCGGCTTTCTGCTTGCCGGCGGCTGCTTCTGGCGGGGCGATATCCGGGACAAGGCCAGTCGGTGTTTCGGCCGGCGTGGAGTCTGTCGCGCTGTCTTGTGCGCCGGACGTGGGGATGGCGTCCTTCGCGGTCAGCGTCGGCTTTGACTGGGCTGTGGCCTTCGCCTGCGGCGTCGGCGAGGGGGCGGCGGCTGCAGACAGTGCGATGCCGGTCGCGGTGTCGCCAACTGCCTCCGCGCCAACGGAAACGGCGGTTACGGCTTTGGCGTCCGCCTGAGCTTCGGCCTGGGCATCGGTCTTGGCCGCGTCGGCCGCTGCGGGAGCTGTACCGGCGACCGAGGCCACAGCCGCGATGGCCGCGGCTGCCGTCGCGAGCGGAGCGGCGGCCGGGTCCGCTACCGGCGGTGTTGCGGGCGCTGCATTCGCGGGGCTCCCGACGACTGCGGAAACCGTCGCTGTTATCACCGTGGTTGCAGCGGTGCCGTCGTCCTGCTTGGACTCATCACCATCCTTGTCACCATTCTTGGCATCGTCCTTGGCTGGGACATCGTCCTTCGGCTTCGACGACTTTGCCGAATCGGACTTTGGCGTGTCGGGTTTCGAATCAGGCTGATCGGCTTTGTCGGCCCGGGTGCTGGAGCCGACGTCGTTGCGCGCACCGACATCGTTCCGCTCAGAGCGGTCAGGGCCGGCGCCGTCATCGCGCGACCTCGAGTCCGCCGCCGGAGCAGGATCATCGTTCCGGCGCGCCGATGCAGGCGGCGCACGGGAACTGTCGTCGGGGCGCTCGTTGCGGGCCGCCGTGTTGCTGTCGACCAGTGCGGCAAAACTGTCATTTCCGGGCGCGGGGCCGGAATCCGGTCGCGCCGACCTCGGCGAATTGGCCTGAAACGACATGCCTGCCAATGCTTCTTGCGCGACCTTGACCACAACCGACCCTCAGGATGGAATTCAGTTCCCCATCAGCAAGGAGCGGGCCAGCAAGTCTGCGAAAAAATATCCATATATTACAGTGGTTTACGAGAAGGATGCGGGATTTGGAACAATGGCCCGGCGGTTCGCTTTTTGCCCGGCGGCAAGATTTGCCGTCTACATCTCTTCCAAGGACGGCTGATTGCTTCGCGGCGATACGGCCTATATTAAAGGGTGGCTTTTCCTGCGCCCCGACGAGGCAAATCGGCCTTTTTCGGCGATGCTCCAAAGCCTTCTGGGTAAAGTCCGCTTTTAACGCTGGTCGCGGGGGCAACGGCTGCTCGCGACAGAAATCGATGACCTCTTCCATGCGCAACAGTCTCGATCTCGAAGGCCGTCCCGAGGACACCAGGGTCGTGGTCGCCATGTCCGGCGGCGTCGACTCATCGGTGACGGCTGCGCTCTTGAAGTCGGAAGGCTACGATGTGGTCGGGATCACGCTGCAGCTTTACGACCACGGCGCCGCGACCCATCGCAAGGGCGCCTGCTGCGCCGGCCGGGACATCCACGACGCCCGCAATGTCGCCGAGCGGATCGGCATTCCGCATTACGTGCTCGACTATGAGAGTCGTTTCCGCGAATCGGTGATCGACAATTTCGCCGACAGCTACGCGCTCGGCGAGACGCCGGTGCCATGCATCGAGTGCAACCGCGCCATCAAGTTCCGCGATCTGCTCGCGACTGCGCGCGAGCTCGGTGCCGCCGTGCTCGCGACCGGGCACTATGTCGCCTCGCGGCCCCTCGCCGACGGATCGCGGGCGATGGTCTGCGCCGCCGACGCCGATCGTGACCAGAGCTATTTCCTGTTCGCGACCACGCGCGAGCAGCTCGACTATTTGCGCTTTCCGCTCGGCGATATGACCAAGCCGCAGGTTCGCGAACTCGCGCGCCGCTTCGGTCTCGAGATCGCCGACAAGCAGGACAGCCAGGACATCTGCTTCGTGCCGACCGGCCGCTACACCGACATCATCAGCCGCCTGAAGCCGAATGCGGTCGCACCCGGCGACATCGTCGATCTCGACGGCAAGGTGATCGGCCAGCACCAGGGCATCGTTCATTTCACGGTGGGCCAGCGCAAGGGGCTGGGGATCGCCACCGGCGCGCCGCTGTATGTCGTGAGGCTCGATGCGGCGAGCCGCCGTGTCGTGGTGGGCCCGCGCGAAGCGCTGCGCATGGATCGCATTCTCTTGCGCGACGTCAACTGGATCGGCGATGGCGCGCTCGACCGCGTCATCGGCGAGGGTATCGAGCTGTTCGTGCGCGTGCGCTCGACGCGCGCGCCGCAACCGGCCTGGCTGCGTAGGACCGATCGCGGCTACGAGGTTGAGCTCGTCGCCGGCGAAGAGGGCGTATCGCCCGGGCAGGCCTGCGTGTTCTACGACGCGCCGTCTGGCCAGGCGCGCGTGCTCGGCGGCGGATTCATCAAGAGCGCGGCCGCGAGGAACGTGGCTGCGATGGTGCGGCCTCTCGCCGAGGCCGTGCGCTGACATAAATTCGGGGCAGGGGATGGCGGCGGATATCGACCGCGAGGGGGTCGAAAAGGCCTATGGGCGCTGGGCGCCGATCTACGATTTCGTGTTCGGCAGGGTGTTCGATCAGGGCCGGCAATCGACGATCGCCGAAGCCGACCGGATCGGTGGTCGCGTGCTCGATGTCGGCGTCGGCACTGGACTGTCGCTGGCGGATTATTCGCGCAGCACCAGACTTTGCGGTGTCGATATTTCCGAGCCGATGCTGCGGCGGGCGCAGCAGCGCGTGCGGGCGCTGGGCCTGACCAATGTCGAGACGCTGGCGGTGATGGACGCCAAGAACCTCGCGTTCCCGGATTCGTTCTTCGACGCCGTGGTGGCGCAATATGTCATCACGGCGGTTCCGGATCCCGAGGCGACGCTGGATGATTTCATCCGCGTGCTGAAGCCTGGCGGCGAGTTGATCCTGGTCAATCACATCGGCGCCGAAAGCGGGCCGCGGCGCCTGTTCGAACTGGCTTTCGCGCCGCTTGCCCGAAGGCTCGGCTGGCGGCCGGAATTTCCATGGGCGCGGCTCGCCAACTGGGCCAGGAAACATGGCGGCGTCAGCCTTGCCGAGCGGCGCCCGATGCCGCCAATGGGGCATTTTTCGCTGATCCGCTTCCGCAAATCGTGAATGCGGTTTTGGCCGGAACCTCCGCGCGCGCCGGCCGTTTGCTTCGCATGCGGATGAACCAGTCACTTGTCTTTTTCGGTGTGCTGATGGCGGTGCCGGGTGCGGCGGTCGCACAGGCCCCGCCTGCGCCGACGACGCCCCCGGCGCAGACCGCGCCGCCCCAGCCCCAGCGCGGCGAGAATTGCACGCCGATGCAACAGCCGGCGAATCCCAACGCAAAGCCGGATACCACCACCGGGCAGCGATCCGAGCCGCTCGGCGAAAAACTGTCGCGCTCCGATGGCGTGCTGTGCCCGCCTGCGGGCGTAGATCCCGAGATGCGGGCACCGCCCCCGGACGGCGGCAATACTCCGGTGATCCCGCCGCCCGGCAGCCCCGGCGGCGATCCCTCCGTCCGGCCAAAATAGCCCCCCGTTTCGCAGCACCTTGGCTGGCGGCTTGTTGGCAGGAGGCATATTGGCAGAAGGCCGGCCGACGGCCTGCTTTGCTTGACAGGCCGTCCGCCCACTCCTTATATGCCGCGCATTCGCGCCGCGGCATCTGCATGCTGCAACGGCGCCGCCGTGGCGGGGTAGCTCAGCTGGTTAGAGCACGGGAATCATAATCCTGGGGTCGGGGGTTCGAGTCCCTCCCCCGCTACCAATCCTGCGATTTTACCCGCCAAGCTACGATCTTGTACGATTTCGCGCCCTTGATGGTAACGGGCTATTGCAGGGGCCGGAATTGTCTCCCAGAGAGATTTGCCGCTCCCCTGCTTCACCAAGGTGATCAACTCCGCGGTCAAAACGCTGTGCCGCAGGCGCTCGACCTCCGTTGAGAACTGAGCGAATCTTCCCCAGCGCATCTCGCCTGAGGCGGGGCTTGTCAGAAACCTTCAGCTCTTCGCGCCAGAACCTCTAAGAGCATTCCAGGCCGCCTGATTGGCCAGATCGAACGCCTTGCGGGACTCCGCGAGCGCTGCGCTCAGCACCGACCAGGACTCGCCGCCAGCCTGCTTCAGCTTCTGCAAGCGCGCTTCGACCTCCGTTGCGTCGGACTTCAGCTGCTTGAGTGCGGCATCGGAATCCCCGGTATGCGTTGCGGCAACCTTGCCCTCGGCTTCACGGAACTTGTCGACGGCCTCGCGCCAGGCCTTTGCCTGCGCGGCGGCGATGTCCTTGAACGTCGCTTGTTGCTGTTCGATCTGTCTGCCGGCGCTTTCGAAATAGGTCTTCGCGATGGCCCGAAAGCAATCGTTGCATAGAAGTCGCTCGGATCCACCAGCGCGGCATCGCTGGGCAGCACATCCCCATTGAAGATCTCCTCGCGTCTACGCAGGGTGTTGGCCAAGCTGTTGTCTTCCGCGAGATCGAGCTGGAAAGGGCGGCTGGTCCTGAATCGAGCAGCTTCTTTGAGAGAAGACATGATAAGGCTCCGCGAATTGAGGGCTATTCTATCGCGGCGAACCGTTCTGGGGCCAGGATCGCCTCGATCTGCTGGAGCAGGCGATTGTCTCCGGGCGGCCGCCCACCCCGCCCACGGAACTTTAGTTTTTATTGCCGTTCGCAATGCACCTCATGATGCCGTCTCACTGAAGATTCCGTTCAGCACGAACTTGTAGCGCTCCGGCTTGATGAAGAAGGTCGAGTGCTCGGCGCACTTGCCGTCCCTGAAGTACGAGGTCCGCTCCATCGTCAGCAGAGCTGCGCCCGGTGTCGTGTGCAGACTGCCGGCGAGCTCCTTGCTGGCGATCTGTGCGCCGAGCTCCATCTTCGCCTGGATCACGGGGGCGCCGGCAAGGGTCGAGATGACCGAGTAGGTCGGCTGTTGCTCCACCTCCGCGGGCGTGAGGCTGCCGATGTCCACGGGAAGGTAGCTGCGGCCGAACGCGATCGGCTCCGCGTCGATCAGGTGCAGCCGTTGAAGCAGCAGGCAATCGCGGCGTGCCTTGCCGAACAGGGGACGCAGGCCGGTTGGCGTTGCGACCATGCGCAGGGCCGTTACGCGCATGGTGGCTTCCAGTCCCTGGCGCCGCAACGTCTCGTGGAAGCTGCGCAGGACGTTGAGCTCGTGGCGCACCTGTTTGCCGGCGACGAAAGTGCCCTTGCCCTTTCTCCGGTCGATCAGGCCGTCCTTGTCCAGATCGTCGAGGGCGAGGCGTACGGTGACCCGGCTGACGTCGAAGCGCGCGCCGATCTCGGCTTCCGAGGGCAGGCGGCCGGAGGGTTCGAACCGGCCGGCCGCGATCTCCTGGCGCAGCCGATCGGCGATCTGTTGGTAGAGAGCTGTCGCGTTTTCTCTCACGAGAGACATTCTGTGCTCATTCCAGCCGGAAGCAGGGGCGGATCTTTCGTTTTGCGGTCGGCCGCTGCGCGCCGGTTGCGGCAGCGTCAACTTGTATCATAATGTATTACATGCTTGCTTCCGACACCAGCGCCCGCGCCACCGAGCCTTTTCAGTTTGCGCGCGCCGCAGCGCCGACCACGCGTCGCGGCGCCTCGTTCATCGTTGATGGCATGGGTTTTGGCTACCGGCCGGGGAGGGACATCTTCCGGAATGTCACACTGAAGGCGAGGCCCGGCGAGTTCGTCGCGCTGCTCGGTCCTTCAGGCTGCGGCAAAACGACTCTGCTCAACTTGCTTTCAGGCTTTCTTGCGCCGCATTCCGGCACGGTGACGATCGACGGCCGCGCGGTCAGGCCCGAGATGAGCGAGCTCGGGTACGTGTTCCAGGCGCCGAACCTGTTTCCGTGGCTGAGCGTGCGCGAGAACGTACGGTTCGGCCTGCGCATGGCAGGGCAGCTTGATCCTGACGAGCAGCGGCGCAAGGCGCTGCAGTATCTGGACCTGGTCGGCCTTTCTGATGTGGCCGATGAGCTGCCAAATCGGCTCTCGGGCGGCATGCAGCAGCGTGTCGCCCTCGCACGCGCGCTCGTGCTCGAACCAAGCCTGCTGCTGATGGACGAACCGTTCGCCGCGCTGGACGCGATCACGCGCAGCGCAATGAACGCGGAGCTGCTGCGGCTGTGGTCCACGCTCGGCCAGACCATTCTCTTCATCACCCATGATGTGGAGGAGGCGGTCTTTCTTGCCGATCGTGTGCTCGTCCTCGGCTTCCCTCCCCATGGCCTGGACAGCGAGGTCACGATCGATCTGCCGCGGCCGCGCGACCTCCGCCGCACCCGCGTGCTGCCCGGGTTCGCCGAGCTTTGCGACACGCTGTTGCAGCGGACGCCGGTGTGATGCAGGCGCGGTCGACGCCCGCTTCCTTTGTCGAACAAGAGTCAGTCCAATGATCAGATCTCTGTTGTGTGCGATGGTCGCGATGCTCGCGGCGAGCGGGCCGTCGTCGGCGCAGAGCCAACCGGCTCCTCTGCGCATCGGATGGGTTGCTGCCATGGCCAATGCGCCGGCGCTGATCGCCGATCAGAAGGGATTCTATGTCCAGGAAGGTCTCAAGGTGGACCTGAAGCCGTTTGGCGACGGCCCGTTGATTCAGCAGGCGATGGCCAGCGGCGAGCTCGATGTCGGCTATATCGGCGCGCCGCCGGTCTATCAGTGGTTTTCTCGTGGCCTCGACAGCCGCATCCTTGCGAAGGTGAACTACGGCCAGGCCGCGGTTGTGGCCCGGGCTGATGGACCGGTCCGCAGTCTCGATGACCTGCGTGGCCGCAGACTCGCTGGCGTGGCGCGCGGCAGCGGCATGGATGTGCTGCTACGCGGCTACGTGCTGAAGGACACCGCGGCTCTCAATCCCGAGGCCGATCTGGCGCTGTCGCAGCTGCCCGTCGGCAGCATGAACGTGGCGCTGGACACCGGCACGGTGGATGCGGTGTTTTCCTGGGAGCCGTTCGTCAGCCAGGCGCTGCTGCGCGGCAGCGGCCGGCTCGTGTTCGACGTCAACGCGGCCATTCCAGGATATCCATGGTATGTCGTGATGGCGCCGGCGAAGACGCTCAAGGATCGTCCTGACGATCTGGTGAAATTGTTGCGCGCACATCGCCGGGCAATCGCTTTTCTGCGCGATCATGCCGCGGAGGCTGATCAGATCATCGCCCGCGAATTCAAGCTGGAGGCAGTCACGGCTCGGGACGGCAGCACGATCCCGCCGGAGGCGATTGTCGCCGAGGCGCGCAAGCGCCTGGGCTGGTCTGACGAGCTGACCGCGTCGGACCGCGCCTTCATCCAGCGGCTGATGGACTATTCCCGTGATCAAGGTCTGCTCGCGCGGCCGCTGAAGGTGGAGCAGCTCGTCGATGACGGTCCATGGACGCGCGCGGTCGAGCAGAATTGACGTCCGCAATGCGCATGCCGAAACCGTCCTGGGGCTGGGCGTCGCTGCCGGTTCTGCTGCTGGTCTGGTGCATGGCCGCGAGCCGGGTGCCTCCTTACGTGCTGCCGCAGCCCTGGGACGTGGCGATTGAAGCGTTGCGCTGGATCCGGAGCGGCGATCTCGGCCGGCAGGTGGGTGCAAGCCTCGCGCGCGAAGCCGGCGGCTTTGCCATAGCGGTGCTCGTCGCGCTGGCGATCGGCACTGCCGGCGGGCTGTCGCAGCGGTTCCGCGCCTTCGCCTCGCCGCTGGTCAGCTTGTTCATGGCCATTCCACCGATCGCTTGGGCGCCGCTTTGCCTGATCTTCTTTGGGCTCGGCTATCTCGCCATTGCGGTAGTCATCTTCATCGCCGCCGTATTCCCGATGGCGGTCACCATCCAGGAAGGCGTGCTCGGCATTGTTGCCGGCCAGGTGCGCGCCGCGCGCACGCTCGGCGCAAGCCCTGTGCAACTGCTGCGTCACGTCTATCTGCCGGCATCGCTTCCCTTCGTCACTGCGGCGCTGCGGATCGGCTTCAGCCAGGCCTGGCGCGCACTCGTCGCCGCGGAAATGATCGGAGCGTCGCAGGGCATCGGCTGGATGGTCGCAATGGGTGGCCAGGTCGGCAATGCCAGCCAGGTGCTGCTTGGAATTGTGCTGATCGGCCTGATCGCATGGCTTGCAGAGAGCTTGGTGTTTCGTCGCGTCGAGCGCCACTACCAGGCCTGGCGTACCCCATGATTTTGAAACAGCCCTCATAGAAAGCATCGCATGACCGCAGAGACTGATCCGCGCATTCGCGCCGGCCGCTACGTCGCGCCACAGGGCCTGTACGAGCAGAACAAGGCCTTGCCGTTCCTCGGGCGGGTCAGCTGCAGTCGCGAGCAGCTCGTCGCCGGCGAATGGACCGAGATCGAGCTGGTCTATGAGGTCGGCGCGGTCGGCCTCGCCGACGGCGCCTGGCTCAAGCTCGCGTTCAAGTTCTATTCCGACTGGGCATTGTTCCAGACCTCCGATCCGGCCGGTGCGAACTACGTGTCCGCCGAATATCACGCTGGACCGCTGCGGCCGGGGCAAAGTCCGTCGACGGTGCAGGGCTTGAAGGTGCGCTTCGACCAGAAAGGGCACGAGCGGCCCTTCCAGAAGGCGATCATCGTCGACATCGTGGACGGCTATCTCAACCCTGGCGACCGCATCGTGATCCGGCTCGGCGACCGCCGGCAGGGCGGCGGTGGCACCCGCGTGCAGAGCTTCGTCGAGAAGGACTTTCGTTTCCGCCTGTTCATCGACCCGCTCGGCAGCTCGAAATTCGCAGAGGTGCCCGGCGACTGTGTCATCAACATCGTGCCCGGGCCGCCGCGGTCGCCAGTGTTGACCGCGCCGCGGCTGGTGGCACCGCAGTCTCTGTTCGACATCGTGGTTCGCTTGGACGATCTGTGGGGTAACACCTGTCGCGACCGTGCAGCGCGTGGCGAGCTGCGCCTGATCGATCCCGCCGGGCATGTGCAATCGCAGCCGCTCAACTTCGCTGCCGAGGGATGGAACGTCGCGCGCGTCCACGGCCTGGCATTGGAGCGCAGAGGCGAGTGGCGGTTGGAGGCGCAGGTCGAAGGTCTCGCCGCGCCGGCGGTTGCCTTCGTCCAGGTCGAACCGCTTGCGCAGGACATGCGTCCGCTTTACGCGGATCTCCATGTGCATTCCCATGACACCGTGGGCACCAACGATACGCTCTACAACCTTGCCTATGGCCGCGACGTGGCGGCGCTCGACATCGTCGGGTACACCGTCAACGACTTCAACATCAAGCAGGCCGACTGGGAGCGGGCGGTCGAGATCATTGCCGGGCTCAACGCGCCGGGCCGGTTCGTCTGCTATCCGGGGACCGAGTGGTGCGGCAACTCCAGCGCCGGCGGCGACCGCAACGTCGTGTTTCTGGGGGAAGGCAAGCCGCGGTTTCCGTTTGATGCAGAAGGCCATTCAGTGCGCTCGTTCGAGTGGAACGAGACGACGGCCGGCACCATTCGTCCCGGCGTGTGGCCGGTTGACGAGCTTTATGCGGCGTATGCCGATAGCCCGGAGGAGCATCTCCTCATTCCCCATGTGGGCGGGCGACGCTGCATCCTCGATTGGCATCACCCTGAACTGGAGCGCCTTGTCGAGGTGGGATCGTCCTGGGGCCAGTTCCACTGGTTCTATACCGACGCCTTGGCGCGTGGCTATCGCGTCGGTGCGTCCGCTGCGGGTGACGAACACCAGGGACGATGCGGCGGTGGTGCGCCGGCCACGGCCGTGTTCGGCTCCCGCGGTGGATTGACGGGCGTCCTCGCGGAGCGCCTCGACCGCGCGAGTGTGGGGCAGGCACTGCGCGCGCGGCGCACCTTCGCAACGACCGGCGAGCGCAGCTTCGCGAGCCTGCGGCTCGGCGCGGCCTGGATGGGCGAGGTTGTCGCCGCCAATCGGCATGAGCCGTTGACCTACCGGCTGCTGGGCGATCAGGGCTGGGAAAGCGTCGAACTGTTCGATGCCGGCCGCCTGATCTGGCGCCGGGACCTGAATGCGGAAGCCGGTCTCTCCGAGCGCAAGGTGAGGGTGCGTCTCGCCGGTGCGCGCATCAGGGATCGCTATCGTGCCGCCAACTGGAGCGGCGAGATCACGGTGCTCGGCGCCGCAATCCTTGATGTCCGCGGCGTCGGATTCGATCATCCGGAACAGCGGGCCTGGCGCAAGGACACGACCACCGTGGGATTTGTCACGGCGACCCATGGAGACACGGATGCCATCGAATTGACCCTGTCGAGCCTCGCGGGTGCCAGGATCGAAGTGCGAGGGGGCATTGCGGGCTATGTGAAGGTCGGTGATCCCTTGAGTCCGTCGCCTCACGTACATGCGCCGCAGTTCAGCCTCGAGATCTCCGGCACCGACCTTCTTGCAGGCGGCCGCGCGCTCGCTCTCAGCGGAATCGAGCTGGAGGTGGCCGTTGAGCGTGTCTCTGACGTCGCGCTGCCGCGCGATGTCGGCGGCGAGATCGATCTCTCCGGCTTCGATCTCACATCGGGCGTCGAGCATCCGCTGTTCATCACCGCGCGGCAGCGGGACCAGTCGAGAATCTGGACGTCGCCGCTCTTCCTGACGCCGGGAAATTGAGGCAGGATCAGCAGCCGCGTCTCCAATCTGCGCTTGCAATTGCCTAACACGTCAATGGCAGGTACCTCGCGCCCGAACGAGGATAATGCGGTCAGGATGTTTACCACGCGTCCGGCGATATCACCGTCATCGATCGCAGCGGTCAGCGCGCCGGGATCGACGAGGCGGGTGTTGATGCGCCCTCATCGTGAGCGCTCGCTCGGCGCAAAATTCCGCAATGTTGTCAGTTGCCATTGAGGCGGGACGTGGTGGCTATGGAAGTCGATGATCGAAAGTGACTGAGCCATTGCATCACCCGACGTGAGGCGACAAGGAAAATACAAGAAAGGACGGACCTCGCCATTCCAAATTTCCATTGCAAACAGCAACAAATATCCGCTGGTCCGCTGGCTTGGGAGCGGGCGTGAGCTTCATTCATGGCCGCATCGAGCGCACGGTCGTATTTTCGCAGGACTCGTTTGCTCGCGCCGATGTTCCATAGGTCAAAATTTTCGTTTCTTCATGAAGGAAAACATGGATGAGGGGTTGCTCACCGGTTTGTCGAATGGAGTTTACTTATTTTCCGATCAAGCTTGACTCCGGTTGTGCGCAGACTGACGATTTTAATCGCTTTAACTTTCCGGGAGGGCCATCAACAATGAGCATTGCGCTGGCGGAGGCTGCCGTCGGGAATACAGGGCAACATCAAGACCTTTCTGTCCGTCGCTATAAGCCACTGATCGGAGCGGTGATCGAGAACGTCGATTTGACCAAGCCGCTCAGCGATCGCAACAAGCAGGATCTAAACCGTGCGTTGATCGAGCACGGCGTCATCTTCATCCGCAATCAGGCGCTGGACTCCGGCCAGCATGTCGAACTCGCCCGCGTCTTCGGCAACCCCATCCGCAAGAATATCTATCTGCCGTCGGTGAACGAGTTTCCCGAGATCGAGGTCATCGCCCATGACGAACACACCAAGTCGGGCGGAACCGACAATTGGCACGTCGATGTCTCATGGCAACGCGAGCCTCCCAAGGCGACGGTGCTGCATATCAAGCAGGTGCCTCCCGGCGGGGGCGGTGATACGATCTGGGCTTCCTCCGGCGCTGTCTATGATCTGCTCGATCCCGACCTAGCCCGCTATTTCGAGAAATTGACGGCAGTGAACACCTTCTGGGCCTCGCCGAAAAAGGCCGGGCTGTCGGATCTTCTCTCGGGCTATGCGGCAGGAGGACAAGAAACGGCTGAAGAGGGGCTGGCGCGCGTCAGGGATGCCGCCGTCAAGTTTCCGCCGATCGAAGTGCCCGTCGTCAAGACGCACCCGGAGACGGGCCGCAAGCTGATCTTCGTCAACGAGGCCCACACCAGCCATCTGCTCGGCGTCTCCAAGACCGCCAGCCAGAGCTTGTTGAACTATCTGTACGATCTCATCAAGACGCCCGAAGTGCAGGCTCGCTTCGAGTGGCAGGAGGGTGACGTCGCGATTTGGGACAACAGACAGGTCCAGCATTACGCGACTCGTGACTACGGCAAGGCTCCGCGCCGCATCCACCGCCTCACATTGGAATATGACGGCGTATTCTAGACGTCCGATGATTGCGCGCCAGCCCTACCATGGGGGCCGGCGTGCAATCTCAAGCCAGGAGAGACGGTCGATGCGTATTTGTTATCTGCGGATCGGGAGCGGAGGCGGCCGAACTCTGGCTGCAGCTTGTGAATGTCCGAAATTCGCTGCTGAACAGGCGTTGCGTTTCTTCACTCTCTTCTGCTTTCTGCTGGTCTCGGCCCCGGGCCCTCTCCGTGCGGAGGATGCGCCGAAGCAGCCGGGGCCGGCGCCGGAAAAGCTCGAGCTGCGATATCAGGGCTGGTCGGGCCGCGTGCTCTACCCCGAGCTCGCCGAGGAGCTCGGATACCTCGCGCCCGTCAAACTCAACTGGATCGGCAATACAATTAGTGGCCCTCAGGACATCCAGGCGGCAGTGACGGTGACATCGACTTCGGCGGCGCTTTCAACGGCTCTATCCTGAAGCTCGCCGCTGCGGGCGCGCCTATCAAGGCGGTCATTGCCTATCTCGGCACCGACGCGCAGACGTCAAGCGGTATCGTCACGCTTGCCTTCAGCCAGATCCAGAGCCTGATCATCACCGAGGCCGCCGACGTGGATCAGTCCAGCCACGGTTACGCAAGGACACTCGGAAGCCCAAATGCAGGGCTGGCGCCCGGTGACCGATGAGGTTCACCGTCATGGCGGCACGATCTTTCTGCAGTTGTGGCACGTCGGCAGGATGGCCCATTCCTCGATTCTGGCGAACGGCCAGGCGCCGGTGGGCGTGACCGAGCAACGGGCAAAGGGCTCGTCGGTGTTTTCCCACGGCCCGGATGGCCGGTTGGGTTATATGCCTACGGAGACGCCGAGGCCCCTCAGCACGGATGAAGTGTCGGCCATAGTCGGCACCTTTGCCAAAGCTGCCGCCAATGCACGGAAGGTCGGGTTCGATGGTGTCGAACTCCATGCAGCCAACGGCTATCTGTTCGAGCAGTTCATGAACTCGGTGCTCAATACGCGCACCGACAGTTACGGCGGGGGCCGCATGGAAGATCGCACGCGCTTCCTGATGGAAGTCTTGGAGAACACTGTAGTCAAAGGTCAAATGCCCACGCTCCGGCAGACGCTCATTCCGGGCGAACAGATACCGTTGCGACGCCGATCGTTTTTGCGTCAGCTAAATTGACCCGCCACTTTTGCGCGCAGTAAAGACAACAACCTCGCGGCGGCAGCCGCGCCGCTGACACCGCCAAAGCAGCCCTCTATTGATCTAGATCAAGTAATCACTCCGGCAGGCTCGAAATCTAGGCAAGCGCGCTCCATCTAGTCGAGTTTCTGCAATGGATACGCTGCTCCGGACCCTGCTGACCATCGCTGTTGCTGTTGCCTCGTTGGGCGCGATCTCGGAGCGCGTGCGTGAGGAGGTGGCCGACAACGAAATCCGCATCGGCAATCTCATGCCGTATAGTGGAAACCTTGAGATCTTCGGGGCAATCGGCAAGGCCGAGGCGACCTATTTTGAGATGCTCAATGAGCGCGGTGGCATCAATGGCCGCAAAGTGCGCTTCATCTCCTACGATGACAAATCTGATGCGGCATCCTCCCTGAGCTTGACGCGTGCGCTTGTCGAGCAGGACAATGTTCTCCTGATGTTTGGTTCCTTCGGTACACCAGGCAATTTCGCCGTTCGCCAATACTTGAATGAAAAACAGATCCCTCAGCTGTTTGTTGCTTCCGGCGACGATCATCTCAGCGATCCAAGCTCGTTCCCATGGACAATGGGCTGGCAGCCTTCGTTCCGAGAAGAGGGACGCATCTACGCGAACTACATCCAGGCAGTGTACCCGGGAAAGAGGATCGTGGTTCTCTGGCAGAATGACTACTTCGGTCGTGAGATCATCAAGGGTCTGGAGGATGGGCTAGGAGAGATCGCCCGAATGATCAGGGTCGGTATCGCCTACGATCTTAGGGACGAACATCTAGACACACACGTATCGATCCTGAAGCGATCAGGTGCAGAAATCGTTGTCTTTGCGGGCGTAGCCTCAAACGCCGCGAAAGTGATCCGCCTGGCAGCGGACATTAATTGGCGTCCCACCTTCATCCTGAACCAGATGGCCTCGTCGATCGCAATGGCTCTAAAACCTGCCGGCTTGGACAATGCGGTAGGTGTAATCACCGCCGCATACCTCAAGGACGCCGACGATCCGGCTTGGAAGGTCGGACAGTCCGGCTCTGATTGGCAATCATTTCTGGAGAAATATCAACGAATCGGTGGCAGGGACGAAAGCGCCGCCATGTTCGGATACGCCGCCGCCGAGACGCTGGCGCAGGTGCTCAGGCAGTCTGGCAATGACTTGTCGCGTGAGAATGTCATGAAGCAGGCTGCAGCGCTAAAGGACTATCAGAGCTCAGCCCTTTTGCCCGGCATCAAGATCACCACCGGTCCATTGAATTTCCGGCCAATCAAGCACATGCGATTGGTTCAATTCGACGGCCGCACTTGGCAGCCGATTGGCGACGTTCTAGAGACGGCGTTTGCCAACCTCGATAACTAGGCATTCCCGTCCAACAGCTTTAGAGGACCGGAAATCATGGCCGAAACAAAAAACTCTCCGTAGAAGGCGCTCAGCAAGATGTGCGCCGACGATGCGACCGTATCGTGGTCTAATCGTCATGATGAGGAGATGCAACGCGCTTGATGAGGAGATCAAGCGGATGCGGGCGCAGCGGCTTCGCCTCTCGGCTGCAGTGACAGAGTTACGATCGATTAATCAACTCGCTTGCGCCGCGCCAGGCTGCCCACCACAGGTGACCGCCATTCTGGTTCTTCCTCCCTATGCGCCCCCAAACAAGCTCTGCATCCACAAGACGCTTGCAGAGATCAGCGAATTGACTCCACGCGGCGGTTGCGCGCGGGCAGTACCATTCCGTTGCTTCAACACGCGACGTCGCAAGGCGTAACCTGGGCGTCGATGAGTCCGACACGGAAGCAAAGGCCCGTCAGCGAGCACCCAGTTTGGCTTTATTCCTGTCTCGGACAGAGAACTTGCGGGCGGCCTGCGCGACGCTTTGCGCCACCGCGTCTTGCATGAGGCGATCGATCATCGCGATCGGATCGAAGTGCTCTGAACGGCGCGGGGGAGGGGCTGCGGTCCAGTTTTCCGGTATGACCTGATCGCTTTGGTGCGACTGGCCGCTGCGCAGATTCAGATGTGAGATCCGGCTTTTGACCGCCTTATGGGCGACGAAGTCGACCCGGAAGTCAGGCATTCTCGGAAAGCGCATCTAGCCACGGCGGATCGGACACGTGGGCTTTTGAACAGATCGGGCCTGCTCAGGTCCTGACGAGCGGAGCGGAGAAGCGAATCCCGACCGCATGAATGACGAGCAACGGCAGCTCGATGCTGCAATCCTGCGCCTTTTGCCGTAAACGGCGCAGGACGGCGTCGAGGCTTCGGCTTTCCACGTCCATCTCGCCGTAGCCGAGGTGCTTGGCAAGCCCGGCCCGGGCGACCGTCGCGCCCTCGGCCTGTGCGAGATATTCCAGCAGCAGCAACTCGCGTCCCGAGAGCTGCAATGACACGCCTCCGGGGGCGACGAGAAGACGGCGCTGCGTTTCGATCTGCCAAACCGCCGGCTGCCGCGCATCGATGTGCTCGGCTTTTGTAACTGCGGCAGTGTGGACGCGGCGAGCAAGATTTCTGACGGCGAGCAGAAGCTCTTCACCATCGACCGGCTTGGTCAGATAAAGGTCAGCACCCTCTGCGTAGCCTCGGATCCGGTCGTCGCGGCCGGTCCAGGCCGTCAGCATGATGATGCCTGGGCGCCTTTCAGCCGAGAGATCGCGCGCAAGCTCGAAGCCGCTCGCATCGGGGAGGTTGACATCGAGAATGGCGATGTCGAACACGTCCGTCCGCAACGCCTTGTAAAATGAGATGGCCGAGGACAGGTCGGTCACAGTGATCCCGCTGAGCCGCAGGTATTCTGCCAAGCCCTGCCGCAGATCATGATCGTCCTCCACGAGAACGACGTGGATCGGCTGACCATCGGACTTGGGCTGGTGAGCGGTTTGTCGGGGCAGGGAGCTTGTCGTCATAGGCTGCAACGAATCAGGTCAATCGTCTCGAATCATCGCATATACACGGCAGCGCCGAGTGGACAACGCCTGAGGGGATGGTTGCCGATGATCGATCGCCCGAAGGGATGCGCCAGCCTTGGCGACCTCCTTGCTATCCTGGTTTGTCTCTTCGCCCTCTCCGTCTTCGCGCGCGAGGTCAACGCGCGGGAACTGCAGCCGACGGCCATCGTCGGGCCGAGCGGCGAGTTGCCGCTGGACGGATACATGGAATTGTTCGTCGATCCGTCGCGGACCCTGGACCTGGGGGACGTGCTGAGGGCGAGCGCGCAGTTTCACCCTATTTCAGGCCACGGCATCAATCTCGGCTATACGACGGATGCAGCGTGGCTCAGGATTCGCGTGGGAGCGGGGGAGTGGCAACGTGTCCTCCTGTCGCTGACTCCGAATTTCGTCGATCTGGTCGACGTCTATGTCGCAGCCGACCATCCCGGCCTCGCTGCCGACGATTTCAAGCACTACGCCACCGGCGATCATCGTCCTTTCTCGGCGGACGATACGCTCTCCGGGCTCGACAACGTGGTTCCGCTGCAATTGCAGCCGGATGCCGCGATGCTCGTTTATATCCGGCTGGCCAGCGTCAATTCGTCGCTCAATCTCTCGGCGGTGCTCTACTCTCCCACGGTCCATACGTTCCGTGTGACCGTCCAAGGTCTCGTCGCCGGCGCCTGGTTCGGCGGCATGGCCGTCCTGCTGATCATCCAGCTCGTCTTCTTTCATTTCGACCGCAAGCCGTCCTATCCGCTGCTCGCCTTCAGCATCCTCGGCGCGACGCTGGTCTATGTCGGCAATCTCGGCCTGTCCCGCATGCTGCTGTTTCCGAACGGCGGCTACGGCAACGACTACTTCACTGGAGGTGCGGCCTGGCTCGGGCTGCTGGCCAGCTCGCTCGCCACCGCCAGCATTCTCGAATTGCCCCAACGCCTTCCCTGGATGAACCGGATATTTCTCGCTGGAGCCGGCGTGGGTTTTATCGGGATCGTCTTCGTCGGCTTCAACGCCAACCTCGTCTTCGCGCCGTTTGGCGGCGTCGTCATTTTGATCTTGGTGACGCTCGCCCTGGTGCTCGCGTTGTTCTGTGCCAACGAGAATGGCGTCGACACGCGGCTGCGCGCCGCAGCCTACTGGGTTCTCTGGTTCGGCGTGGCGGGAACGGTGGTCCAGCGCGCCGGCTTCGTGGAGCTGCCGGACTGGGTTGCGCATACCTATGCGCTGCCGGTCCTCCTGCAAATGGTGTTGCTGTCGGGAGCGGTGGCGGTGCGCCTGCGCTCCGCGGAAGCCATGAACGCCGCCATGAGCACCGAGATGCTGCTCGCCGCGCAGGCCGCGGAACGCCGCGCCGTCGCCATGGTCGAGGAGAAGACCCGGGAGCTCGCCGCAGCCAAGAAGATCGCCGAGGACGCCCTGCGCGCCGAATTGCAGTCGCAAGAGCAACAGGTGCGGTTCATGGAGGTGATCTCGCATCAGTATCGCACGCCGCTCGCCACGATCCGCTCCAATATCGACGGCATCGGCCTCAGCTTGCCCGTGGAGGACCAAGCCAATCACGACCGCCTCAAGCGTGTGCGCCGCGGCATCGTACGGCTGATCGAAACGCTCGAGGTGAACCTGACGCGCAGCCGCTTGCAGGGGCCGTCCTTCTCACCGCAACTGGTTCGGACGTCCTTGCAGGATGTCGTCTTGGCCAGCGCAGCTCGCGCCAACGACCTGCTTCAAGCCGACATTCTGACGGATGCTGCCCCACGAGCGGCGCATGCATCGATTATGGCCGATCCCGAGATGCTCGGCATCGCCATCATCAATCTCCTCGAGAACGCGGTGAAATTCTCTGTCCACATGAAGGGGGATCCTGTGATCCTCTCATGCTCGATCGCGGGAGATAGCGGCGTGATCGCTGTCACCGACAAGGGCATTGGCATCCCGCCCGACGAGATCGTCGGAATCATGCGCCGATCGGTGCGCGGCTCCAATGCTCGACATGTCGAGGGCACGGGCATCGGCCTATCACTCGTCTCCCGCATCGCGGGCGCCCACGGTGGAACGATTGAGATCGACAGCAAGGTCGGTGTCGGCACCACGATCCGAATCATCGTGCCGCTGCCTTCCTGATTCGGCGCCGCGACGCCTCAGAAGCGGTTCGATGCAGCTCTCCTGATCACGCTGAACATGTGCCCTGTCGGTCACCCGTTGCAGAAGTTTTGTGGCGTTGCGACGAGGCAACATGTTTCGTTCCAAGACGTTTCCGCATGTTCCAATGCGTTACAAATCGCTCCAACTCGCTTCTGTTGCACTCACGCCCGCAGCTTTAACCTCCTGCAAGCTCGCAGACAGCTTCTCGCCTGAGAGACGATCGAGCGCCGCGTTGGGGGGTTCGTTCAACAACTCGGCTGTCCACCGCGTACGCGCCAGATGCAACGGACCTCTCCAAGCAGCGGCGCGAAGGTTTCGTACACCCTATTGGTTTCGCGACCGCGGAGATGATCTTGCAGACGATCGCTTATCGGCAAAATTTTTGTCATCGGCCCCTCGTTTCCGGGCATCGCTTGAGTCTCAGCGCCGGCGTCAGCTCGCTGGCGCTCATTCTGGCGCTGCAGCCTGCAGGGGCTCAGACTTATTATCCCGGACAGCGCAACAGCCTGTTCGTCATCCCCGCGCCGGTGAACGGTCGTGCCGCCTATACGGAGGGCTTCATTTGGGAGACATTGTACCAGGCGACCTCCGGTCAGGCGGGGCCGTCTCTCAACATCATCAATAATTCCTGGATTCTCAACAAAGATCCAACCCAGGTTATCTGGCGGCAGGCGATCGCACCCTCGGTGGTGATCGGCTCCGAGGGCGGCAAAGGCGGTGACGGCCTGAAGCGGGATGCGGAGGCCGCGGCCGGCGGAGCCGGTGGCAACGTTACGGTCGTCCACAATGCGAGCATGGCGCTCAGCCCGGCGGAGGCGACCATGCTGACGTCCCTGGTGTCGATCTACTCCCGGGGCGGCAAGGGAGGCGCCGGCGTTGTCGGCGATCTCGACGGTCGGTCCGAGCTTTATGCCTCGGCCGGTGGGGGCGGGGCGGGTGGCGACGTCACGGCGACCGTCCAGAAGGGTATCGACACCCAGGGGGACTATGTCGGAGCGCTTCATGTGATGTCCCGCGGGGGCAATGGCGGTGATCACGGCCGGATCGACGAGGACGAGCCGCAGACGCCCCGTGCTGGCACCGGTGGATACAGCGGTCTCGTTTCGGTGACGCTCGGCAAAGACGCCAAACTCACTACGACCGGCAAGGCCGCAGCGGCGATCGTGGTGGAGTCGATCGGGGGCGACGGCTCCAATTCGGCCAATGCGCAGGACACCCGCGGCGGGGTCGCGGGCAACGCCCATGCAGGCTCTGACAGGAGATCGATTCTTTATAGCAATGCTGGCGCGGTCTCGACGGCGGGGGAATTTGCGCCCGGCGTGCTGCTGCAGAGCGTCGGCGGCGCCGGCGGGAAGGGCGGCACCGCGGCGGTGTCCGGACGCGGAACGCCGGGCGGCGCCGGTGGCCATGGCGGCAACATCATAGGGCTCCAGACCGGCAGGATCGACACCAAAGGGGCCTACAGCTACGGCATCGTGGCGCAGTCGGTCGGCGGTGCCGGTGGTGCAGGAGGTAACGGTCTGGCATCCGGCGGGGCCGGCGGGGTGGCCGGGAGCGGCGGTAGCATCGACCTGACCGTCGCCGACCAGATCCGCACGGCGGGCAAAGGCGCTACCGCGGTCGTGGCGCAATCGGTCGGCGGCGGCAAAGCCGTTCAGGCCTTCCAGTCCGATCTTCTGGCACCGCCGGTCGGTGGAGGCGGTGCGGGCGGGTCGGGTCTATTCCTCTGGCTCAGCAGCGGTGGCGTCGGCGGAACGGGCGGCGATGGCGGCGCAGTGACGGTCAACAACAACGGCGATCTGTGGACAGATGGCGTCGGCGCAGCCGGCATCCTGGCGCAGAGCATCGGCGGAGGCGGTGGGGGTGGTGGCGAGGCCACGGCCTTCGGCGTTGGCTTCGGCGTCTCACGGGGCGGCAGCGGTGGCGGCGGCGGTAATGGCGGCACCGTCACGGTCAACAGCCGTCGGGGCAGCATCGGCTATTTCCTGGGCGGCATTCATACCCGTGGTGCCGATGCTGCCGGCATCATCGCGGAATCCATCGGCGGCGGGGGCGGCTCGGGCGGCGAAGCCGTCACCGTCGTGGGCGGCACCTTGGTCACGTCCGCGACGGCTCTCGGTGGTTCGGGCGGCGATGGCGGCTCCGGCGGCACGGTTCTCATCGACAACGGCTGGGCCGTTTCCACCTCGGGGGTACGCTCCCATGGCATTCAGTCGATGAGCATTGGTGGCGGCGGAGGCGATGGCGGCGCCTCGTATGCGGCAGCCTATTCCAAAGCAGTCGAGAAGCGGCTGCCCAATATCGCGGTCGCGGTCGCGGTCGGCGGCTCAGGCGGCAAGGGTGGCCAGGGAGGCGCCGTCACCGTGACCAATTCCGGGGCCGTGTCGACCAGTGGCAATGATGCGTTCGGCATCATGGGCATGAGCATTGGTGGTGGTGGCGGCGACGGCGGCATTTCCGACGTCAGCGCCACGGCGAGCGGGTCCTCGGTTGTCGGCGTGGCCGTGGGCGTCGGCGTCGGTGGAACCGGGGGCGGCGGCGGTACTGGAGGAGCCGTAACCATCGTCAGTGGCAACAGAGTCACCACGTCCGGAGATCAGTCCATCGGCATTGTCGGCTACAGCATTGGCGGCGGCGGCGGTGCCGGCGGCAGCGCCGACGTGACCGGCACCACGTCCGGTAAGGGTTTCTCGGTCGCGGTGAACGTTGCCGTCGGTGGGAAGGGCGGCAGCGGCAATACCGGCGGCACCGTCAAGATCACCAATAATGGAACGACCGAGACGCAGGGCTATGCGGCGTCCGCGATCCATGCGCTCAGCGCCGGCGGGGGCGGAGGCTATGGCGGCGCCGGGATGGCCAGGTCCGCAGGGTCGGATTCGTCGCAGCCCAAACCCAGCGACTCAGCGCGCATCACCGCGGCGGTCAATGTGGGCGTCGGTGGCGCCGGTGGCAGCGGGTCGAATGGAGGACTCGTCGAGGTCACGAACAACACGGCGATCACGACCCGCGGGGTTGATGCCAGGGGCATCCTGGCCCAGAGCATCGGCGGCGGCGGCGGCGTAGGCGGCGCGGGCACGGCGCACAGTGCCAACAACGTGCAGGTCAACGTAGCGGTCGGTGCGACTGGCGGCGGCGCGAGCGACGGCGGCGACGTGGTCGTGAACAACGGCGGGACCGCGGCCGCTATCATCACCACCTACGGCAACGGCGCCTACGGCATCCAGGCGCAGTCGGTCGGCGGCGGTGGCGGCAGCGGCGGCTCGGCCTCTGCCGATGCGGGAGATTCCACGTTGGCTCTGCTTGGCAAGACGCTCGCCGCAAACGGCTTCAAGGCGCTCGCCCAGAAGGTACTGCCCAAATTCTCCGCCAAGCACGGTATCAAGCCGTCCTTCCCGATCTCCGTCGCCGGCAACGATACCGTGGGAGGTACGGGAGGTTCGGGCGGCAACGGCAAGTCCGTCACAGTCACCAACTGGGGTGAGATTTCCACCAATGGCCAGGTGGCCACGGCGGTGTTCGCGCAGTCGATCGGCGGTGGCGGCGGCAATGGCGGCGCCTCCACGGTTGGTGGCGGTGCGCTCCTCGCGAACATGAAGATCGCCAGCGGCGGCAGCGGCGGCGTGGCCGGCGATGGCGGCGCCGTCACGGTGACCAATGGATTCAACGGCAAGATCAGCACAGGGGGGGCCTCCTCGTACGGCATTTTTGCTCAATCCATCGGCGGCGGTGGCGGGCAGGCGACCGTCGGCGTGGACCGTTCGGGTTTCTCACTCGATCGGCCCGCGCTGTTGGCCGGCGGTAACGGGTCGCGTGGAAATGGCGGCGCGGTCAAGGTCACCAATGCAGGGAGCATCGTCACCGGCGGCGCGCAATCCCACGGCATTGTCGCCCAGTCCATCGGCGGCGGTGGCGGCCTCGTGGCGCTCAACTCCATGGATGCCTTCGAGGTTCTGAGCCTCAAGACTGCGCTGACCCAGGCCGAGAAAGATACACTGAAGCGTTATGGCCTGGACGTCGACCAAGCCATCAAGGAAGCCGAATCCGCGAAAGCTGCAGCCAAGCCGGGGACCGACACCCTCACCCTTCAACTTGGCGGCACGGGCGGTGCGAACGGCAACGCCGCCGCGGTGACAATCGAACATGCGGGATCCATCACGACGACTGGCGGCAATGCCTTCGGCATCCTTGCGCAGTCCATCGGCGGCGGCGGCGGTTTCATGTCGGACGGATCGGGGCCCGGCATCAACACGCTGAAAGTGTCCGGTCGCCTGGGCGGGTCCGCCAACAGCTTCGGGGACGGCTCCGAGGTTTATGTCAAACTCGGCGCGGGAAGCAGCATCCAGACCACGGGCGTGGGCTCTGTCGGCATCCTCGCGCAGAGCATTGGCGGTGGCGGCGGCTATACCGGTGCACTCAATTCGGTGGATGCGACCTATGCGAATCTCCTGGCGCAGAGGGATCCGTCATCCGGGCGCGGCGGCGGCATCCTGGTTTCGATGGCGAACACTGCTGCCAGGATGTCGATCCAAACACAGGGCAAGAACGCGCATGGCGTCTTCGCGCAGAGCGTCGGCGGCGGTGGCGGCGCGGTCGGCACGGCCGAGGGGATCGTGTTGCCGACGCAGATCGGCGACACGACCAACCGCAACAAGGCAACTCGCGGCGGTGGTCTGATCGAGATCGACCTCAAGGGGTCGATCAGGACGACCGGCGAAAATTCGGTCAGCATCTACGCCCAGAGCGGCGCGCAGGGCGGCGCGGGGCGGGTCGTGGCCGGCACGGGTTCGGACATCAGAGTCAACTTCCAGGGCGTGCTCGCGGGTGGCTCCGGGACCGGTGCTGCGGTCCAGATCGATGGCGGCGGTGCCAATGCGATCGAGTTCCAGGCCGGGTCTGAAGTCAGCGCCGGCTCGGGCGTGGCAGTGTTGGCCAGCCACGGCCAGGACCGGCTGGACAACTGGGGGTTGTTATCCGGCGACGTGAATCTTGCCGTCGGCAACACCGGAGAGGTCAACACATTCAACAACCGCCTTGGCGGCACCTATACCAGCTCCGCCCGTGGGATCGTAAATGTTGGAGCCGCAGGGACGTTCCGGAACGAGGGGACCTTCAATATCGGCGGCATCAATGCCATTGCCACCGCGAATGTCATTGGCACTTATGTACAGACCGAGGCCGGCTCGTTGCTGATGGATGTCAGCCGCACCCCTGCGGGGGCCAAAAACGATCTCGTACAGCTGACGGGCTCGCTTAGCGGCACCATCAAGGTGAACGTCGTGGACGGCCTCATGCCGGGCCGTTTCGCCGTGGCCGAGGTGAGCGGGACCACCAACAACCTCAAAGCGGCCGGGGCACATGGCAACTTCAGCCCCTTTAACTGGTCTGTCCAACGCGAGGGAAGCCGGATCTTCATCGACCCCGCCGCGAACATCCGGGCCCTCCAGGGGGTGGATATGACCGCCAGCGAGGATGCCGCCATGGCCTATCTCCAGCGGGCCTGGGAGTCCGGCAAGATCTCGCAGTCCAATGCATCGCTGTTTGGAAAGCTGGCCAATGTCAGCTCAGTGGACGACTATACCCGCTCGATCGACAGCATTACACCTGAGGAGTCGCTTGGCGCGCTGTCCAACCAGACCCTGGGCGCCCTTACATCCGTCAAGATGTCGCTCAGTTGTCCGATCTTCACCGGCGCGGGCACGATGATGCAGGAGACCGATTGCGGTGGGCCCGTGTCACCGGCGCCTGGACCAGGCAGACCGAAAGTGCTGATGCGAGCGGCTATCACCAGAATGCCGAGACCTACCGCGTCGGCGCGCAGCGCGAGATCGCCGACGGCTGGTTTCTTGGCGCGACCGCCGGCCTGACGCAATCCGCTCTGTCTGACAGCGACAGGCTGTCGAGGACGAACGGCGTCGCTGGCGACGTTGCGGTCTCGCTGAAGCATCAGATCGGCCCATGGCTGCTCGCGATGTCCGGCCACATGGGTTACGGTACGTTCGAGACGCAACGGCTTCTCGACGTCGGACCGAGCGTCTGGCTCGCGAACGGCACCTCGCACATTTGGACGGCCGCCGCCCGCGTCCGCGCCAGCTACGAGCTGGCTTATTCCAACTGGTACATCAAGCCCTATACCGACCTCGACCTGCTCTACACTGCCATGCCGGGCTATACTGAGCACGGCATGGGGGGCATGGACCTTCATTTCTCGTCCGCACGCCAATGGAATGTGGCAGTGAGCCCATCGCTCGAAATCGGCGGCCGGCTGGACGTCGATCCGCAGGCTTGGCTGCGGCCCTATGCGTCGGTGGGTATGACTTTCTTCGCCAGGGACAGCATGGATATCGGCGTCACCTTCGGCAATGCGGCTGACGCGGGCTTCATCACCCAGGCGAAGCTTCCCGCAACGCTGGTCAATGTTACCGCGGGGCTGCAGATCTTCTCGACGAAGGGCTACGAGCTGCGCACGGAATACTCGGCCGGTTTCAGCAGGAACTATATTAGCCAGGAGGCCAGCCTTCGCCTCGCTGTACCGTTCTAGATTACGACACGGCGGGATTTGGACTCGATGCTGCCAACGTGAAGGGCCAAGCCTGATATCGGCAGGCCGCTGTGGCGTCGATCCGCGACTGCTTAATCAGCGGGTCCCAGGTTCGAGCCCTGGTGCGCCCACCATCGCGAGAAGGCGTCTTAATAATTTGTGGGAGCGGTCGCCGAGAACAAAGCGGATCTCGCGCGACGTTTTTGTGGTCGGACGCGCCACGGCCAAATTGCCGTGCGGCTTCTCGTTTTGTTTCTGTATCTTCACCCCATTCGATACAGCGCGCAGAACCGCTGGTACACAGGCCGATCACGTGCTCGTCGTAGGACAGGATATTAGGGCGAGAAAAACGGACAATCTGTTCTGTGCGTTGCCGCAGGGTTAGATTACACTGCGCGACGCACCGATCCTGCTTGCGATAAGGCCGATGCCCATCAGCGCGAGCGCGAGACCCCACACGTTCAATCCAAGCCTCCCGTATCCACCAACTCCCTGCGCCGCAAGCAGCGCAAGGCCAGTGCCGGTCATGAGGGCGCCGAGCACGTAGCGCCACGCGGGCGCCGGTGCGCCCGCAGTCGCGCGCGGCCGCTCAAAGCGTCCGAATGCGATAACAAGAGGAATAAGCGCCATCGCATTCGCTGCGAGCCACGGGAACCGCGACCACCACCACTCGGAGCTTCCCGGCTCAAGCCGTAGACCGAAGCCGCCGGTGAGATAGGCTGCGAGGATCACAAGGGTGGTGGCCGTCAGGTGCCAAATAAACAGCGTCATGATGTTGCCATTCATCGCCACGGTTGCCGTCCACGCTATGCGGCCAGCCAGCCAGCGGCGCGCGGGTACCTGCGCGGCAAGCAGCAACCCGCCCTGCATGATTGCGAGCGCTATCAGCGTGACCTTCGGAGGTGTCGTGGTGCTGACCGGATCGCCGGGGACGCCAATCATCGAGACAGGATAAGGCCCGATGTGTACCAGCAAAAGTAGCACGGCAAAGCCCAAAGCGGCGCCGACTAGCAGTGTCCTGAACTCGGAAAATCGCTCGTCGAGCCACGCATAACCGAGCATGGAGATTGCACCCCAGACGAACAGATAGTTCGCGAAGCCAAGCCAGCGCAAACCGACGGCAAAGTACATGACATCGACAGCAACTGCAGCGGCTGTCAAAGCCCAGAACGATCCCATACCAAATCGGGCCCATGCAGCCTCCGTGGCTGGCACGAGCAGAACAATTCCGATGTACACCGCGAGGAACCAGATTGGTATGAACGCAGCCTGCGAGCCATAGCTGATCAGCTCCGCACGCACGCCGCGGGCGTACTCAATTGCAACGATCGCCACCCAAACCGTGAGCAGTGGGAGGATTGGCCACACGAGACGCCGCAACCGGCCTTCAAGCCAGGCTGCATATGATTTGTCGTCCCGTCGCGCGGCACGCCAACTGATGCCGTTCGCGTATCCGCCGACCATGAAGAAGATCGGCATGACCTGCACGACCCATGTGAGCCAAGCGGTCCAAGGAACGACCGTCAGGATATGGGATGTCTTCAACGTGTCGGTTGCGTCGAAATAAGGCGCGGCGGCCAGCCAGTGCCCGACAATCACCACCAGCATCGACATAGCTCGCAGGAAGTCGACGTAGCGGTTTCGGGACGCGGGCGTCCGGTCAGCAAGCTCGGCAGCACGGGACCAAGCCGACATGATCATTCTCCAACCTGCCGTCCAGCCTGTGTGACCAAGTCAACATGAGCAAGTCAACGGATTGGCGCTCGTGAGCATCCTCCGCGACCTTAGCTCGATCGAACCGGGTTGCAAACGCGGACGGTCCGGAGCTCTCTCGACGTTTGCTGCTTGGATGCATAGTCCATCGCGGCTGCGGGACCGTAAGCCTGAAATCGCCGAATAAGCACTACGGTCAAATTGGTGGCATGGACCACTGATTGTGGGCCGATGCCGCCAATTTGAAGTTCCCTGCAGCATTTGCCGCAAGCTCGTTCAGGAACTTCAAATCAGAAAACGGCATTAGAATCATGAATTTGTTGACGCACGTTACTTCCGAGGTTCGTCTCAAAATTGTTGTCGTGTTTTACGAACTTCGGAAGTGAGGCACTGGCCGCACTTGCCGGTAGCCAATGGAAAGCCGACACTTCCAGAGGCCTGACCGGCCGAGGCGCAGTATCTACCGGCCGTCGGGAGGAGTGCCATGGAGCGCATCTGGCTCAAGCACTACCCGCCGGGAGTTTCGGCGGAGATCGACCCGTCGCGATACGCATCGCTCGTTGCGATGCTCGAAGAAAGTTTTGCCAAATATCGCGAGCGCACCGCCTTCATCTGCATGGACAAGGGGCTGACCTACGGTGAAACCGACGAGATGTCACGCGCTTTCGGGGCTTGGCTGCAGGGCAGAGGCCTGGCGAAGGGTGCACGCGTCGCCATCATGATGCCGAACGTGCTGCAGTATCCGGTGGCGATCTGCGCCGTCCTTCGTGCCGGCTTCACCGTGGTGAACATCAACCCCTTGTACACGGCGCATGAGCTCGAGACTCAGCTCAAGGATGCCGGCGCCGAAGCCATCATCGTGCTTGAGAACTTCGCGCATACCCTGCAGCAGGCAATCGACAAGACCAGCATTAAACACGTCGTCGTTGCATCCATGGGCGACCTCCTGGGCTTGATGAAAGGCACGATCGTCAATCTGGTGGTACGGTGGGTGAAGAAGATGGTGCCGGCCTACTCGCTGCCGGGCGCAACGCCGTTCAATGCGGCCCTCGCGGCCGGCAAGAACATGACGTTGACCAAGCCGCAGCTCGGATCCGACGATCTCGCATTCCTGCAATACACCGGCGGGACCACGGGCATCGCCAAAGGCGCGATGCTGTTGCATCGCAACGTAGTCGCCAACATGCTGCAGATCGACGAATGGCTGAAGCCGGTATTGGAGAACGAGCCGAAGGTCGATCGTCTGACCGTCATGGCGGCGCTGCCGCTCTATCACATCTTCGCGTTGACGGCATGTTTCCTGCTCAGCGTCCGTACCGGCGGCCAAAACATTCTCATCCCAAACCCGCGCGATATTCACAGCCTCATTGAGGAGCTTGCCAAGTACAAGGTCAACCATTTTCCGGCGGTGAACACGCTTTACAACGCGCTGCTCAATCATCCGGATTTCGACAAGATCGACTGGAGCATGCTCAAGTGCGCTGTCGGCGGCGGCATGGCGGTGCAGAAATCAGTGGCGGACCGTTGGTTCAGGACCACGGGCTCGCCGCTGTGGGAAGGTTATGGCCTGTCGGAGACGTCGCCGGTCTTGACCTGCAATCCGCCGACCGCACCCGAATGGGACGGCACCATCGGGCTGCCGATGCCGTCAACGGACATCTCGATTCGCGACGACGACAACAACGAGGTGCCGCTTGGGGAGCCGGGCGAGATCTGCGCGCGCGGCCCGCAGGTGATGCCGGGCTACTGGAACCGTCCGGATGAGACGGCCAACGTCTTTACTCCCGACGGCTTCTTCCTCACTGGCGATATCGGCATCATGGACGAGACCGGCCGGACTCGGATCGTCGATCGCAAGAAGGACATGATCACGGTGTCCGGGTTCAAGGTCTATCCGAGCGAGGTCGAGGCGGTGGTGTCGAGCCACCCGGGAGTGCTCGAATGCGGAGTGATCGGCATCCCCGATCCGCGCTCCGGCGATGCGGTGAAGCTGTTCGTCGTCAAGAAGGATCCAAACCTCACCGAAGCGGCCCTGATCGCCTACTGCCGAACGCGGCTCACACCCTACAAGGTGCCGCGGCTGGTGGAGTTCAGGACCGAGCTGCCCAAGACCAATGTCGGCAAGATCTTGCGCCGGCAGTTGCGCGACGAGTCGGCAGGCTTCACTACCGTCGGCTTCCCTGGCTAACCCCCCGTTTGGCAGCGCCAGCTTCGATCCTGCGCCTGCAGGGATTGCAGGCGCGTAGCGCGACGCGCAGCATCGGGCATTCCGCCGACAACAAATGGTTCACCCGGCTTGTGTTTGCTGCCGCCATCGTCGAGGCGGTGGAGAAAATCGACCTCACTTACCCGATGATCGATCCTGAGAAGAGAATGGAGTTGCAAACGATACGCGCGGCCCTGAGCCGCGAGAAATGGGGACAGTCCCATATCGAGCAATCTCGTCGGGCACCTTCGCTCCGCGATCCGCCCTCAGTCTCGGTTCAGATCAGCTTCCCCATCGCTACGGCGGTATCCGCCATGCGGCACGAGAATCCCCACTCGTTATCGTACCATGACATCACGCGTACCAGCGTGCCATCCATGACCTTCGTCTGATCCATGTGGAAGACGGAGCTGTGCGGATCGTGGTTGAAGTCGATGGAAACATTTGGATCGTTGGTATAGCCGAGAATCCCGTTGAGCTGCTGGTCGGCGGCGCGCTTGATCGCGGCGTTCACCTCGTCCTTCGATGTCGCCTTCTTGGCGACGAATTTGAAATCGACCACCGAGACATTCGGCACCGGGACACGAATGGCGACACCGTCGAGCTTGCCGTTCAGTTCCGGTAGCACGAGGCCGACCGCCTTTGCCGCGCCTGTTGACGTCGGGATCATCGACATCGCCGCCGCTCGCGCGCGGTACAAGTCTCTGTGCAATGTATCCAGCGTCGGCTGATCGCCAGTATAGGCATGGATCGTTGTCATGAAGCCCCTTTCGATCCCGATCGCATCGTTGAGCACCTTGGCAACCGGCGCCAGACAGTTGGTCGTGCATGAGGCGGCGGAGACGATCTTGTGCTCCTTCGACAGCCCGTCGTGATTGACGCCGTAAACCACCGTGAGATCGGCGCCGTCGGCCGGCGCCGAGACAAGAACGGCCTTTGCACCTGCTTTGAGATGAGCGGAAGCTTTGCTTTTTGAGTTGAAGACGCCCGTGCATTCGAGCGCAATGTCAACGCCCAGGTCCTTCCATGGCAGGTCCGAGGGATCCTTGATCGCGGTGACTTTGACTTTGCCGTTGCCGACGCTGATGGCGTCGCCTTCGACCTTGACTTGCCCTGGGAAGCGGCCGTGCACGGAATCATATCGTAGAAGGTGCGCGTTGGTCTCCACGGGCCCGAGATCATTGACAGCGACCACCTCGATATCCTTGCGGCCCTCCTCGATGATGGCGCGGAGAATGTTACGGCCGATGCGGCCGAATCCGTTGATGGCGACGCGAACGGTCATTTTCGGCTCCCTTCTTGGCACTACGCTCCGATACTGTTTCCTGTCGGGATAGGGACGATACTAGTTTCGATGATTTCAGACGGTGGGCATTGTCGTGCGGACGGCCCTATGCGACTGCCTGCCTCCTTTTGATCCGGACACTTGGCCCCGGGGCATGATGGAACTCGCCTTAGGCGTGTCTGCTGGCCGTATGAGTTCTGACGCTTCAAGGTCGATTATCAGCGTGGCGCCCGTCTGCGGCTCTACTGTGGGCTATCCGAGATGGCCTGTATAATGGCATTTAATCGGGCTCGCGATTGATGGTTCCTTGCAGCGAACCAAATCAAATGCACGGAAAGCGGAATGGCAGCCTTCGTCTCGATCGCCCCACTCGCTCTGATCGTTCTTCTCATGGCCGTATTGCGGTGGTCGGCGGCCAGCGCGGGACTGGTCGGACTCGTGGCGGCCGCGGCTGGCGCAATCGGATTCTTTGGCTTCGGAACGCGCATCTACGCTGAGCAGGGCATCGCCGGAGTGCTCATCGGAACCGGTGCGGAGGCAGCTTTCTCGGCCGCTGACATCGTGTGGATCATCCTGCCGGCTCTGTCCCTCTATGAGCTGCAGCAGCGCTCAGGCGCGATCGATGCCATCCGCAGGGGATTGATGAGTTTGTCCTCGGACGAGACCCTGCTTGCCCTCGTCATCGCCTGGTTCTTTGCGTCGTTCATGGAAGGAGCGGCGGGGTTCGGCACACCTATCGCCCTCGCTGCGCCTCTTCTGGTCAGTCTCGGCTACACACCCGTCGTGGCGGTCGCTTTGCCGCTCATTGGTCATGTCACAGGCACTTCGTTTGGCGCGCTCGGCACTCCGATCTTGGCGCAGGCCGACGTGTCAGGCATCAGCGGCAGCAGCATCGCCCCGCCGACGGCCTTGCTGCATGCGAGCCTGGCGCCATTGCTGGTGCTTTCGATCGTGTTCATCGCGAGCAAAGCGCGATTCCAGGTGAAATACGCGGCATGGGCCATCGTCGCCGCCATTTGTTTCCTGCTGCCGTACCTGGTCTTGGCCATGTGGGTAGGACCAGAGCTGCCGACGATCGGCGGAGCGCTGGCCGGCGGATTGGCATTTGCTTTTGTCCTCAGACGGATGCATCCGCAGCAAGCTGAAACTCTGGATGCGAGATCGCTTGCCATTGCTGCTCTACCATATGCCGTGCTGGTCGGCTTGATCCTCGTGACGCGTCTCGTTCCGCAGATCCGCGATCCGCTCCGGCAGATTGTGCTCGAATGGGGGTTGCCCGGACCGTTCAGCGGACGCGTCGAGCTCCTCTATCATCCCGGGACCATGCTGCTCGCAGGATTTCTGTTCGGCGGGCTCTTGCAGGGATGCAAGATTGCCGATCTGGCCGGTGCCGTCACTGCTGCTATCCGTCGACTGGTTCCCGTGGCCGCTGCCTTGTTCTCGATGCTCGCGATAGCGCGGCTGATGGTCCATGCGGGCATGATAGAGGCACTGGCGGAAACGGCTACACGGACCGGTCAGGCGTGGCCGCTGCTTGCGCCTTCAGTTGGGGCAATCGGCTCCTTCATCACGGGATCGACAACCGTCTCCAACATCCTCCTGACGGATCTTCAGCAGGCAGCCGCTGCCGGGCTCGGCTTGCCGATGTTGGCACTGATCGCCGCCCAGGGATTCGGAGCTGCCGTCGGCAATTGTGCGGCGCTGCACAACATCATCACGGGCGCTGCCACGGTCGGCCTGCAAGGACGTGAAGGCGATATTCTGAGGAAGACGGGACCAGTTTGTCTTGGATACCTTGCGCTGGGAGGCGTTCTTGCGCTGACGTTCGCGCGATGGTTCCCGTTTTAGAAGTGGCCGCGTTGTTCCATCGGATGGCAGCGGCTGGACTGATTCCTGCCGTCATGTAAGGTTGCATCTGGATTGGACCGCATAAGCTCATCGGAGCTATGAACCCGTGCTCAGACCCGGGAGGCCATCATGAACATTGTCGTGTTCGAAACCGAGGAATGGGAGCGACAAGCCTTCCTGCGCCTTGAGCCAAGCCATCGCGTGCGCTGCGTTGCTGAGCCGCTGGACCAACGGAACGCGGCTGACTTCTCCGAGGCCGAAGTTGCCAGCCCATTCATCAATTCGCGGTTTGACGCAGCAGCCCTCGCACAATTCCCAAAGCTAAAGCTGATAGCGACGCGATCGACGGGATACGATCACATCGATCTCAGCTACTGCGCCGCACACGGCATCATCGTGTCGAACGTGCCTGACTATGGCGATTCCACCGTGGCCGAGCACGTCTTCGCTCTGCTGTTGGCAGTTGCGCGCAATCTCGTGGAGTCGGTGGAGCGGACGCGGCGCGGGCGGTTCACGCAGACCGGGCTACGCGGCTTTGAGCTCCGCGACGGGACAATCGGCGTCATCGGCACCGGCCGGATCGGGATTCGCGTGATCGAAATCGCACGCGGCTTCGGCATGAATGTTCTTGCTTACGACCTCCGACCGGACGAAGCGGCCGCCGTCCGGCTCAAGTTTTCCTACGCGAGCCTCGACAAACTGTTGTCGGATTCGGACGTCGTGACGCTGCACGTGCCCGCAACGTCCGGCACGGCCAGCATGCTCTCGGATCGCGAGCTCGCCCGCATGAAGCCGGATGCAATCCTGATCAATACGGCACGCGGCCATATCGTTGACGTTGAAGCGCTGGTGCGGGCGCTGGCTAACGGCAGGCTCCGCGGCGCCGGCCTCGACGTTCTGCCGCAGGAGCCCCTGATCCGCGAGGAGGCGGCGATCTTCCACCAGGACGCAGTTCGGGACGCCGATGATTTCAAGGCACTGGTTGCGAACCATGTATTGCTGCGCTTTCCCAATGTGGTGGTGACGCCGCACAATGCGTACAACACCGAGTCGGCGCTGCAGCGCATCACCGCGACGACGCTTGCCAATATCGAGGCGTTTGCGCGCGGCACGCCGCAGAACGTCGTGTCCGCGCATTGAAAGTTCGCGGCGCCGCGAGTGCTCGCGTGATCAGGACGCACGGTGAAGCGGCACGCTGGTTCGCTCGCCCGGGTACAGAACGAAATGCCGTTCGTCGACCGCGATGGAGATTGCGTCCGCTCCACTTGGATCGCTCGCCAGCGTCAGCGCATCCTGGGTTATATCCACGCTGAGCGAGTGCTGGCGGTAGCGGAGCCGAAATGCAAGCCGGCGCAGTTCATCCGGTAATGTGGGGTGAAAATGCAGTTCTTCGCCGCGCAGCTCCAGCCCGGTGAAGCAGCGTTGCAACAGGTCGATCGTGCCGGACATGGCGCCGAGATGAATGCCTTCGCGCGTGGTCCCGCCTTGAACGTCGCTAATGTCACTTTGCAGAGCCTCCGTGAAAAGTGACCAGGAGCGTTGCCGGCAGCAGCGCGCCAAGACCCAGGCATGCACGAGGGCGCTCAGGGTGGAGCCGTGCGAGCTGCGCCGCAGATAGTAGTCGATGGTTCTGGGGATCGTGGCAGGATTGAAAGTGTAACCAAGGCGGTTGAAGAGCTCCGCCAGTTCTTCTGCGGAAAACAGATAGAACAACATCAGCGCATCGGCCTGCTTGGAGAGCTTGTAGCGATTGGGCGAGTCGCTCTCCGCCTCGAGGATCAGGTCGAGCCGCATGATATTCGGGTATTTGCGGCGATAGGCGTCCCAGTCGAATTCCTGTAGCAGCTCATAGCCTTCAAACTGGCTGAGAATGCCGTCGTCGTGGAATGGCAGGTACAACTTGCAACTGACATGCTCCCAATGTGCGAGTTCCTCCTGCTCGATCCGCAGGTTCTGGCACAATTCGTGACAGCGTTCCTTTGGCAGCAGCTCAAAGAGGTCGAGCGCGCGGGCAATGCACCAGACGGCCATGACATTGGTGTACGCGTTATTGTCCAGGCCTGCCTCATCCCGATCCGGATAGCCGTCATGGAATTCGTCCGGCCCCATCACGCCGCGGATATCATAGCGGTCGCGTGCTTCGTTCCACTGCGCAAGACTGGCCCAGAAGCGGGCAATCTCGAACATCAGCTCGGCGCCGAAGGAGTAAAGGAACTCGGCATCGCCAGTGGCTTGATGGTACTGCCAGACATTATAGGCGACGGCCGCGCCGATATGGCGCTGCAGATGTGTGTCGTCTTTGATCCAGTTGCCGGAACGCGGGTTGAAGTACATCACGTCGGTTTCTTCGCGCCCATCGCTACCGCTCTGCCATGGGTACATCGCGCCGCGGAAGCCGGCTTGCCGCGCGGCCCAGCGCGCCTCATCGAGGCGCCGGTAGCGGTAGAGCAGCAAGGCACGCGCGAGGATCGGAAAATGCAGGTTCAGCAGCGGGAAGATGAACAGCTCGTCCCAGAAGATGTGGCCACGGTAGCCCTCGCCATGCCAGCCGCGGGCGGGGATGCCAGCATCCAGCTCCATGCTGTGGCTGGAAGCTGTCTGGAGCAGATGGAAGAGATGCAGACGCACGGCCAAATGCGTCTCATCCGCTTCGTCGCTGGCGATATCGAGCAGATCCAGGTCGCAGCGCTCCCACAAATGTCCCCAGACACGCCGATGGGTTTGCAGAAGCGCATCAAAGCTGTCGGCGCGTGCGATGGCCGTGCGCGCTGCGGTTTCCGGATCGGCGATGGCGCGGTCCCTGGAGGTATAGAGCGCGACGATCTTCTCGATCTCGATGCCGGCGCCCGGCACGGCATCAAGGGCGATGTCATAGCCGACACGCGCCGCTTCCTCGATCGGGTGCTTGTGCACGGCGGCATCAAGCCCGCGCGCACGTACGTCCAACCGTGCGGCCTGTGCGATCCGTAGCTGCGACTGCGTCATCTCCACCTGAAGCAGCATGGAGCAAGGTGCGAAGGCGGCGGCTTCGCACACACGCAGATTCCGGCTTTCAAACGCTTTGTATCTCGGCACGCCGGTATTGGCGACGTCGCCGTCCAGCATGGCGCGCACGGTGAGCCGGCCGGACCAATTCTGCGAGGTGACGGTGACATGCTGGCCGGCGAGGTGCTTGCTGTCCATGTGCACGAAGCGGCGCTCAGTGAGGTTGATTTCCCGCCCCAGCGGGTCGCGCACCCGCAAACTTCGCAAGTACAGACCGTGGCGCAGATCGAGCGTTTGCTGATACTCGAGCACTTCGACGCGACGCAGGTCGAACCAGTCTCCGTCGTCGATCCGGAAGGTCAGTGGCAGCCAGTTGGGGAGGTTGACCAGGTCCTCGTTCTCGATCGGGCGACCATCGATCATGGTGGTGAGCCGGTTGTAGCCGCCGGCGAGATACGTGCCGGGATAATACAGATCATCAGCGCGCGCTTCGGCGGCGGCTCCGCGGGTCACGAAGTATCCGTTGCCAACGGCGAACAGGGTTTCGCGACGCCCTTCCAGGGCGGGATCGAACCCCTCATGGACAAACAGCCAAGGGTCCGGCCGAGCGCGGGCCGCGGGATGGCGGGTCTCGGTTCCTTGTTGCGCGATGAACGGGTCAAGCCGATGCACGTCGGGCTTGGCGACAAGCGGGCGCGGCGTCACTCGATCGTCCAATTCCAAATCGATCTGGTTGAGGTCGGCGACGACGATATCGGCACCGGCGTTCTTCAGGTCCGCACCATGGCCGACCCGGTCGATGCCGATGACGAGGCCGAAACCGCCGGCTCGTCCCGCTGCCACGCCGGCGATCGCGTCCTCGATAACGACCGTGCGATCGGGCAAGCTGCCGAGGCGCTGCGCCGCCGCAAGAAAAGTGTCGGGAGCTGGCTTGCCCGGGAGCCCCAGGGTCGCGGCATCGCGTCCGTCGATGCGAGCGTCGAACAGATGATCGAGCCGCGCAGTTTGCAGAATCTCCTGGCAATTGCGGCTCGCCGAAACCACCGCCGTCTTCAGGCCGAGCGCGCGCAGACGCCGAATCAGGGCCACCGTGGAAGGATAGACGTCGACCCCTTTGCCGCGCATCCTGTCCAGGAACAGTCCGTCCTTTCGCACGGCGAGGCCCTGGATGGTTTCGACCTCGGGACCATCGCGCTCATCGCCTTCCGCGAGGCCCACGCCGCGCGCGGCCAGGAAGGCACGAATGGCCTCTTCGCGCGGACGGCCGTCGATGTACTTGCGGTAGTCCTCAAGCGTGAATGGCGCGAAGGCAACGCCGGTGCGACGGGTGTACCCTTCGAAAAAAACATCGAAGGTTTGCGTCCAAGCCTGGAAATGGATGCGCGCGGTATCTGTCACCACGCCATCGAGATCGAAGGCGACGGCATCAAATTGCGACGGAACAAGACCGGCTTTGCGAGACATGCCTCGGCTCACGGAGTTATTGCGACGTACGCCAGCATTGATTTCCAATTAAACGGAGTGGCTCGGCTCCACATACAAGGCAGCGCCGAGGAGGCCCGCATGAGGACGTAAGATCTGGTCGATCGGTATCCCGTCCAGATACGAGCTGAACTGTCCCTTTGCAGTGAAAGCCTGCTTGAGCGCTTCGACATCCCAGAGTGGCCGCAGTCCGCGGCACAGTCCGCCAGTAATGACGACCCCGCCGCTGGTCAAAAGGGTCAGGGCGAGATTGCCGGCGGTCGCACCGAGGATGGACGAGAAGATCCTTATCGCCTCACAGCAAGTAGGGCACTGGTTCGCTGCGGCGCGGGCCGAAACGTCTCTGGGATCCTGCAGATCGATGATCTGCCCATTCATCTTGGCCAGAGTTGTCGCAATCGCCAATAACCCCTTTCCGGACAGCAACCGTTCGGCTGACACATGCGGATAGTGCCTGTGGAGATGCGACAGGATCTCGACTTGGACACTGTCCGTCGGAGCGAATGTGGCATGCCCGGCCTCACTCGGGAGTCCGACAAGTGTTCCCGCATTATTCAGCAGAAAAGCAACGCCGAGGCCGGTGCCGGGGCCAATGACGAGGGAAGGCTGGCTTGGATCACGTGTTCCCGCTTTTACGGAACGGATCTCATCGGGTTGCAGTGCGGCAACGGACAGCGCCTGGGCGAGAAGATCATTGATCACGATTAACTTGCGCAAGCCGAGCCGCCGCCGCACATCCGCTATCGAGAAATGCCAGGAGCTGTTGCTGAAGGTCACCTCATCGCCCAGGACGGGGCCCGCCACAGCGAGCACCGCCTCTTCCAGCATCGGGACGCCGGACAGATAGTCCTCCACCGCCTCGACAAGGCCGGGATAGTGGGCGACCGGTAGCTTGCGCGCATCCGATGGATGCGAACCAGGCTCTGCAATCGCAAACCTTGCGTTGGTGCCGCCAATGTCTCCGACCAGCCGCATGGCGTTCATCCCCTGAGGATGATAATGTTCAACTTCTATTTCCAGGCGAGAAGGCTTGCAACATGATACAGCAGCCGGAGACAGCCTCAAAGCCTATCGTTACACTGACGCTCAGCCCGACCATTGATCTCGCGTTCCAGTCGAACGAGATCAGACCGATCCGTAAGAATCGTGCGGTACAACAGCGCACGGATGCGGGAGGCGGCGGCATAAATGTCGCGCGTGTGCTGAAGGAACTGGGCGCCGAGGCCTACGCCATTTACCTGGCTGGCGGCGCTACTGGACTCGTCTTGAATGAACTTGTCTCGAAATTGGACGTGCCAGCAAAATGCGTCAATATAGCCGGCAGCACACGCATCAGCTTCACGGTCTTCGAAGAGATTTCGGGGCTCGAATATCGTTTCGTAAGCGAGGGCTGTTCTCTTGTCGAAGCAGAGTGGCAATCGGCCCTATCGCACCTTAAGGAATGTGACGCAGACATCATCGTCGCGAGTGGTAGCTTGCCGCCGGGTGTTCCCATCGATTTTTACGCCCGCGCGGCCGACATCGTGCGGAGCAATGGAGCACGCTTGATCCTTGATACCTCAGGGCCTGCGCTCCAAGCGGCCGTGTCGGCAGGAGGCATTTGTCTCGCCAAGCCCAGTGTTGGGGAGTTCGAGACGTTGACACACAGAAAGTTCGAGTCACCCGAGGAACTTGTCGATGCCGCGACGTCTTTGGTCGCTACCGGATCCGTCGAAAACCTTGCTGTGACCATGGGACGCGATGGCGCATTGCTCGCAACTCGGTCAGGCACGTTGCGACTACGAGGCCCCAAGGTGAAGCCTGTGAGCGCTGTAGGGGCGGGCGATAGTTTTGTAGCGGGCATGACCTTTGCGCTGGCGCGCGGAAAAAGTGCTGAAGATGCATTCACGCTCGGCATGGCCGCGGGTGCCGCTGCTGTCCTGACACAAGGCACCCAATTGTGCCGTCGGGAGGATGTCGAGCGTCTCCATGCCGAAGTGATGGCCGAGCGCCTGTCCATGCAGCCCACCTAGCGCGCTGGCGTCGTAACCTCGACCTCGCAGTCGCTCCGCACCGAGCTTCCCGGATGCCCGGGATGAACACGGATTAATCAGAGACAGCCATGGGCGCAGCGGCAGAGTCGACTTTGACGAGTGGCGTCACATCGCTGGCATACGATGTCTGCCAGCGATGTTGCGAAGTTGCTTGCCACCGACTGCGGGAAAGGGCTCGATCCGGCTGAAGCAGCGAGGCGGCTGCAGGCGTATGCGCCATACAACCCAGCAGTGTACGATCCGGCATAAAAATGCTAGTAGTGAGCAACCAGCGCGGCGCAAAAGGTCAGCGAATAAGCCGCGGGGCGGGTACCATGCTCTTCGCAGGAGATTAACTGCGGCACAAAAAGTCACTAGATGAAGCCGCATGCGAGTCCTGCCTGATCGAGCCGGAACGGAAGGGATCACATGGTCATGCGTCGTCGACGGGCGAAAATAGTTGCTACCGTTGGCCCGGCCAGCGCTTCGCCAGAGATGCTTAAAGCGCTGTTTGTCGCAGGTGTGGACACATTCCGTCTCAACTTCAGCCACGGAACCCAGAAGGATCATGCAAACGTCCATGCTGCGATCCGCGCACTCGAGCAGGAAATGCAGCGCCCGATCGGCGTTCTGATGGACCTGCAGGGGCCCAAAATTCGCGTTGGCACCTTGCGCGACAAGAAGATCACAGTTCGGTCCGGTGAGATCGTTCGCTTTGTCGGCTCCGGATCGGAAGGTGACGCCGGGGCTATACCCTTGCCGCACCCGGAAATCTTTGCAGCCCTTGCCCCCGGCGACGATCTCCTGATCGACGATGGCAGGGTACGCGTTCGCGCGACGAGACTGGGCAATGACACCATCGAGGCCGAGGTGATCGTTGGTGGTGCGATCTCGAACCACAAGGGCGTCAATTTGCCGGGAACGATTCTCGATCTGTCGCCGCTCACCGCAAAGGACCGCGCCGATCTGAAATTCGGCTTGGGCCTTGGCGTGGACTGGGTAGCTCTCTCATTTGTGCAGAAGCCATCGGACGTGATCGAAGCACGGGCGCTGATTGGCGAGCGCGCCGGGCTCATGGCGAAGATCGAGAAGCCCGCGGCACTCGAGCGGATCGATGACATTATCCAGATGTCGGATGCGATCATGGTTGCGCGCGGCGATCTGGGCGTCGAGATTCCGCACGAGGAAGTGCCCGCTCGCCAGAAGGAACTGGTCCGCGCCTGCAGGCTGGCCGTCAAACCGGTGATCGTCGCCACTCAGATGCTCGATTCAATGGTGACAGCCCCGACACCCACGCGTGCCGAGGCTTCAGACGTCGCCACCGCAATCTATGACGGCGCGGATGCCGTGATGTTGTCGGCGGAGTCGGCCACCGGCCAGTACCCGCGAGAGGCCGTCGAAATGATGGACCGCATCATCCGCAGCACAGAGCAGCACAAGATGTATCGCTCGATCATCGAAGCAACCCAGCCCGATGAGGAGCAGACTCCGCCGCACGCGGTGGCCGCGGCGGCGGCCGACTTGGCCTCGGCGATCCGTGCGGCGGTCATCGTCGCCTATACCGCGAGCGGGACAACGGCCGCACGTGTCGCGCGGAAGCGGCCCAGGGTGCCGATCCTGGCGACCACGACGAGTGTGGAAGTGTCCCGTCGCCTCTGTCTCTTCTGGGGTGCACACAGCGTGCTTTCCGACGATGTGAAGGCCTACGAGGAGATGGTCAGCCGCGCGACGGAGCTTGCGAAACGGGAAGGGTTCGCCGGCGCCGGTGATACTTTGGTGGTCGTTGCCGGCATACCGTTAGGCCAGGGCGGGACAACCAACAACTTGCGCGTCGTTTCGGTCTCCTGATCTCCCCGGTGGGGCGGAGATTGCCGAACTGGCGGCCGAGCGCGACGAGAGCCGTACCAGTGATCGCCGGCAACCAAAAACCGACACCCGAACCGGTCGAGCCGGGAACGCGCTGCCTCCCGATTGACTTGATCTGTTGGAACCTTTGCTAATAGGGAGCCGGGAGTATTATCGTCCCGCATGGTCTCCGCGTCGAAAAGGAGGCTCAATGATCAGGTTCGGCCTGCTGGGATGCGGGCGTATCGCCGAGCGCCATTCCGATCTGCTCGGCGGCAATCGCATCGAGGGCGCAACGCTCGCGGCTGTCTGCGACTTGGTGCGTGCTCGCGCGGATGCGCTCGCAGCGAAGTTCGGCGTTGGCGCCCACTACGACATCGATGATTTTCTCGCCCGCAAGGACGTCGATGCGGTCGCGTTGTTGACCCCGAGCGGCATGCGTCGCGAGCATGTCATCGCCTGCGCGAACGCCGGCAAGCACGTCGTGGTGGAAAAGCCGATGGCGCTGCGGCTGCGGGACGCGGATGACATGATCCGCGCCTGCGACGAGGCAGGCGTCAAGCTTTTCGTCGTCAAGCAGAACCGCTTCAATGTTCCCGTGCTCAAGGCACGGGAGGCGCTGGAGGCCGGCCGCTTCGGCAAGCTCGTGCTCGGCACCGTGCGCGTGCGCTGGTGTCGCGATCAGACCTATTACGACCAGGATAGCTGGCGCGGCACCTGGGCCTATGACGGGGGCGTGCTCACCAATCAGGCGAGCCACTATATCGACCTGCTGGAATGGTTCTTCGGCGATGTCATCAGCGTTCATGCCCGCGCGATCACCGCCTTGGTTCGGATCGAGGCCGAGGACACGGCGGTCGCGACGTTGAAGTTCAGGAACGGCGCGCTCGGCGTCATCGAGGCGACCACCGCCACCCGGCCGACCGACATCGAAGGCTCGCTCTCCATTCTCGGAGAAAAGGGGATAGTTGAAATTGCGGGCCTTGCGGTCAACCAGATCCGACATTGGCGTTTCGTCGACGAACTGCCGTCGGACAAGGACGTGATCGAAGAATTTTCGATCGACCCGCCTGACGTCTACGGCTTCGGCCATCAGGCCTATTACCAAAACGTCGTCGATTGCCTGGTGAGCCAGCGCGCGGCGCTGGTCGACGGCCTCGAGGGCCGCAAGAGCCTGGAACTGATCTCGGCGCTCTATGAATCGATTGAGATCGCGCAGGAGGTGGCGATTCCCTTCACGCCGCGTCTGGGCCGGTTGGGCGTCGTATCGTAAACCAGCCGGAGCATCTCGGATCGGCGTACGGGATGCGCAATTTAGCGCCGGCGTGAAGGTGGTGGTTGAGCTCTGCAATCTCTATGGCCGAGAGCTTGGCGACGGCTGACCGCGCGACGGATCCCATCTTCTACCGGATAAGCCCTTGGGTGCGACCGGTAAGTCATTGATCGTTCTCAACCCGGGGCTGCCTCTTAATCAGCGGGTCCCAGGTTCGAGCCCTGGTGCGCCCACATATATATCAAGTCTCCCGTCTGTTCGCTTTTTCAACACGTCGCGACTGCGGGAAGCGAACCCGGATCTTCGGCTGCGCTCCCCACTCCAGCGACCCCTGACGTCCGGGGTTCGAGTCTCTCCAAGCATCGGCTCGTGGGCTCGGACGTGACTGCGCATTGGTTATGGGGCCTGCTTGGATCCGAGCTGTTCGACCATTTTGACGACCCGGTGCGCAAATCGGCTGGTGAGATTCGCGTCGCCCAGCAGCAAATTGAACCAGACCGCGCCAAAGACAAAGTCAACAATCATCTCTGAATCGAGCGTGCTTGGCAGCTCGCCGGATTCGATGGCCCGGTTGATGACTGCCTTCGCAGCATCTCGACGAGGCTCGACAATCTTCTGAAGAACGAGCTTTCGCATGTCGGGGTCGCTTTGCGCTTCGACGACCACGCTCTTCAGAATATTTGCATAGGCCGCGTCCTGAATGCGCTTTGTCGTCTGCAACAGAACGGCAAGCAAGTCATTCACAAGGCCGCGCGCAGGCAGCGGGGCCGGGCGCTCCAGTCCATCCATGTACAAGTCGACGAGCAGTGCGCCCTTCGACGACCATCGTCGATAAATGGACTGCTTTGCTACCGCGGCCCGGGCTGCGACGCCCTCGATCGAGAATGAAGCGTAACCCTCATCCCGAATGAGATCTCTGGCCGCGTCGAGAATGGCGCGGTGGACGTTTTCGTCCCTGGGGCGCCCCGCGCGGGCAACAGCCTTCTTTCCCATCATTCATCCTATTGACATACGCAACGGTTCGTATTGTATTTGGTTCGTTGGCCAGGGGGCCAGTCTCTCTTTTTGAGATTTCGGGGCATGGCAGTTTCCCAAATGATCGATTTGTCGCGGACTGGTGGACTGGAGGGCAGCCGCCTGCTCAAGCCGAATCTGGCTGCACATTATCCCAAAGTCACGCGGGGCGAGGGACCTTATCTATTCGATAGCGAAGGACGACGCTATTTCGATGGATCGAGCGGTGCGATGACCGCGAACCTGGGTCACGGTCTCCGCGAAATCGGCGACGTCATGGCGGAACAGGCCGCTACCATCGCATTTACCTTCAGAAACCAGTTCAGCAATGAGCCGGCCGAGCGCCTGGCTCAGAAGCTTTGCGAGTTGGCTCCTGGGGATATCTGCAGTGCGTTCTTCGTGAACAGCGGCTCAGAAGCCTCGGAATACGCCGTCCGCATGGCCCTCCACTATTGGAAGGAGTGTGGTCGCCCACAGAAGACCAAGGTCCTCGGCCGCATCACCAGCTATCACGGCATGACGATGGGAGCCCTGTCGATCTCAGGCCATTCGGGGCGCCGGCCCGACTACGGTCCGCTGCTGCACCAGTTCGCCAAAGTTCCCCCAGCTTATTGTTATCGATGCCCGTTCGGGCTTCAGCCGGAAGACTGCGCGACGGAATGCGCCGATGCTTGGGAGACGGAGATCCTTGCTCAAGGCCCCGATACGGTCGCGGCTGTCATCGCTGAGCCGATCGTTGGTGCTGCGGGCGGAGTGTTGCCGCCCCCGCCTGGCTACTTCCGTCGGTTGCGAGAAATCTGCGATCGCTATGAGGTTCTGCTCATCGCCGACGAAGTGATCACCGGCGCAGGACGTACCGGCGCATGGTTTGCATCGGAGCAAGAACAGGTTGTTCCTGACATCATCCTGCTCGCAAAGGGGTTGAGCGCGGGATACACGCCCATGGCCGCCATCCTCCTGCGCCAGAGGATCGTGCATGCCATTGCCGAGGGCAGCAGCATCGTTCCCTTCGGCCACACATTCAGCGCCAATCCTCTCAGCGCGGCGGTGTGCCTATCTGTGCTCGACTACATCGAGCGGAACGACCTATTGCGTAACGTGCGCGAGCGCGGCGAGGAGTTGCACGCGGGACTTTTGGCGCTCTCGCAGCGACATCCGTGCATGGTCGACATCCGAGGACGCGGCCTGTTGTGGGGATTCGAGCTCGTGCGCGATCGGGCAACCCGCCGGACCTTCGAGGCGCAACAGAATGCAGCAGGAATGCTGGTGTCGATCTGTCGTGATCATGGGCTTGTCGTATATCCCGCGGGGATCGCGCCGCTCAACAATTCGATCATTGTGGCGCCGCCGCTCATTGCCGCGTCGGACCACATAGCCGAGCTGATCGCAAAGCTGGGGGATAGCCTTTTCGAATTCGAGAAAGTCGTAGCCTAGACGCGGCCTGAACAATCCATTTAGCCCAGGAGGAGATCTTGATGCCCATTGCACAAACGCGTCGCGATGTTCTGTTGTCCGCCGTGGCGCTCGCGGTAGCTCCGATCCTTCCGGCCTGGGGCCAAAGGGCCGGTGTGGTAACCATGGGCGTTATAACTCCAACCACTGGCACTTTCGCGTATGCCGGGGATCTAGTTGCGCGCGGTGCCTCGCTGGCGCTGGAAATGCATGGCGGCAGTGTTCTTGGCAACGCCGTGCGCTTGCTGACGCGAGATGACGAAGGCAAGCCGGCGTCTGGTGTTCGCCGTGTTCAGGAGGCCGCAACCAGCGACGGAATGCGATATTTCATCGGAGCCTATTCCAGCGCTGTCGGACTTGCCGAATCCGAGGTCGCACAGCGCGAAAAGCTGTTGCAATTCGCCGCGGGCGGATCCGAAGACTTCACGGGCAGTCGGTGCGGACGGTATACGTTTCAATGGTCGGCTCATCCTTACACCGCGATACGCGCGACGCTCGACTACGTAAGAAAGACGTTTCCTCAAAAGAAAACGATCTACACTTTAACTGCAGACTACGTCTTCGGGCACGCACTTCTCAAATATACCAAGATCGTGGCGGCCGAGCTCGGCTTTGAGCTGGTTGGCAACGACAACCATCCGTCCGGCGAGCGTCAATATACCCAATACCTCACAAAGGCGGTCGCTGCGAAGCCTGATATTCTGCTGTTGAATACAGCCGGAGCTGATGCCGTCACGGCGGTCCGCCAGTTCGCGAGTTTTGGCGCGGAGAACATCGCCGTCGTTGGTCCTTGGTCGCTCGAAGTCGATCAGCTTGCGGAGCTCGCGCCGGAAATGCGGACGGGCTTGGTCCTTGGTCAAAACTACTATCCCGACATCGACACGCGGGCCAACAGGGAGTTTGTGGGAACCTACACGAAGAAGTTCTCGGCGCTTCCGGGATATTCCTCCGCCTATGCCTATGACGCAGTCCGGGCTCTCCTTATGGCCATGGAGAAGGCGAACAGTACCGAAGTTCCGGACATCATCAAGACTCTAGAGCAAATGTCCTGGGATGGAGTGCTTGGTCGAATGTCGATCGATCCGAAGACCCATCAGCTTATTCGACCGTATTTCGTCGTGCGCTGCAAACAGGCATCCGACATGCGCCATGCAACCGACTTCGCTGACATCGTGGCGAACGGCGACAAGCCTCAGCCTCCCGAACTCAACGAATGTAAGCAGATGCCTGCGCTCTGATTCACCGATATGAGCACGCGACGCGAGAGGGACGGCAGATGCTTTGGCTGATTTCAGCGCAACTCGTCAACGGCATCGCGATCGGGATGATTTACGCCCTGATGTCGTTCGGCCTTTCCATCATCAAAGGCCTGCTGAACATTCCGAACTTCGCTCACGGTGCCTTGTACGCGCTCGGTGCTTACCTCTGCTATTCGGTCGTGTCGCTTGGAATGTCCTTTGCCGTCGGATTGGCGGTCGCATTTCTGGGCGCGGCGCTTGCCGGTTTGGCGCTTGACCGCTTTGCGATACAGCCTGTCAGCGGAAGCGGATATCTTCCCCAATTGATCACGTTGTTCGGCGCCGCGCTTGTGATCGAGCAGGCCCTCCTGATTGGCTGGGGCACGGTTGGCCTCAGCTATTCGCCACCGCCCATATTGCGGGGGGCGATCAATCTCGGCTTTACGATCGTGCCGAAATATATAGCCTTTGCGAGCGTTTTCTCCGCGCTGGTGATCAGTGCCGTTTGGTTGTTGATCGAGCGCACCAAGTTCGGTGCTTATGTCAGGGCAGGAATCGAACGACCCGAGACCACTCAGGCTTTGGGGATCAACGTCGACCTGTTGCTCTCCGCGGGAATGATGCTTGGCGCCGGACTGGCCGGACTGGCGGGTGGCTTGGCATTGCCGCTGGTCGGAGCGACATCGACCATGGGGGGCGATATGTTGGGCATTGCCTTCGTCGTGCTCGTCATCGGTGGTCTCGGATCTCTTTATGGCTCGATTGCCGCGGGGGTGCTGGTCGGAGTGGTCCAGAGTCTCATGACGATTGCGGCGCCTGCCGCGAGCACGGCGATTATTTATGCAGTGATGATCGGCGTCTTGCTTCTTCGACCCCAGGGGCTTTTTGGCGAGCGCTTACGGCAAAGCCGGTCTGGCGAGGTATTGGCGATGAGATCATCGGACCACAACGGAACTGTATTGGCCAAGAGTATCGAAGAACCTATCGAAATCAGCAGTGTTGGCACGACCGCGAGACCGGGACCGCTGACCGCGAACCTGATCCGAAGCATCGGCATTATCGGTGCCGTATCGATCCTGCCCTTGGTGATGCCGATCAACATCGCGACGGAAATCCTGATCTTTGGGATTTTCGCAATGGCAGCGAATCTGCTGATCGGAACGGCTGGCCTCTACTCTTTCGGCCAGGCCGCGTTCTTTGGTACAGGCGGATACGCGGCCGGGTACCTTCTGGCGCATGGTTGGACGTCGTTGCCGCTCGCCCTGGTCGTTGCCTGCGGAAGCGGAGGACTAATCGCGGCAGCGGTCGGCATTCTAAGTATCCGCAGGCTCGGCATCTACTTCATGATGCTCACCTTCGCGTTCAACCAGCTGGTCTACTACATCGTATATTCCTGGCGCTCGGTTACCGGTGGAGAGGATGGCCTGGCGGGCATTCGTCGTCCCGTCCTTGAACTGCCATTTGTCGGGTCGTTCAGTTTCGACGACAATCGAAGTTTCTACGCGCTTGCATCTGTCCTCTTCCTTGCGACGATGATTGTTCTGGTGCGGATGGTGAACAGCCCGTTTGGTCTTGTACTTGCGGCGAGCCGGCAGAACAGTCGTCGCACGGTCTCCCTCGGGTATCCTGTGCCTATGCTCCAGCTCGTCGCCTTCGTGATCGCGGGGGCGATCTCAGGCGTGGCGGGTGCACTGTTTGCCATGTTGTACCGGATCATGCCCATTGATTCCGTACATTGGACCGGATCAGCGTACGTGGTGTTCATGGTCGTCATTGGCGGGCAGAGGAGCATGCTTGGCCCGGTGATCGGCGCCGCCGTGTTCATATGGTTGCAGGGCTTGTTCAGCTTGGTCTGGACTCGATGGCCGCTGCTCCTCGGGGTATTCGTCATAGTCACCATGGCCTCTCTACCGAATGGGCTGGTCGGCTTCGTCTCCAAACTCTCGAGCTGGACGGTCAAGGGGCGTGGACAGCGACAATGCTAGTGCAAGATCAAATCGTATTGGCGGCAGACCGATTGTCGAAGCGCTTCGGCGGAAACACTGTAGTCGATCAGGTGAGCATCGCGTTCGCCAAAGGGCGTCTGCACAGCATTCTTGGGCCAAACGGTGCCGGCAAGACCACGCTATTCAATCTCTTGACCAGGGACCTTACCCCGGACTCAGGTGCAATTCGGCTTGGAGCGACCGACATCACCGACCTGACGCCTGATCGCGTCGCGAGAATGGGGGTCGCCCGCTCCTATCAGATCTCAAGCGTCTATCTGGACATGAGTGCGCGAGAGAATGTCTGGGTTGCCGCGTACCGGGCCCGCGGCGGCAATCCCTTTGTGTTCTGGCGGCAAGTGACGCGGTTCGCCGAAACGCGCGAATGGGCCTTTTCCTATCTGCAGAGGCTTGGGTTGGTCGAGATCGCGGATGTGCCGGTGCGAGAACTTTCATATGGCGATCAACGCCTCCTCGAACTCGCTGTCACCTTGGCCTGCGAGCCCAGGATCATTCTTCTCGACGAGCCAACTGCCGGACTTTCAAGCAAAGAGGCCGAGCGTGTGAAGCGGGTGATCATGGCCCTGAAAGGTGAGTTCAGCATCATCATGATCGAACACAACGTGGGTATCGTCATGGATCTTTCGGACGAGATCACCGTGATGAACCGCGGCGCGGTGGTTGCTCACGGCAGCCCTTTCGAAATTCGCGAGAATAGGGATGTGCAGGAGGCCTACTTTGGTAGCTGAGAAGGCTTTGCTGAAGGTCGATGCCATCGACGCCTACTATGGTCGAAGCCAAGCGTTGTTCGGCGTGAGTTTCGATGTCGGCCGCCGCGAGGTGGTCGCGGTTGTGGGTCGAAACGGTGCCGGAAAGACGACTACGCTGCGAGCGATCATGGGTCTCAACCCGGTCAAAAGCGGTGCCATCTCGTTCGATTCGACGCGAATCGACGGAATGAAGTCGCACCAGATCGCACGATCCGGGATTAGCTATGTGCCTGAAACCCGCGACCCGTTTTCGCTCTTGACGGTCGAGGAGAACATCATGCTCGGGCATCGCCGGGGGTCTCCTTACGACCTGCGCCGCATCGTCGAATGGTTTCCGGACCTCGCTGGCCTGCTGAGGCGTCGCGGCTCGGAACTATCGGGCGGGCAGCAGCAAATGATGGTAATCGGAAGAGGACTTGCACCGGGTCCGCGACTGCTGTTGCTGGACGAGCCATCGCAGGGGCTGGCGCCCGTTGTGGTCAAGAAGGTGGGCGAAACGCTTGCGGCGTTGCGTGGTGAAGACCTGTCGGTCGTCCTTGTTGAGCAGAATATCGGCTTTGCGCTTTCACTCGCTGACCGAGTGGTGGTGATGGAAAACGGCATCGTCGTCGACCGCCTAAGCTCGATCGAAAGCCAGCGTCATCCAGAACGCATCGAGCGATATCTCGGCATTCACTAGCATCAGTGCCCCACAGTCCGATCGTGCAGTGCCGGCTTTGCCTCGCCTGCACATGGTCGCGTCCATACAATCGAAGGATCACAAGCGATGACCAATCTTCAATCCGATATCGGATACGCGAGCGCGATTGAGCTCAAGGAAAGCTATGCGCGCGGAGATACTACACCAGTAGAAGTCGTAAGAACGGTCCTGGAACGGATCAACGCCATCAATCCACGGATCAACGCCTTCTCGGTAGTTATGTACGAGGAAGCGCTTGCTGCCGCAAGACAATCGGAACACCGCCTCCGGGAGCGCGAGGCGGGTCCGCTCGAGGGAATTCCGGTCACGATCAAGGATGCCTTCGATGTTGCCGGTCAAGAAACGTCGACCGGTTCATACGCCATCAAGGGGCAGGTCGCGGCGACTGACAACGTCGTTGTGGAACGTCTGCGCAAGGCCGGCGCGGTGATCATCGGCAAGACAACAATGTCCGAGTTTGCCTGGTCCGGCATGAGCCGCAACCCTGTGACGGGGATTACCCACAATCCTTGGCGGCATGGACTTAATGCGGGAGCCTCCTCGGCTGGAGCGGGTGCTGCCGCGGCGACCGGTTTCGGACCGCTGCATCTTGGGTCTGATGGAGCTGGCTCCATCCGTATGCCATCACATTTCTGCGGCATCTTTGGGTTGAAGCCGACATACGGGCGCGTGCCTTGCGTCCCCGTCACGAACAACGACTACGGTACTCATCCTGGACCCATGACGCGAACTGTCGCGGATGCTGCGCTCATGCTCGAGACCATGGCCGGCCCCCACTTTCTCGATCATACGTCGTGTGAGGCGCGGCCCGATGCCTATCTTGCGAAGCTGAAGGGGTCGATGAAGGGTAAGCGTGTGGCCTTCAGCCTCGATCTCGGTCACGCAAGAGTTGACGATGAGATTGCCGATATCGTCCGGAATGCAGCGAGGACTTTTGCTGGCACGCTCCAGGCCGACGTCGAAGAAGTGATCCCCGACTGGGGTGTGCTCGGGCCTGAGCTCGGCCGCTTTTTCTGGAGTGTCTATTGTGGACGTCATGCCAGGCTATTGGCTGATTGGGAAGGCCGAATGAGCCCCGACCTTGTGGCTTGTATTCGCGCGGGAGCCAACTTCTCGGCCGCCGACTACATCAATATGCGAGAGCGGAAGCTGACTTACGTGGCCAGGATCTCATCGTTTCTCGAAAATTGGGATTACCTGATAACGCCGGTTGCATCTGTTGCGGCGTTTCCTGTCGAGCGCGTGAGGCCCGAGGATTGGCCGGAACATGCATGGGACTGGCTTGCATGGTCTGAGTTTCTTTATCCGTTCAATATGTCCAGCCACCCAGCCGCCAGCGTCCCCTGTGGCATGACCGCGGCTGGGCTTCCGGTTGGGTTGCAGATTGTGAGCCGGCGTTTCAACGATCTCGGGGTCTTGCAAGCTGCGGCGTCCTTCCAAGAGGCGCTACCAATGCAGCGACAGCGTCCACCCATTGGACCGGCCGCGTGACACCGCCTCCTTCATGCGAGGACCGAGCAGACTAGGCTAACCAAGCGCCCGGATAGGCTATCCTCTCGAAGCAAATCGCTGCACGTCCACTAAATCGAAACGTCGGGCTGGGCCTTGTTCAGCAGGAATGCCTCGACCTGCTGTGCCGTGCGTTCATAGTGAACACGGAGGTAGGTCACCGCGGCTTCGGCATCGCGAGCAAGCGCGCTTTTGAAGATCAATTCGTGCTCCTCCTCGATTGCTCGAGGGTTGTCCGGTATCGCCCACGACAGACGACGATAGCGATCGGCACGATCATAGAGGCTCTCGCTTATGGACAGGAGTATGGGTGATCCGCAGGCCAGGATAAGCGATCGGTGGAAAACAGTGTGCCGGTGATTCCAGTCTTCATCGACTACCGTCGGTGCTTGGTGAGTTGTTCGGGCGATACGCTTCATCAAGTGGTGCGCCGATACGAGCGCGCCCTCCCAATCCGCGCCTCCCTTCGCAATCGAGAGCCGTAGCGCTTCGCCCTCGATAAGTTGCCGGCTCCGCGCAATGTCCCAGAGCTCTTCAATGGATAGTGGCGCGACCCGATAGCCGCGGTTCTCTTCCACGGTTGTGAAGCCCTCGGCCGTGAGTCGCGTCAGCGCCTCGCGGACCGGGGTGACACTCATCCCGCAGAGGTCTTGGAGCTCTGCAAAGCGTAAGCGTGTGCCGGGCGGCAGTGCCCCACCACGAATAGCATCGCGAATCCGTAGATAGGCACTTTCAGCCAGGGTTTTTGCCGTGCCAGCAACCGCCGTCATCGATGCTCCCGTACAAGATGTGCTGGATTTTACCACAGACTGCATATTTTCGAAAATACTTGACGCGCGATAATTCAGTCCTAAAAGTGCCAGCAACGATATTGGGGGGGAAATGCGGATGGCTGAGCCCATCGAGGCGATCGACGCGCATCATCACATTTGGCGTCTTGCTGACTTGGCTTGGCTGTCCGGGCCGCCAGTGCCGCGTATTTTCGGTCCCTACGAAGCCATTCGCCGAGACTACACGGTCGACGAATTCCGGCGCGATCTGGAAGGCGCCAACGTCGTCAAATCCATTTACGTCCAGACCAACTGGCCCCCCGGCGGCGAATTGACGGAGGCGCAATGGGTGCAGTCAGTGGCTAATGCGGCAGGTTGGCCGCACGCCTGCGTTGCCTACGCTGATCTTGCCGATCCGAACGTCGACGCATTGCTCGACAAGCTTTGCAAGTTGCCCACGGTGCGCGGCGTGCGCCAGCAACTGCACTGGCACGAAAATCCTCAATACCGCTTCGCGTCCCGGCCCAACGTGATGAACGATCCCGCTTGGCGCAAGGGCATGACCGAGCTTGCCAATCGCAATTTGATCTTCGAACTTCAAGTCTTCGCCGGCCAGATGCAGGATGGTGCGGAGCTTGCGCGCGCATTTCCGAAGGTCAACTTCGTGCTCGAACATGCGGGCATGCTGGAAGATCTCTCGCTCGCGGGGTGGGAGCTCTGGCGTCGCGGCATGAAGTTGCTTGCCGCTCAGCCGAATGTTTTCACCAAACTATCCGGTCTGGGCACCTTTGTGCATGCTTATCCGGCTGAGGTCGTGTCTCCGATCATCAGGGAGACCGTTTCTATCTTCGGAGCAGGGCGCTGCATGTTTGGAAGCAATTTCCCGATTGAAAAGCTCTGGACGAGCTACAAGGCGCTGAACGAGACCTTCCGTCAGTCCATTTCCTATCTCTCGCTGGAGGAGCAGCGCGCGATCCTCCACGACACCGCTGCACAGCTCTATCGAATCTAATCAATCAGTTAATGGGGGAAATCATGCTCGGTCGTTCTTTGCCGAAACTGTCGGTGTTGGTCTGCGCCATGGCCGCGATGGCCGGTCCCGCGCTCGCTGCCGACCAGCCTTTGAAGGTGGGCTGGAATTCCGAACTCTCCGGCGTCTGGACGTTCTTCGGTAACGCCTGCTTGGACGGAGCGCGGCTTGCCGAGACGGAAGTCAATGCAAAAGGCAAGAAGATAGACCTGATCGTCCAGGACAATCAGAGCAATCCGGCGCAGGCTGCCGCCGTAGCAAGATCGCTCGACACCCAGGAGAAGGTCGATCTCCTGTCCGGTCCGACCAATGCAGACGTGTCACTCGCGGTCTACGGATATGCCGAAGATGCCAAACTGCCCGTCTTGATGCCTGTCGCAGCATTCCCGCAACTCACAAAGCCCGGAACCAAGCAGGTCTTTCGCATGGAGCCGGACGCCGTAGGATGGGGCTATGCCGCGGTCAAATTCATCAAGACCATGAAGTCGGATGCCAAGATCGGCGTCATGATGAGCGACTTTGCGGTCAATCGGGCCATCCTCGCCGGCCTGAAGTATCAGGCGGAGAGGGACGGCATTGCCATCGTGGCCGAAATGCTGTTTCCGCAATCAGCCTCGGATGCGACGGTGCAAACCGCGCAAATGAAGGCGAAGAAGCCTGATTTCGTCATCCTGGCTGGCGGCGGCGCGTTCGACGCCACGCTGACGCGACAGATGCTCGACGTTGGTTTCAAGCCGGAGCAACTGTATCATCCTTACGGGTCGACCAAGCAGATCATGACATGGGGAGAGCGCTCGATCGGCTCGTACTTTGGGACGTTTTTTGACCATAACCTTCCCAATTTGACCGAGCAGGGCAAAGCCTTCGTCGAAAACTTCCGCAAGGTGAAGAACTATCCGCCGGGATACACCGAGAACTACTGCTACTCGACGGTCTATCTGCTCAACGAACTCGTGGACAAGGGGGCAAAGGGCAGGGATGGAATTCGCGCGGCCTTGCGCGAGGTCAATACGAAGGAGGTGACGACCGGCGTGCCCATCCGCTTCGATCAAAACGGGGCACGTATCGAGTACATGTACCTCATGCAGTTGAAGAGCCTGAGCAAGGACGACTTCAAAACGGAGAAGGTCAACTACATGGAATGGTCGCCGGAAGTCCTGCCCGTCTACGATCTGGTGCGTTGAGCAGGAACGGCGGTTCGGGGCGACAATTCGAGTTGGGGTTACGTTTCAATGCTCGAAGAGAATCTGCTCGTAGTGTTTTCCGTGATCACGTCGGGGCTGCTGGTCGGCACCATATTCTCCGTGGTTGCCGCCGGCCTGTCGCTGATTCACGGTACCATTCTTCTCCCTCAAGCGGCCAACGGGCAGGTCTTTCTAGCCGCCGGCCTGCTGTTTTGGCTTTTTGGTACGGAGTGGGAATGGCCGCTCTGGCTGGCCGTGCCGACGACCTTTCTGATCATCGGTTTCCTCGCATTTGCGTGCGAAGCAACGATCCTGAAGCGATTCTATCCGCTTGAGGACCGCAACATCAGCTATCTGATCATTACCCTCGGTATCGCACAAATCCTGAGCGGGATTTATACGGGCACGTTCGGCAGGATCAGCGACACATTTCAGGTCACGGCGCCCGTCAATGGATTCGCGATTATCGAACCGGTGCCGATTGCGTATACCCGGCTGATCGCGTTTGTCCTGGCTGGATCGGTTTTGGGCGGATTGGTCGCTTTTCTCAGGCTGCACCGGATTGGCCGAGCGCTGCGCGCCGTGTTCCAGAACCGCGAGGCAGCACGCCTGCGCGGTATAGATACCTTGAAGATCTATCGGTTCGCTTTTCTGCTGGGTACCGCAATCACGACGGCAGGTGGAATTCTGTTCGCGCTGGCGTTTGCGCTCGACCTGACCGTCGGCTGGACCATCTCACTCATCACTTTCTCAATCATGATCGTCGGTGGGCCGGGGAGCGTCGTCGGCGCGCTGGTGGTTGGCCTGGTATTCGGGTTCACGCAGGCAATTGTCAGCGTCTTTGCCGACCCGACGGTCGCTACCTTTGCTTACCTCTTGGCAATGCTTGCGATGCTGTTCATTCGCCCGAGCGGGTTGTTCGCCAAATGAGAATACTTGTGATTGCAATGGTGATCGCGACGCCATTGGTTGCGATTTTCGGCCTGCGGAATGACTTTCTGGTGTTCATCGCGGGCATCGCGCTGATCCATATGTTATGGGCGAGCGGCCTCAATCTGCTGTACGGCTTCACAGGTCTGATCCCGCTGACCTACGCCGGCATCGCCGGAATCAGCGCGTATATGACGGTTCATCTGGTCATGCGGTTGGGACTGTCGTTCTGGCTTGCGTTGCCGATCGGCAGTGCTGCGGCAGCTCTGGTCGGATTGCTTCTCAGTCTTCCGGCCATTCGCCTTCGTGGCTTTTACTTTGCGTTGTCCGGCATGGTGATCCAATCGGCGTTTACGATCGCTTTCGTTTATTTTCCGGCATATACAAATGGCGATACCGGGATCGCATCGGTGCCGCGTCCCACCGGTTTCGATGGAGGTGCGATTCCGTCTCCTTACATAGAGTGCGTGCTTGCGCTGTTCGTGATCGCAGCAGTCGCCGGCATCGGCTTGACCATGCGCTCCCGATTTGGTCGGACGTTGATCACCATCCGGGAGGATGAGGACCTTGCGCGTGCGCTTGGGATCAATGTCACGCTGAACCGTACAGCGGCTTTCATCATCTCGTCGTTCATCGCGGGCCTGGGCGGCGGCTTGTATGCGCACTACATCGGCTTCGCCTCACCACGCGCCTTCGATGTGCTAATCAGCTTGAATCTGTGGCTCATGGTTGCGATGGGAGGACGCGGAACGCTGGTCGGGCCGCTGCTCGGAGCGCTCCTGCTCGCACCGCTTCCCTACCTGCTTGTGCAGTACACATGGGTCAAGGACGTCATCTATGGGGTTGCCATCGTTCTCGTAACCTTATTCTTGCCGCAAGGCATCTATGGCTTTGTATTGAAGCGGAAGGCGCGGACATGAATGATCTTCTGCTCGAGGCGACCGACATTTCGAAAGCGTTCGGCGGGCTGAAGGCGCTTTCAAACGTGAATGTGTCCCAGCGCAGGGGCGAGTTGCTGGGTATGATCGGTCCGAATGGCAGCGGCAAATCGACATTCGTCAATGTGATCAGCGGAACGCTGAAGCCGGATAGCGGCGAGATCCTGCTCGATGGCGCCAACATAGCCCGGCGTCCGCAGCACGTCGTCGCACGCGCCGGCATCGCCCGGACCTTTCAGGCCGTAAAGATCTTCGACAAGTTAACCGTTCTCGAAAACGTGCTTGCCGGTGCGCTCGGGCACAGTTCGATGGGCACCAAGGAAGTCGATGAGGCAAGAGGGGCATTGGCCCGCGTCGGGCTGACAGCCGACCTCGAACAGCGGGCGGGTGCGCTTGGTCTATATGATCGACGTCGGCTGGAGTTTGCTTCCCGCCTGATCTCGCGACCCAAGCTTCTGATGCTTGATGAGCCGGTCGGAGGGCTCAATCCAGAAGAGATCCGCGCGATGATCGGCCTGATTCAGTCCCTTCGAGAGGAGTGCGGGATATTCATTATCGAGCACACCATGAAGGTCATTACCTCGCTCGCCGATCGGGTGGTCGTTCTGGTCAACGGCAAAAAGCTGGTCGACGATAGTCCGCAGACCGTGCTGCGCCACCGGGAGGTAATCGATATCTATTTGGGGACGGGCGATGCTTGAACTCCAGAAACTTGTGATCAGATACGGAGATTTCCTTGCGGTCGACGGCGTCGACATGACGGTCAAGCAGGGCGAGATCGTTGGAATCATCGGACCCAATGGCGCCGGTAAGACATCGTTGCTGAATGCCGCTGCCGGACTCGTGCGGCCGTTCTCAGGCTCGGTCCGCTTCGGTGCTGACCTGCTGGAAGATGCAACGCCCGACGTACGGCTGGCCCATGGTCTGGTGCTCGTTCCGGAGGTGCGCGGCGTCTTCCCGATGATGTCCGTGCATGAGAACCTTCTCGTCGGCGCGTATCTCTGTCGAAGCACACAGGAAGTGGCGCGGCGCATCGAGCGCGTGCACCGGCTCTTTCCCATCCTCAAGGACCGGAGGGCCCAAATGGTCGGAACCATGTCCGGAGGACAGCAGCAAATGGTCGCCATTGCTTCCGGCCTGATGGCGTCACCAAAGCTGTTGATGCTGGACGAGCCTTCGATCGGTCTTGCTCCGGTTATCATCAAGGAAATCGGCCGAACCCTTGGTCGTCTGCGCGACGAGGGATTGACCATCCTGTTGTCCGAACAGAATGCCAAGCTCGCGACCGCTATTGCGGACCGAATTTACGTCGTGCAAGCTGGCCGCATCCAAATGGCGAGGACCACAGAGAGCCTCCTCGACGATCCCAAATTTGTCGAATCGTTCCTTAGCCTTTCGTAATCAGCGCTCTCGAGCCAGGGAGACAGGACATGCCGCGCTTCAAGGATTTTATGCCCAGCGGGGTCATTCCCGCGACGCTTGCGGCTTTCAATGATGATCTGTCCATCAACGAGAAGGAAACACGACGGCATCTGGCGCAATGTGCGTTCACGTCGGGTGTCACAGCGGTCACGGTCAATGGCCACGCGTCCGAGGTCCATGCCTGTTCGTTCGAGGAGCAGGAGCGGATCTTGACATTCTCGCTTGAGGAGGTTGGTGACAAGGTACCGCTCATCAGCGGTGTCTATGCCGACGGATCGCAGGAGGCGGCAAGGATCGCCAAAATGGCGGACCGCGCTGGAGCCTCGGCGCTCCTGGTGTTCCCAAGCCAGGTATTCTCTCTCGGAGGCCAGCTCCGCCCCGACATGGCGCTCGCTCATTTCAAGCGCATTGCGGACGCAACGGATCTGCCGCTGATCCTGTTCCAGTATCCGGCATCCAGCCTGGTCAACTATCCCTTCGACACCTTGCTCAGCCTTTTTGATGCCATTCCGAGCATCAAGGCGATGAAGGATTGGTGCAATGATCCAATGCTGCACGAGCGCCACATCCGAACCTTCCAGAATCTTCCAAAGCCGGTAAACGTCCTCACGACACATAGCTCCTGGCTGATGTCATCGCTTGCGATGGGGGCAAAAGGCTTGCTCTCGGGAGCCGGAAGTGTGATCGCGGATTTGCAGGCGGCCCTGTTTGATGCGATCAGCTCTGATGATCTGGCCACTGCAAAGGCGATCAATGATCGCATGGTTCCATTGCAGCAAGCGTTCTACGCGCCACCGTTTCTGGATATGCACAACCGCATGAAAGAGATGCTCGTGATGTTGGGGCGTCTCGACAAGGCTGTCGTGCGTCCTCCACTCGTCAAATTGTCGGACCAGGAGCTGGCGCGGTTGCGGCAGGCGGTTGCCGAGGCAGGGCTCCGGAAGGAAGGCGCTTTCCGTCAAGCGGCCGAATAGACGAAGTGCGCAAGCTTGCCGACAGCGGATTTGATAACTCCGCTGTACGGCTTGTTTCAGCGGTGCGCCAATCGCTCCTCATGTGGCCGCCGTCAGTGAAATGGCGGTGTCGGTGGCTGCGCCTCCAGGATTTTGAACCTGCTCGGTCGGTCTCGAAGCGTAGTTAGATCGCGCACAAAAGGCGACATGTGGCGGACCATCAAAGCGCCGCTAAGCCAGTTTAGTCAGAACAGAGAGGTTCGCGATGTCATCAGCGCCGGCAACGCTCCACGTTCGTGCCAACACCCCTCCGCCGTTTCCGGAGAGGAACATGAGAATACGCCGACTTACGTTTGATCGGCTGGCGGTGTGTCCCTTGACCTGAGCCTTTCACCTATTGAGAGTGATCTTCCCAGTGCTTGCGCGACGTCTCGCAGAGCTGTCAATCGGTCGGGGAGTTGTTCATTCATGATCCGCTGCAGGGGGCCCGTCATTCCGAGCGCATAAAACACGCGTCGATCGGACAGGAATATAGGCACCGCAATCGCGGCCAGGCCTTCGTCGATCTCTCCGATGCATGTCGCATAGCCCCTAGCTCTGACCGCCGCGAGCTCCTGTTCGACCCAAGCGCGGTCGTTCCGGGTGTTAGCCGTGAGAATCGGAAGGTCAGCCGACATCGCTTCGGCCAATACGGCTTCACTTTGATATGCGATGATCGCCTTGGCTGTCGCGGCCGCATGCACTGGCATCTCGATCCCCGGCTGCACATAGCTGCGCCAGCGCACGTCAGGTGACATGGAAATCGCAACGACGACGCGTGCGCCGATCAAGCGGGTCAGATAGCAGGCTTCTGACGTCGCGTCGGTCAGCTGCTGCAAATGTCCGCGGGCGAGCGCGCTGATCCATCCATCATCAGCGGTTGCGTGCAAAAGGCGCAGCAGACGGTCGCCAAGCTGATAAGCACGGCCACCGACATTGTCCTTCGCAAGCCCAGCGCGCACCAAGCCCTTGAGCAGCCGGTGTGCAGACGTCTTCGGGAGATCGAGCAACGAGGACACGTCTGCCAGGGTGAGTGCACCAGGAAACGTGGCCACGAGCTCCAGCACTTGCATGTAGCGGTCGAGCGGGCCCGCCGCTTCATCTGACGTTGCCATTCAGGATGTCCTCGAGGCGGAAACTTTGTGCATGCGTGCCTAACCCAGCGGCTTGACTCGGCCGACGTGAGCAGATTAGCCTTACGCAATATCGGAATATTATTCCGGAAATCGGAACGAAGGTCAATAGTAAATTGCAGGGGAGGCCCGGCGGGGCATCAGCGACCCCAGGGGCTCAGAAGGGACAAACATGAGGATGACGAGGCAGGAGTTCTTGAAAGCGTTGCTCGCGGCGGCGGCGATGCCGTGGGCGGCGGCAGCCCGCGCGCAACAGGGGAGCCCGATCGTCGTCGGCGCGACAGTGCCGATGACCGGACCGCTGTCGCTTACCGGCAAGCAGTATCACAACTCGCTGATGATGGCCGAAGAGGATATCAACAAGGCGGGCGGCATCAACGGACGCAACCTCAAGATCGTGTTTGAGGATACGCAGGCGTCCAACAGCACGGCGGTGAATGCCTTCGTCAAGCTGGCACAGGAAACCAAGCCTGCGCTGTTCTTCCTGTCGAGCTATTCGACACAGAATCTGGCAGTGGCGCCTGAGCTGAAGAAGGTCCAGGTGCCGGCGTTCTACGCGGGCGGGGCAGATGCTGTGGCCGAAAGCGGCAATGAGTGGATGTTCCGCGTGCGACCGGCCGACAGCGTGTCCGCCGAAGGCATGGTGCAGTGCGCGCTCAATGTGCTGAAGGCGAAGAAGCCCGGCATTCTCTACATCCAGAACGACTTCGGACAAGGCGGCGCCCAAACGGCGGCCAAGCGTTTCGAAGCCGCCGGTGTGACCGTCGCTGGCATGGAGGCTTATGGACAGAACGATAAGGATTTTTCGGCGCAGTTGCTCGGTCTGCGCGGCAAGGGCGTCGATGTCATCCTGATCTTCAATTACCCGCAGGACGGCGCGCTGGTTTTGCGGCAGGCGAAGTTGCTCGGCCTCAAGATGCCGCTCGTCACGTCGTCAGCGGCTTTGGTGCCGGCGGCACTGCAACTTCTGTCGCCCGCCGATCTCGACGGTGTGTGGGGGGTGGTCGACACCTTCATTGACCCGGCGGTAGGCGGGCGCATGCAGGATTTTGTCGAACGCTACAAGACGAAATTCGGCACCGATCCGGATCCCTACGGGCTCGCCTACTACGATGGCGCGATGCTCGCGGCCGAGGGCCTGCGCAAGGCGGGGACCGATCCCAAAGCGCTGCGGGACTGGCTGGCCGCCGTGAAAGACTGGCGGGGCATCGGCCACGTCTACTCCTACGACGCCAAGGGCAATGGCGTATTCGATCTGGCGGTCGTGAAATCCAAGACGGGGACCAAATCGCTGGAGCTGGTTCAGAGCATCAAGCTGAACTGACGCTCGAAGTGCCGATGCGCGGGTGCGCCCGTGCTGCGGATCACTGCAAATCATGCCGCGGGCGGGCTGAACCTCCGCCCGCAACCGTCGGCGACCATCGAAGCCGCCCTGCAACACACGACCAGGACGACATGACGGATTTCATCCAGCTGTTCATCAACGGACTTGCGATCGGTGGCGTCTATGCGCTCGCCGCAATCGGGTTCGTCATTGTCTATTCCGCCACCGGCGTCGTGAACTTCGCTGCCGGACAGTTCGTGATGTTCGGCACTTTCGCCGGCGTGGCCATGCTGCTCAATGCCGAGCTACCCTGGCCAGTGGGCTACGGCGCGGCCCTACTGGCGATGGCGCTGTTCGGGGCGCTGTTTTTTGCGGTGCTTTATCTGCCGCTGCGCAAGAGCCCGGTGGTGACCATCATCATCGGCACAGTCGCGATCGGCATCACGATGCAGAACGCGGCGCTGCTGGCGTTCGGGTCCTGGCCGTTTCGATTGCCGTCACCGGTGGAGGGGGTGAATCTCACGATCGCAGGCGCCACGATATCTGCCCATGCCATCGCGGTCGTGGTTGTCACTGCCGTCATGGTTGCTCTGCTTTGGCTCCTATTCTTTCGTACCTCGCTTGGGATCGGCATGCGCGCAGTGGCGCAGGACATCCAGGCGGCGCGGTTGATGGGCCTCAAGGTCAACCGTCTGCTGGCGCTGTCGTGGGTCCTTGCTGCGCTGCTCGCGGGCATCGCGGGCTTGATGCTTGGTCCGATGTGGTTTGCCGACACCAGCATGGGCGATCCAATTGCGCTCAAGGCGTTCGCAGCCACCATCATCGGCGGCTTCGGCAGTCTGCCGGGCGCGATTGTCGGCGGCCTGTTCGTGGGGCTCAGCGAGGTGCTCGGCGCATCCTACGTCTCCTCGGCCTACAAGGATTTGATTTCCTTCGGGATCATGATCTTGTTCCTGCTGGTGCGGCCGCAGGGTGTGTTCGGTGAACGCGTCCAGGATCGGGGCTGATCGATGTCGATGCGCTTTCCGCTCCTGCTTGGCATTGTAATCCTGATCGCGGGTCTCGGCCTGTCGATGCTGCTGACCGATTATCATCTTCGGCTGCTCAATCTCGCGGTGATCTCTGCGATCGCCGTCATCGGTCTTAACTTTGCCTTCGGTTATGCCGGGCTGATCTCGCTTGGCCATGCGGCCTTCGTCGGCACCGGCGCCTACGGCGTGGCACTGCTGACCACGCTGCTGGGATGGTCGCCATGGTTGGCGCTGCCCGTCGCAGTGGCCGGCACGGCGATCTTCGCCGTGCTGATCGGCCTTCCGCTCCTGCGGCTGAAGGGCCATTATCTCGCACTGGCGACGCTGGGTCTCAACGTCTCATTCTCCATTGTCGCCGCCAACTGGATTGAGCTGACCGGCGGCACCAACGGCATCTCGCGCATCCCCGAGCTGCAGGTCGCAGGCCATGCTTTGGCTGACGAGCGCAGTTACCTGTGGTTCGCGCTCGCGGTGCTGGCGGTCTCCGCTGCCGTCGCCGGGCTCATTCATGCCTCGCGCCACGGGCGGGCGATGATCGCGGTGCGCGACGACGAGACGGCGGCGTCCATGACGGGGATCGACGTCACGCGGGTGAAGATCGCGGCGTTTGTGCTGTCGTCGATCTATGCCGCCGTCGCCGGGGGCCTGTTCGCCTGCCATATGCGCTTCATCTCGCCGGAGGACTTCAGTTATGCGCACTCCATCACTTACCTTGCGATGCTGATCGTCGGCGGCGAAGGCTCGATCGTGGGGGCCATCCTGGGGGCGCTGCTCCTGACCTTCCTGCCCGAATGGCTGCGCTTTCTCGGCTCAGCCTATCTGGCGTTCTTTGGTGTTTTTGTTCTTGCCATTCTCGTCTTCCTGCCTTCGGGCCTTGTCGGCTTCCGCTGGCCGGGCGGCCTCCGGCGGGACGGGCGCTCGAACGAGCCGGCGATGGTCGCTGCGTCTAAGGAGGTGCGCCCATGAGCTTGCTGCAGGCCACCGGAATCGCCAAGCGTTATGGAGGGCTCACCGCGCTCTCGGATGTCGAGCTTTCGGTCGGAGAGGATGAATTCATCGCAGTCATCGGCCCCAACGGTGCCGGCAAATCGACTCTGCTCAATGTCCTGACCGGACTCGTCCTGCCTGACAAGGGCAGGGTGTTGCTCGAAGGGCGCGACATGACGCGGGCGGCGGCTCACAAGCGAGTCCGCGCTGGCTTGGGGCGAACTTTCCAGCACGGGCGGCCGTTCGCGAGGTTGAGCGTGCTGGAGAACGTCATGGCCGGCGCGGCCATCCAAAGCCGTCGCAGCGAGGCGGAGCTGCGCAAGCGGGCGATGACGGTGCTCGACCAGATGGGTCTTGCGGCGGACGCGCAGGCGGCGATCGGATCGCTGTCCTATGGTCGCCGGCGCATGGTCGAAATGTGTCGAGCACTCGCCTGCGAACCGCGCGTGCTGTTGCTTGACGAACCTGCCGCCGGCCTCAACTCTGCCGAGGTTGATCAACTGGCCGACCGGCTCTCAGACCTGCGGGCGAAACATCGGCTCGCCATCGTGTTGATCGAGCACAACATGGGCATGGTGATGCGACTGGCGCAGCGCATCGTCGTGCTCAATTTCGGCTGCAAGATTGCCGAGGGCACGCCATCTGAGATCCAGCGCGATCCCGCAGTGCTGTCGGCTTATCTCGGCGAAGGTCATCGTCATGCTGGCGTGTAAGGATCTGACGGTCGCGTATGGCGACATCGTCGCGCTGCAGAGCGTGACGCTGGAGGTGGGGCGGGGCGAGACGGTCGCCCTGATCGGCGCCAACGGCGCCGGCAAGACCACGCTGCTGCACGCGATCTCGGGCCTGAACCCGGTTCAGTCCGGCGACATCATGTTCGAAGGCACATCGGTTGCGCGGCTCGCCAGCGATCGTCGCGTCGCGCTTGGAATCGCCCAGGCGCCGGAAGGCCGACGGATTTTTCCTGGCCTGACGGTGGAGGAGAACCTGGCACTCGCCACGGTAAACTGGCGACGCTGGCGTCAGCCGATCGCCGGCGATCTCGCGCGGGTGTTCGATTTGTTTCCGCGCCTGAAGGAGCGTCGTCGGCAGCTCGGCTGGTCGCTGTCCGGAGGTGAGCAGCAGATGCTGGCGATCGGACGGGCACTGATGGCGCGCCCGCGCTTGCTGCTGCTCGACGAGCCGTCACTTGGCCTCGCACCGCGCCTGGCCGAAGAAGTCTACGAGCGGGTGAGGCAGATCGCTGACAGCGGGCTCACAATCCTGGTGGTGGAGCAAAATACGGTCCTGGCGTTGTCGGTGGCGGACCGGGCCTACGTCCTGGAGACGGGCCGCATCGTCCTTCATGGCGCCGCTGACGATCTCAAACAGAACACGCGCGTCCGCGAAGCCTATCTCGGACGCTGACCTCTCGGAAAAGGAGACAAGACAATGTATCCTGACATGACTTCGCGGTCGAAAGCGCTCTACGAGCGCGCGCTGACGAGCCTGCCGGGCGGCAACACCCGCACAACGGTGTTCATGAAGCCTTATCCGGTCTACGCCGCGAAAGGGGCGGGGTGCCGGGTCTGGGACGTGGACGGCAATGAACTGATCGACTGTATCAACAACTTCACCTCTCTGATTCACGGTCATGCCCATCCGGTGCTGATCGAGGCCGCCACGCGGCAGCTCGCGCTCGGCTCCGCATTCGGCATGCCGACCGAGTCCGAGATTGATCTTGCCGAGCTACTCGCCGCACGCCTGCCGTCGGTGGACCAGGTGCGGTTCGCCAACTCCGGCACGGAAGCCGTGATGATGGCGCTGAAGGCAGCGCGTGCGTTTACCGGGCGACCGAAGATCGCCAAGTGTGAGGGCGCGTATCATGGTTCCTACGACTATGCCGAAGTCAGCCTCGATCCGGCGCCGGCAGACTGGAACGGCAACGCGCCAGTCTCCGTTGCCTATGCGAAAGGCACTCCGGACAACGTGCTGGCCGATGTCGTGACGATCCCCTTCAACGATATTGACGGGGCCGTCAGCCTGATCCGCGAGCACGGCCGCGATCTCGCCTGCGTGCTGGTCGATCCGATGCCGAACCGCGCCGGGCTCGTACCCGCCGACAGGGCCTATCTGGAGGCGCTGCGCCAAGCGACGCGTGAAGTCGGCGCGCTGCTGGTATTCGATGAGGTGATTTCCTTCCGCCTCGGCTACCACGGCGCCCAGGGACTGTGGGGCATCGATCCTGACCTGACCACGCTCGGCAAGATCATCGGCGGCGGGTTTCCGGTCGGCGCGATCGCCGGCAAGAGGTATGTCATGGCGGTATTCGATCCGAGCAAGGGTAAACCCGCGCTGCCTCATGGCGGTACGTTCTCGGCCAATCCGGTGACCATGCGCGCCGGCCTCGCGGCCATGGAGCTACTGGACGAGAACGCATTCGTGCGTCTGGATGCGATCGGCGAGGCCGTGCGAAAGGGCATCAACGATGCATTCCGTCGCCATGGCTTACCGGGCACCGCGGTCGGTCTTGGGTCGCTGCTGAAAATCCACTTCTCCGAACGGCCAATCCGCGACTACCGGTCGGCCTACATGACCGAAGGCGAGGCCAAACGGCAGACCCTGTTCAATCTGGAGTTTCTCAATCGCGGCATTCTCGCCGCCGGCTATGGCCTGATGGCGCTGTCGCTGCCGATGACGGACGCTGATATCGAGATCATCATCGGTGCGGCATCGGACGCACTGGCGCAGGTTGCTGCAAAAGCCTGACGCGTCCTTGTGTCGTTGAGGTTGGTAAAGGCGCCGCGTGGGAGCCAATCGGGCCATCACGCCGCAAAGCAATATTGTCTGAGATAGGTGCGAGAATGCCCCACAAGGTCGATCCCATCACTCGGTCCGTCGTTCAGCATCGGCTGAGCTCGATCGTGGCCGAAATGGGCGAAGCAATGCTTCGCACATCCTATTCACAGATACTCAACTCGAGCCGTGACTTTTCGCTCGCGATCTGTGACTCCCAGTCCCGGCTGATCGCCCAGGCCGACCACATCCCGGTCCATGTCGGCGCGCTGCCCTGGGCGACGCGTGCGGTGGAGGAGCGCTTCGAGAAGGTCGCGCCCGGCGACGTCATCCTGATGAATGACCCCTATCACGGCGGCAGCCATCTGCCTGATCTGACCGCGTTCGTGCCGGTGTTCGACGGCGATCGGCGGCTGTTCTGGAGCATCGTGCGTGCGCACCAGAGCGATATCGGCGGCGCGACGCATGGTGCCTACAATCCGGATGCCACTGAAATCTGGCAGGAAGGGTTGCGCGTTCCGCCCATCAAGCTCTATGAGGCCGGCCGGCTGCGCGACGATATCCTCGACATGCTGGCGCTGAACGTGCGCAATCCCTACGACTTCCGGGGCGACCTTGCGGCCATGATCGGCGCTGCGCACATGGGCGAGCGGCGGATGGGGAGGCTGTTTGCCGAATTCGGCGCGCCCGTCGTCGAAGCTGCGATCGAATCGATTCTCGATGCCGCCGAGCAGCAGACGCGTGCGGTGGTCTCGACCTGGAAGGACGGCGTGTTCTATGGGGAAGCCTTCCTCGACGATGATGGTCATGGTCGCAGTGATATCCGCATTGCTGCCAAAGTCACCAAGTCGGGCAGCAAGATCGAGGTCGATCTGTCGGACTCCGACCCGCAGAGCACGAGCTTCGTCAATTCGTCGCACGCCAACATGCATGCGGCGGTGGTGATGGCGTTTGCGTATCTGATCGATGCTGAAATTCCCAAGAACGCTGGCGCATTGCGGCCGCTCACGGTGGTTGCCAAGCAGGGCACGATCGTTTGGGCCGATCCGGGCCGGCCGGTGACGCTGTGCACCAGCCATCCATCCAACGAGATCGTGGAGGCGGTGATCAAGGCGCTCTCGGCATCTTGTCCGGACCGAGCCATGGGTGGCTGGAGCCGGCGATTCCGTATCGCGGTGCAGGGCGAGGATCCTCGCAGCGGGCGCAGCTTCATCTGGCATATGTTTCAGGCGCGCCCGGGCGGTGGCGCTTCGTCGCGCGGTGACGGCTGGTCCTCGATCGGCGAATGGCACACGGTCGGCGGACTCAAGTTCGGCAGCATCGAGGTCGCGGAGGCGCGTTTCCCTTTGCACTTTCGTCATCATGAGTATCGGCCCGACTCCGGCGGTGACGGTCAGTTCCGCGGCGGCCTCGGGGTTGCGCTTGACCTCGTCTTCGAAGTCGAGAAGCCGGCGCTCGGCAACACGGCGGGCGACGGAACCCGGCACGGCGCGTGCGGCATGCTGGGTGGGAAGGACGGTGCGCCGCATCACTACCGTCTGCTGTCCGCCGGACGGCCGCCGCGTGTGTTGCGAACCAAAGAGGTCGGCATCGAGATTCATCCGGGAGATTGCCTAGAAGTGCGCTCTGCCGGCGGCGGAGGATGGGGGCTGCCGGAGCGACGCACGGAGCAGGCGCGCCGACGCGATGAGGTGTGCGGCTTCGTGACTTCAAGCTCAACGACAGAAGTGGTTCAGTAACGATGTTGACGATCGGCATTGACGTTGGCGGTACCTTCACCGATCTGGTCGCCATCGACGCGACCGGGCGCACCGTATTCGCGAAATCGCCTTCCACGCCGCAGGATCAGTCGATCGGCGTGATGAGTGGGCTCGACGAACTCGCGCGCCGCCTCGACCTGTCGCGCGCCGAGATGCTGGCGATGACACAGCGACTGGTGCACGGCACCACGGTTGCGACGAACGCGCTGCTTGAACGCAAGGGCGCGAAGGTTGCACTCGTGACCACGGAAGGCCACCGCGACGTGATCGAGATGCGCGAGGGATTGAAAGGCAACCGCTACGACCTGCGGACGCCGCCGCCGGAGCCGCTGGTGCCGCGCGAACTGCGCTTCGGCGTGCGCGAGCGACTGCGGCCCAACGGTGAGGTGCTGGCTCCACTCGACGAAGCTTCGCTCGGCGAGGCTATCGCGGCGATCCGTGCCTCCGGCGCCACGTCGGTCGCGGTCTGCTTCCTGCATTCCTACCGCAACCCCGCCCATGAGATCGCGGCAGCCGAGCGGCTTGCGCGCGAGCTGCCTGGTGTCAGCGTGTCGCGCTCGAGCGACGTGCTACCGCAGATCAAGGAGTACGAGCGCGTCTCCACCACGATCGTGAATGCCTATGTGGGCCCCGCCGTGCGACATTATCTGACCGGGCTCGAGCGCCGCCTCGCCGAAGCGGGCTTCAAGGGCAGCCTGTTCATCATCCTCTCCCATGGCGGCATGGCTCCGGTGGAGGAAGCCGGGCGCCTCGCGGCGGCGACTGTGCTGTCCGGTCCGGCGGGCGGCATCTCCGGTTGCCGGCGGTGTGCGGAACTGCTCGGGCTGCCGGATCTTGTGCCCTTCGATATGGGCGGTACCAGCACCGATATTTCCCTGATTACGGACGGGCGCGCCACGCTCTCGGCGGATGGAGGACTGGCGGATCAGCGCATTGCGCTGCGCAGCCTTGATATCGCCAGCATCGCGGCGGGCGGAGGGTCGATCGCCAGTGTTGATGCTGGCGGTATCTTTCGCGTCGGTCCCGAAAGCGCCGGCTCAATGCCAGGGCCAGCCAGCTATGGCAACGGCGGCACGGAGCCGACCGTAACGGACGCAAACATCGTCTTAGGCTATCTCGATGCGGCAGCTTTCATGGGCGGACGGCGTCCCCTGGACCGGGTTGCGGCGGAGACGGCGGTCGATCGCCTGGCAGCTTCGCTCGGAGTGACGCGCATCGAGGCGGCTGCCGGCATCTATCGACTGGTCAATCTGAAAATGGCCGATGGCATCCGATTGATGACCTTGCGTCGTGGTGTCGATCCGCGGAGATTCGCACTCCTCAGCTTCGGCGGAGCCGCGGGACTGCACGCTGCCGAAGTGGCGCGCGAGCTCGACATAAAGCGGATCATCGTGCCGACGGAAGCCTCAGTGCTGTCAGCTTGGGGGATGCTGACCAGTGACCTGCGCTACGAGGTGAGCCGTACCCATTTCGAGGCAGGCACCCGTACGACCGCCTCGGACATTCGCAAGATTTTTGCGCATATCGAGGGGCAGGCCGCGGAGCGGTTGCGCGGCTGGTTTGACGGGCCGATCGCAACGGAACGCTCCGCCGAAATGCGCTATGGCGAGCAGGTATTCGAGGTCGACGTACCGCTCAGTGACGTCAACCTCACTGCGCCGTCGCTGGTTGCCGACATTGAAGAGCGGTTTCATCGTCGTCACGAGGAGCTCTATACCTACGCTTCCCGCGATCAGGAAGTTGTGTTCGTCAATGCGCGAGCCGCAGCCGTTGGTGCAGTTCCCAGAACTGCGCAAGCCAACGCGCCGACGCCGGCGACCGAGCCAAGTGCGCGACCCGCCGCCAAACGGCAGGCCTTCTTTGGCAATTGGCGCGAGGTGCCAGTCTACGCTTTGGAAAGACTGCGCCCGGGGCATGTGCTGGAAGGTCCCGCGATCATCGAGGCCGAGACGACAACGGTCGTCATCAACAGCGGCGATCGCGCGGCGGTCAATGCGCTGGGATGGCTCGATATCGAGCTTGGGGTCGCGGGAGAGGTTTAGGGGCGAAGCTTGTTGCCACATGGGGTGCTCGGGGAAGCTTCTATCGAGCGTGGCCGCAAATTTCAGCTTGAAATGGGGGGTAAGAATCCGCTTGTTGTGCTCGACGACGCAGATCTCACCGTCGCCGTGGAGGCTGCTGTGAATTCTGCCTTCTTCTCGACCGGCCAACGCTGCACGGCCTCTTCCCGCCTCATCGTGACGAAGAGCGTCCACGACAAATTCGTGGCCGCGCTCCGTGAACGTCTCAAAAACATCGTCCTGGACGACACGCCGTTTGGCCTTTCCTCTGGCATAGCCACGACGAGTCTCAAGCATGCCACACATTTCAAGCGCAATGCGGAAGCTGACATGGTGATGGTGAACCTACCTACTGCGGGCGTCGATTTCCATGTACCGTTCGGTGGCCGCAAGAGCTCCTCTTACGGAGCGAGAGAGCAGGGCAAATATGTCGCCGAACTCTTCACCACGGTGAAGACGGCATATACGTTGCCCTGATAGACATGAAAGTGGAGGCGGAGCACCCCAGCGGAGCATAAGGATGAGGCGATGAACGAGATAATTGGTTACCCCGACCCCGGCCTCGACCTGTCGGACGGCTTCAAGCCGCACACCTCGCACTGGGGCGTGTTCTCGGCGCGTCACAGCGAGGCTGGACTCGAAGTCAGGCCTTATGCGGGGGATCCTGATCCGAACGGCATCATCGGCAACTTCCCCGGCGCGTTGCGCCACCAGGCTCGCATCGCCCAGCCGGCGATCCGCCGCGGCTGGCTTGAGCGTGGTCCCGGCCCCGATGATCGCCGCGGCCGCGACGAATTCGTGTCCGTCAGCTGGGAGAAGGCGCTCGACCTCCTGGCCGGTGAGCTATCGCGCATCCGCGACACACGCGGCCCCGGTGCGGTCTTCGGCGGTTCCTATGGCTGGTCGAGCGCCGGCCGCTTCCATCACGCACAGAGCCAAGTTCACCGCTTCCTCAACATTGCGATGGGCGGCTATGTGCGTTCGGTAAACACCTATTCCTCGGGTGCGTCCTCGGTGCTGCTGCCGCAGATCCTGGCGGGTTACGAAGACATCACCAAGCGCAACGTCACCTGGGAGCAGATCGCGGCCGAAAGCGAGATCGTGCTGGCGTTCGGCGGCATGGCGCTGAAGAACTCCATGGTGGCCGGCGGTTCGATCAGCAAGCATGTCGAGCGCGGCGCCATGGCCGCGGCGCGCCGGCGCGGCTGCGAGTTCATCCTGGTCAGCCCGCTGCGTGACGATCTGCCCGCCGAGGCCGGTGCCGAATGGATGACGCTCGTGCCCGGCACCGACACGGCCCTGATGCTCGGCATCGTCCATACGCTGGTCAGCGAAGGCCTGCATGACCAGGCCTTCCTCGATCGCTACACCCAGGGTTGGCCGGTCTTTCTGCGCTATCTGACCGGCGAGACGGATGGGCAACCCAAGAACGCTGAGTGGGCCGCCGCGATCTGTGGTGTCGACACGAACACGATCAGGAAACTCGCCCGTCGGCTTGCCGGACGGCGCGCGCTGATCACCGTTTCCCATTCCCTGCAGCGCTCGGAGCACGGCGAGCAGCCGGTCTGGATGGGCATGGTGCTGGCGGCGGCTCTGGGCCAGATCGGCCTGCCTGGAGGTGGCTACGCTTATTCGCTCGGCGCGATCGGCTATTACGGCCGCCGCGTGAACGACGTGCCGGGGCCGACGCTAGGGCAAGGCCGCAATGGTGTCGCGGATTTCATTCCAGTGGCGCGTATCGCCGATATGCTGCTCAATCCCGGCACCACCTATCGCTACAATGGCGAGACACGCGTCTATCCGGACATCCGGCTCGTCTACTGGGCAGGTGGCAATCCCTTCCATCACCACCAGGATCTCAACCGCCTGCGCAAAGCCTTCGCCCGGCTCGACACGCTGGTTGTGCATGAGCTCGCCTGGACCGCCACGGCCCGGCACGCCGACATCGTTCTGCCCTGCACGATGACGCTCGAGCGCGAGGACATCGGCTATTCCACCAACGATCCACTGATGGTCGCCATGCACCGGATCGCCGAACCGTTTGGCCTTGCGCGCGATGACTATGAGATCTTCTCCGATATTGCCGAGCGTCTCGGGAGTCGTGAGGCCTTCACCGAAGGCCGCACGGCACGGCAGTGGCTGGCACATCTCTACGAACCGACCCGCACCTCGCTCGCCGCGCGCGGCCTCGCGGCTCCGAGCTTCGAGGAATTCTGGGAGCGCGGCAGCATGATCGTGCCGCAACACCTCGACGACGGCGGCAAGCTGCGCGGCTTCCGCGAGGATCCGATCGCTCATCCCCTTCCGACGCCGAGCGGACGCATCGAGATTTTCTCGACGAAGATCGCGGGCCATGGCGACGCAGACTGTCCGGGCCATCCGGTCTGGCTCGAGAAGACAGATGTGCCCAAGCCGGGCTCGCCGTGTTTCCTCGTCGCCAATCAGCCGGTGACGCGTCTGCATAGCCAGCTCGACTTCGGCGGACATTCGACCGGGGCCAAGCATCGCGGCCGAGAGGTCGCGCGCATGAACCCGCGCGATGCGGACGTTCGCGGAATTGCGGATGGCGACATCATCCGCCTGTTCAACGAACGCGGCGCCTGCCTTGCCGCGGTGCACATCACCGATGGCATCGCTCCCGGTGTTGTCCAGCTACCGACCGGCGCGTGGTACGACCCGATGGATCCGGAGGAAGAGACACCACTCTGCGTTCACGGCAATCCGAATGTGCTCACCCGCGACGTCGGCACCTCGTCCTTCGCGCAAGGCTGCACCGGCCAGCTTACGACTGTCGAGGTGGAACGGTTCAGCGGCAATCTGCCGCCGATCCGCGCTTTCGATCCGATGTAGCGGACGTGACATGCCCGATCACGTCTGAGCTCTGATCGCATCGGACTGAGCGAGAATCGACGAGTTCACGCTGCGAGCTGAGGTTGAAACACCACATCGGCGTAGTAGTTGGTGGAACTGAAAGTGTTGGTCGGGAAGAGTCCGGCCGAGTTCGTTCCCCCGTAAGCATAGACGCCATTGCCGCCTGACGTAGCGCTGGATGGCGCCGTCAGGGCTCCGCTCGTGAGCGCGCTGGTGAAGAAGTTGCTGGTGGCTGCATACTCGCCGTTTGTGTGATAGGACGCGACATAGGTGGTGTTGGCGGCGATCGAGACCGGCGTCGCCAAGGGCACGGTCTGCCAGCCGCTTGCGGT